>NZ_JACNMS010000003.1:0-309300 GCF_020595125.1 Jeotgalibacillus aurantiacus
CGGGATAAGTGCTGAAAGCATCTAAGCATGAAGCCCCCCTCAAGATGAGATTTCCCACACGCAAGTGGTAAGATCCCTGAAAGATGATCAGGTAGATAGGTTCGAGGTGGAAGCATGGCGACATGTGTAGCTGACGAATACTAATCGATCGAGGACTTAACCAAATCGGTGATTCTCGGAAAAACCTTGCGGTTGTTTGATGTTGTGTCCAGTTTTGAGGGAATGAAATTTTTTGTTCTTTCTTTTAAACCTGTTGTTGAAATCAGCAATGGAAACTTGGTATAATAGTTTTTGTTCCAAGCAAGCAGAATAGTCTAGTGATGACAGCGAAGAGGTCACACCCGTTCCCATGCCGAACACGGAAGTTAAGCTCTTCAGCGCCGATGGTAGTTGGGGGTTTCCCCCTGTGAGAGTAGGACGTCGCTAGGCAATATTCCACAGTAGCTCAGTGGTAGAGCAATCGGCTGTTAACCGATCGGTCGTAGGTTCGAGTCCTACCTGTGGAGCCATTTTTCTGCTTCCATAGCTCAGCAGGTAGAGCACTTCCATGGTAAGGAAGAGGTCGCAGGTTCAAATCCTGTTGGAAGCTCCACTCATGGCCCGTTGGTCAAGTGGTTAAGACACCGCCCTTTCACGGCGGTAACACGGGTTCGAATCCCGTACGGGTCACCACTTTTAAAATGAAATCATCCCATGGAGAATTAGCTCAGCTGGGAGAGCATCTGCCTTACAAGCAGAGGGTCGGCGGTTCGAGCCCGTCATTCTCCACCATTTATTTGCCGGTGTAGCTCAACTGGTAGAGCAACTGACTTGTAATCAGTAGGTTGGGGGTTCAAGTCCTCTTGCCGGCACCAGTTTTCATTTAAATACGGAGGGGTAGCGAAGTGGCTAAACGCGGCGGACTGTAAATCCGCTCCTTCGGGTTCGGCAGTTCGAATCTGCCCCCCTCCACCATTTTTTAAAAAACGGACATATTAAAAGATGTCCTTTCTGTTTTTTTAGGGCATACTGTTCTTAAATAACATTGGGCTATAGCCAAGCGGTAAGGCAACGGACTTTGACTCCGTCATGCGTTGGTTCGAATCCAGCTAGCCCAGCCAAGAGCCATTAGCTCAGTTGGTAGAGCATCTGACTTTTAATCAGAGGGTCGAAGGTTCGAGTCCTTCATGGCTCATTACAAAGCGTCTCATCGATTTTATCATCGATGGGGCGTTTTTTATTTTGGTTTTTGAGTTAGTGAGGTCGGCACAATAAAGGGGCAGGAGTGTCTAATAATGGTGGAGGTCCTCATAATAATGAGGAAGGGCTATCTAATTGGGGGTGAGGCTGCGCTCAATGCTCTTCGGAACGGATAGTCCATGGTCCAGATCCAGTCGCGAGCTTGTCTTTGAGTTACCCAACGGCATGAAAGGCCCCCGGGCTTCGCCGGGATGTTTCTGGAGGTGTGCAGAATGAGGAGCGAAGTGTGTAGAATAACGGTGAAAGTATATCGAATAAGACCAAAAGTATGAAGAATGAAGAAGAAAGTGTATCGAATAGCAGGCTTAGTTTATAGAAAAGCCGCTCGCTGCAGTTAGCTAACTTCATGAAAGGCCCCGAGCTTCGCCGGGATGTTTCCAGAGGTATGCAGAATAACGAACGAAGTGTATCAAATAAAGAGCAAAGTCTATCGAATAAACCCAAAAGTAAGAACAATAAAGAAGCAACTACATAAAATAACCACGCTAGTCATCATAATACTCCCCCAACTGTTCTCCACCCATAGACACCTGTATATATATACATAATTCTGCCCAGTTGAGTCACTTCAAATGAAAGCGTTACAATAAGAAGGCAGTACATTGAAGGGGGAGCAATCATGCAAAAGAAAAACATCTCTGTAATCGGAGTACCGATGGATCTTGGTCAGATGCGCCGCGGCGTGGATATGGGACCGAGTGCGATTCGTTATGCCGGATTACTTGAACGTTTAGAGAATATTGGTCATACGGTGACAGACCTTGGTGATATCCGGATTGACCAGGCTGAGCGCGTACATACGGCTGAGACGAACCTTCGTAATCTTGAGGCTGTGGTAAAGGGAAATACGGAGCTTGCGGATCAGGTAAAGGCTGTGAAGGATGCAGGTGATTTTCCACTGATTTTAGGTGGAGATCACAGTATTGCGATCGGCTCACTGGCAGGGATCAGCAGCAAGCATGAGAGCCTTGGTGTCATCTGGTATGATGCACATGGTGATTTAAATACAGGTGAAACGTCACCTTCAGGTAATATTCACGGGATGCCGCTTGCGGTGAGTCTCGGTCTAGGACACGAGGACCTTGTGAACATTCACGGCTATACGCCTAAAGTAAAGCCGGAGAACATTGTCATTATCGGAGCACGATCTTTAGATGAAGGGGAACGTGAGCTGATTAAGGAAAAAGGCATCCGCGTCTACACGATGCACGAGGTTGACCGTATGGGTATGACGCGTGTAATGGAAGAGTCGATCGAGTATCTGAAAGGTCGCACGGATGGTGTGCACCTGTCGCTTGATCTGGACGGACTGGATCCAAGTGACGCACCTGGTGTGGGCACGCCTGTACTTGGCGGCATCTCTTACCGCGAAAGTCACCTGGCGATGGAAATGCTCGCTGAGGCGGATATTCTGACGTCAGCTGAATTCGTGGAAGTGAATCCGATTCTTGATGAAAAGAACAAGACTGCAACGGTTGCAGTTGCTTTAATTGGATCTTTGTTTGGCGAAAAGCTTCTGTAATAAGCTAACGCAATTCTTCATTTAATAGTAAGGTGAACAGACCGGAACAACCTTTTGCAGCTTGTTCCGGTTTGTTTAATTTTTAACTATGTTACGCACGCATATACCCTCCCCACCTATTCCCAAAAATTTCATATCTTTTTACTTTAACTGGATGACCCTTGTGTCGAAACATAGTATAATAGAAGGGATGTAATTCGACACATAGGTCGAAAATGGACGTACATAAAAAATCTCGAAATAAAAATAAAAAGCGTGAAACCTTTTGCGCCTTCGATCCGTAAACAGGTTAGAGCCGCATGAAGCGGAGGTAAAGGAAGAATGGAACTCATCGTGAAAAAGAGAATACAGCAGGTGCTGAAGGGTGATCAGAATGCGTTCGGCGAAATTGTGGAACTCTATAAGGACAGAGTGTATCATGTATGTTTCAGGATGTTAGGCAATCGTCATGAGGCGGAAGATATTGCGCAGGAAGCATTTATCAGAGCTTATACCAACATTCATACATTTGATATCGACCGCAAATTTTCAACGTGGATTTTCCGTATCGCCACGAATCTTTGCATTGACCGGATCCGTAAAAAGAAACCGGACTATTACCTGGATGCAGAAGTTGCTGGGACAGAGGGGTTGACGATGTATTCTCAGGTGGAGTCGGATGAACCGTTGCCTGAGGATGAAGTAGAATCAATGGAATTACAGGAATCAATTCAGAAAGAAATTTCATTATTACCCGACAAATATCGTTCTGTGATCGTATTAAAGTATATAGAGGAGCTATCGCTGAAGGAAATCAGTGAGATTCTGGATTTACCGCTTGGAACAGTCAAGACCAGAATTCATCGTGGACGGGAAGCGCTCCGAAAGCAATTAAGATCAATTTAGGAGAGGGTGAGTCTCGTGAACACTTGTCCTGAACACATCGTGCATTTAATGCATGAGTATTTAGATGAAGAGATTTCACAAGAACAGGAAAAGGAGTTAAAGGCGCACCTTCAGCAATGTGAAGCGTGCAAAACTCATTTTCATGAATTAAAAAAGACGATTGCGCTTGTCCAGAGCACATCGCATATCCAGGCGCCGTCTGACTTTACGGCAAACGTCATGAACAGACTGCCAAAGGAAAAGAAAAAAGCCGGTATGAATCGATGGTTCCAGCGTCATCCGCTGTTTGTAGCCGCAGCTGTGTTTTTCGTCTTAATGAGCGGAAGCCTCTTCACCACATGGGGTGGGGACAATGAGTTTGCCTTTACACCAAGTGAAAAAGTGGTGGTAGAGGGCAGTACGGTTGTGATTCCTGAAGGAGAAACGGTTGAGGGCGACTTTACGGTCCGCAACGGCGATCTGCGTGTGGAAGGGGAAGTCACTGGTAATGTGACCGTTATTAACGGCGAACAGTATACGGCAGGTGCCGGAACGGTTACAGGTGAAATTGAAGAAATTGACCAGGCCTTCGAATGGCTCTGGTATTCGATTAAATCAGCTGTGAAGGATCTGAGCGATTTCGGTCGCTCTTCAGATAACGAGTCATAAGAACTGCCCTTGAGGTGGTTCTTTTTTCTGTTGTATACAGTATCTGAACTTAAATGAATGATTTAAAATAAAATAAGTGGTTTTTGGTTGAAAAATGGGTATAAAGAATTATAAGACGATTCGCATTCATTGTGTTAAAGTGATGAAGAGAGGGGGATGGAAGATGAAGGATATCAAAACAGAACAATTATTTTCCCTGTTACGCTGGATTTTTCTTATTGCGATCTTCGCAATCTATCTGATCCCTTATTTACGTGAACAAATCGGCTTTACCGGACAGTCGTTTCCAATATTGGTTTTGACCTTTTTTCTATTTACTGTGTTCGCGCAGGTTCAATTATATAAAGCGACAAGACAGCAGTTGTTATTCCCGCGGTTGTTGCAGAGTGGTGTGTGGATCGATTACGGCGCCTTTGTCTGGCTCGTAGCGATTACAGGTGGAATCGAAAGTGAGTTTCTGCCGATTATGTATATTATTTTGATGCACGCGATGATTTACTGGAAAGAACGCGGTGCTGTTTTGATGACCATGGCCTTAATGATGGCCATCTGGTCCATGCCGTATTTTTTAAATGGCTATACGCCGGAGGTTCTGATTTCCGGTGCACTGCAGACGTTTATTTTAATTGTCATGGCCGTTTTCAGCGCCATCCTCGTTTTGCAGGAACGCAGGCATTTAGATAAGGCCGCACATCTTGGAAATGAACTTCGCCAGGATTATTTAACGGGCCTTTACAATGTCCGTCATTTTGATGAAGAGCTTGAGCAGCTCGTGAAGCGCAATGAGCCTTTTCATTTATTGATCGGGGATGTTGATCACTTTAAGGTGGCAAACGATCACTATGGTCATCTATATGGCGATTATGTGCTTGAAAGGGTTGGCCCGATGCTGAAAAAGGTGAGCGGCGAGCATCTTGGAAAGGCATTTCGCTACGGTGGCGAGGAATTTGTCTTTTTATTTCCCGGGAAAGAATTTAATGTCGAACGTTTTTTAAGTGATCTTCGGAAAGAAGTAGAACTGCTGGATCTGCAACAGCCTGAGTGGACGCTCAGTATGAGTGTAGGTTACACGATCTTTAAGCGGAACCGTTCTGCTGAACAGGTCGTGGCGGAAGCCGATCAGCGTCTGTATCACGCGAAGCGGAACGGGCGGGCATGTGCCGTTCTTGAAGATGAACAGGTCTTTCACTATTTAAAAGCACAGTAACAGCTGTTTCAGTTTGATGACATTCCGTTTCACACACACGAAACAGGGGCATTGTGTTATAATGGTGGAGTTTAAATGATTTTATACCTGATGGTGGTAAGTGAAAACTGCCTGAACAATAGAGAGATAAGTGAACAGCCCTTTTAAATAGATAAATGGAGGAAGTCCCATGCCGTTTTTTGAACAATTTTCAGATTTAACGGTGTTAGACATTGCAGTGCACCTTTTAGACATACTCCTCGTATGGTATTTGTTGTATAAGCTGATTACCCTGATTAAAGGGACGAAGGCTGTCCAGCTGCTAAAAGGAATCTTTGTCATCGTTATTGTACGGATACTAAGTGAACTCCTTGGTTTTAATACACTTGCAAGTATTATGCAGGAAGTCATGTATTGGGGGGTTCTCGGGGTCATTATTATCTTCCAGCCGGAGCTTCGTCGTGCACTGGAGCAGCTTGGACGGGGAAGGATTTTTACAAGAGGTAATTTGCAGGAGGATGAAGAGCGGACACGTCTTGTGGAAGCGGTCACGAAGGCCGTCAGCTACATGGCCAAACGCCGGATTGGTGCCCTGATCTCCTTTGAGCGTGAAACGGGGATGGGGGACTATATTGAAACCGGCATCCCGATGGATTCCAAGCTGACGAGCGAGCTGTTGATTAATCTGTTCATTCCGAATACACCGCTTCACGATGGAGCGGTGATCGTTCAGAAGAACCGGATTTCAGCCGCAGCATGTTATTTGCCGCTGTCCGAAAGTCCGTTCATTTCAAAAGAGCTGGGAACGCGGCACCGTGCTGCACTGGGTGTCAGTGAGGTCACGGATAGTATTACAATTGTGGTATCAGAGGAGACAGGAGCCATCTCCATCACGACAAACGGTGAACTCAAGCGTAACCTGGAGCTGGAGGAATTCAGTAAGATCCTCCGCCGCGAATGGTTTAACGAAAAAGCCGGCACATCCGGATTGTCACGATGGAACTGGAGGGGGAAAAAGTCTAATGGATAAATTCCTTGAAAGCCGTTGGTTTTTGCGAGGTTTTGCCCTCATGATTGCCCTTTTTATGTTTTTTTCCGCCAACACTGAAGAAGAAGGGTCTAACAGCTCGACCAGCTCTCAAAATGATATCGAAACAATTGAAAATGTGCCTGTTGATACGATGTACAACGAAGAAGAATTTGTTGTCAGCGGTGTGCCGAGCACAATAGACGTCACAGTGGAAGGCCCTGCTGCGCTTGTGATGAGAACGGAATCCGCACGTGATTTTCGCGTGTTCATTAATATGGCTGACCTTGGAATCGGGACACACGAAGTGAATATTCAATATGAGAACTTTTCCCCTGAGCTTCGTGTCACGCTGAATCCTTCTGTGGCAACGGTCACCATTGATGAGCGCTTGACACAGGAATTCAGAGTGGATGCCGAGTTCAACCAGTCGATCGTTCCGGAAGGCTATCAGCTTGATTCAATTGATGTTGAGCCAGAGACCGTTGAAATTACCGGCGCCAGAAACGTGCTCGAGTCCATTCGTTATGTACGTGCCTCCCTGAGTGCAGATGGAGAAGTAGAGGATGGAGACACCTTTGAATCCGCCGTTCAGGTGCTTGATGGCAATCTGGACAAGCTGCCGGTTTCCATTGAACCGCAAAATGTGGATTTGACCGTCAACATATCACAGCCGAGCAAGGAAGTAACCCTTGTTCCGGTTCAGGAAGGCGAACCTGGCGACGGACTTGAGCTTGAAAATATTTCTTTAGTCAATGAAACCGTCACGATCTTTGGTCCGGCAAGAACGATCGATGCGATTGAGCAGATTGAAGTACCGTTTGACATATCAGGCGTAACAAGAAGCGGTTCGCGCATTGAAGTGCCAATTCCGGTACCTGAAGGGGTCTCAGAACTTTCATCAGAAATGGCTTCTGCGGTCGTGACATTGACAGAAAGCGAAGGAAACGCAGATAATACCGAGGAGACAGCTGACACTGAAGAACCGGTTACTACTGATCCGGACCAGGACGAAACGGCTTCCGGTGACAATGATAATAATGAAAATACAACAGAAGAGCTGACTTTGTCGGCTCTTCCTGTTGAAACGAGAAATATTGGCGAGGATCTGCAGGCAACCTTTTTAGAGCCGGCCGGCGGGGAGCTGAATCTGCGTGTATCGGGTGATGCCGAGACGCTTGAAGGCTTATCAGAAGAAGATTTTTCACTGTATATTGATGCTGAAGGTTTAGATGAAGGTGAACACAACGTTGAGGTCCAGGTGGAGGGGCCCTCGAACGTCACATATATCCTGTCGCGGCCAAGTGTCACCATTTCACTTGCGCAGGCGTAATCCTGTATAAAACAGGAGCGATTAATTAAGGAGCGATGATTAGAATGGGTAAATATTTTGGGACAGACGGTGTACGTGGAGTAGCAAATACAGAGCTTACACCTGAAATGGCTTATAAATTAGGACGTTTTGGCGGTTATGTTTTAACAAAAGATACGAACCGTCCAAAAGTATTAATCGGACGTGACACACGAATCTCAGGACATATGCTTGAAGGCGCACTCGTTGCAGGTCTTCTCTCAATCGGGGCAGAAGTCATGCGCCTTGGTGTCATTTCAACACCTGGTGTAGCATTCCTGACGAAAGCAATGGGTGCACAGGCTGGCGTGATGATCTCAGCTTCACACAACCCGGTACCGGATAACGGAATCAAATTTTTCGGTCCGGACGGCTTTAAGCTGACAGATGAGCAGGAAAATGAAATAGAAGCACTGATCGATGCAGAAACAGACCAGGCACCACGCCCAACAGGAGGCGATCTCGGTATTGTGACAGATTACTTCGAAGGCGGACAGAAGTACCTTCAGTATCTGAAGCAGACAGCTGACGAAGACTTCGGCGGCATTCATATTGCATTAGACTGTGCGCACGGTGCAACATCAGCGCTTGCTACACACCTATTTGCCGACCTTGATGCGGACCTTTCAACAATGGGTGCATCACCAAACGGCCTGAATATTAACGAAGGTGTCGGCTCGACACACCCTGAAGCACTTGCTGCCTTTGTAAAAGAGCGCGGGGCAGACGTCGGTCTATCCTTTGACGGAGACGGTGACCGCATGATCGCGATCGATGAAAACGGCCAGATCGTAGACGGCGACCAGATCATGTTCATCTGCGCGAAGCATCTGAAATCAGAAGCACGCCTGAAGCAGAACACAGTCGTATCAACGGTGATGAGTAACCTCGGTTTCCATAAGGGGCTTGAGGAAGCAGGCATCCAAAGCATCCAGACCGCTGTTGGTGACCGTTACGTTGTAGAAGAAATGAAAAAAGGAAGCTACACACTGGGCGGAGAACAATCCGGCCACATCATCTTCCTTGATTACAATACAACAGGAGACGGCCTTCTATCCGGTCTTCAGCTCGTCAACATCATGAAGCTGACTGGCAAAAAGCTGTCTGAGCTTGCGGCTGAAATGGAAATCTTCCCGCAAAAGCTCGTCAACATCCGCGTAAGCGACAAGCACGGCGTAACCGACAATGCACGCGTTAAAGCCGTGATCGAAGAAGTCGAAAAAGAAATGAACGGAAACGGCCGCATCCTCGTGCGTCCATCCGGCACAGAACCACTCGTCCGCGTCATGGCGGAAGCCCCAACCAAAGAACTTTGCGACCAGTACGTCAGCCGTATCGCTGCAGTCGTGGAAGAAGAGATGGGTGTAAAAGCATAATCAAGTTAAATGAAGCAGGTATCCTTTGGGTGCCTGTTTCTTTTTGTTTGGGCAGTGGCGGGTGTCTGGCGGAGAGGTAATGCGTTGTTGGGCGGCTGGCGGGAAATGAGGGGATGAGGATGTGTCTTTAAACGGCTGACCGGAAGTGAGGGAATAAAGTTGTGGAGTAAAGGAATCAGGAGGCCGGAGTGATGGAATCTTGTCCTGCAATGAAGGGAAAAAGGAGCTGGATAAGCTTAGTGAAGGAATTAAATTCCAGAAAGAAGGAATAAAAATCTGAAAAGCACGAAATAAAATCTCAAGCGATCGAATAAGTGCCAACAGTGAAGGAATCCCGGGCGCCGCCAGAAATCGCATCACTGGTTACCCAAGTGCATTCAGCAGGACAGGTACCGCAGAACCGGACAGACTGATCTACAAACCCCAATTGCGCAAGCAGCTCTTCGGCAATCAAGAAGCAGAATCTGAGCAATAAGGCGGCTCCGCAGACGAGACAGTCTACCAATGAAGCCCCATCTCCGCAAGCAGCCTTCAACCACACAAAAAACCTCCGCATTCACGGAGGTTTCTCACACGATGAATCAGTCGCCACCACCGCCGCCACCGTCACCGCCTCCATCAAAGGAGCCGTGGTCGTGATGGTTGGCAGGACCGTCATCAAAAATCAGTATGCCGTCAGAGGAATTTCGGTTCCTTTTCAGCATGTGACTCATGAATTTAAAAGGATCTTTCCTGTGCACGACACCATACGTGAACGGATGATCGCGCAGGCTGCCGGCATCTTTAGGCGCATATTGCTTCAGATTGGCATTCCGGCGTTTAATCATGGCAGCGCGCAGCATCCACGGGTCAAGCGCCTCATCCGTAATCGTAAATGTCTCTTTTGAATCAAGCACCTTACGGAAAGCCTGAATACTGGATTTGATGCGGTTTAACTCCAGGTTTTCTGTAAAGATCGGGATCAGCAGGATATAAAAAAGTGCCGTGATAAAAAACAAAAAGAAGGCTCCTGCCGAACTTGTACTCTCCAGACTCACGGCAGCGAAAAAACTGACGAATACGAGCAGAATGGCCCAGCGCTTACGCATAGGCAAGCGGATAGATTGTACGAGTAAAAAGCCTGCAACCACAGTGAAAATCACCATCTCCCAAATGCCGGAGCGGTCAAGCACCTGAAAGACTAAGACGAGCACCAAAAGTAATCCAAGAAGACTATTCCGCACAATAATGGGCCACCGCACCGTGCCCAGCTTCTGTTGAAATTCTTTTTTCGCAAGCCTGCTCCACTTATTTTCACGATAGCTGAAACGCGTTTTGCTGTGAACGTCCTCACCAAGCGCTTCATCCAGCCTGAAGGTTCCGCCGGTCGGAAACAGCCAGTCGAGTAAGTACGTCTCAGCATCCGTGTAATCCTTTTTATTGCCGACTTTTTCAAATGCGACCGTTTCCTCTGGCAATCCTTTTTTGCCGACAGATACGACGGACGTTCTCAACACACCCTGCTCTACAAGTGAATACAGGCCGGCGATCAGTCTGTGCTGAATCGAGGCAGATTTAAACTGAATAAAATACAGCATCAGCGGATCAACGGTCATGATATCAATGGCATCTCCGCGCTGTCTTCGTTTACGGATCAAGAAAAGCACGCCCGATACAATTAAAAGGCCCAGCAAAATGGCGCTTGCACCTGCCATCACAGGACTGATCGCATCCTGAATGCCCCGGAAACGTTCCGCTCTGGCAAGCGCAGCTTCCTCACGTTCCACCGCCTCTTCATACGATACAGGAGCGGCGATAGCAGGCATCAATGGCACAACCTCTGATGGAAACAGGACCTTCACCTCCGTTGTCGTAAACAGCGGTGATTCCGGTGTTTGGAACATGACACCGTCTGACTCCTGATGCACAATCCGCCCGTTGCGGTCATCGAAAAAGGCGCTGTAGTTTTCAGGTGCAACCGGCTCCGGGAAAATAACCTCGATCGTCACGTTATAAAGATCTTCATCATGCTCACTGCCCGTGCCGAAGAAGGGAAGGTACAGCTCGCTGTATTCATAGTAGCGATCAACCGCTTCTTCAAGCGTATATGCATAAAAAATCTTATACTCACCGGCTTCGGCATTGATATTCATCCGCATTTCATTGGCGCTGCTGACCACATCAACCGGACTTAAATCCTCAGCGGATAAATACCCTGGTCGATCCTCCTCACCAACGACCCGGTAAGCCTCAAACGCCTCCACACCTTCATGTCCCCTCTCATGAATCGTGCGCAAAATATCCTCCTGCCTGTCATCGAATGTATAATGAAACACTTCATTGACGATAACATCCCCATCCGGCTCAATCCAGGCGCGCACTTTTACCTCATCAATCGTAAAGGCACCCGCAGGCACAGCGATGGCAAGCCAGATTAGAAAGGTTGTAATACTAAGTTTAATCTTCATCGTATCCTCCATAAAAGAGTTATTGTATGTAATGGTGGCTGTTGGGTGAAACAGGACAAAAACGGGCTGGAACGATACAAATCGTTACCTGAAACGGAACAATCCATGCAGTGAACATAACAAAAAATGTCACGTTGCAGGTGAACGATACAATAAAAAACTGAAACGATTGAATCCCCGTCTGAAACAAGCGAAAAATCATGCCAAACGATTGAAAAACCAGCCGTAACGATACAAATCGCCACCCCCGCAATCCGCACCCAAAAAACCAAAAACCTTCTATTTTTTACAATATGTGATTATACCATACCGGAGGCCCGATAAAATTATTTTTTCAAATATGAAACTTATTTCATTTCCCGGCGTCTTATCCTATGTACCACCGCATACATAGAAATGTAACGTTTTCGTAACCCACGGCAACGCGGCACGTGCTATAATCCTTTTCGTGCGTGATAAAATCACGATTGACGAAAAAAAGTGATGTCGCGTATGATGGAAAGAGTGTAAACTTTATGTAAACGGGGTATACACAAAAAGTTCAAATCATTCTAGAGAGAGAAAGGTGGATCGTGAGGTAGGCAAACAGAGCAACACAAAGCGCCAGGACTGCCCGGTGGAGCGGCAGTTGACGAGGAGAAGGAGCATCGACGATTCGGCGGATGCCTTCCGGCTGATGACTGCACAGCCGACAACCTGTGATCTGAAATCATAAAGGCGACTTTATGGACAAAGACGCAGGGCTGCAGCACCAAAAAAACTTATAAAAGAGAAAAGGAGGGCCCGACCGTCCTCTATTCGGTCATGCCCTCCGGATCCATATTGGAGGAAAAATTATTATGTGTGGAATCGTAGGATATATTGGATTAACTGACTCTAAGGAAATTTTGCTTAAAGGTCTTGAAAAGCTTGAATACCGCGGTTATGACTCTGCCGGTATCGCAGTGAAAAACGAAGACGGCGTATCTGTTTTCAAGGAAAAAGGACGTATCGCAGATCTTCGCGCAATCGTAGATGACAGCGTAACAGCGAACATCGGAATCGGGCACACGCGCTGGGCAACACACGGTGAACCAAGCCAGGTCAACGCGCACCCTCACCAGAGTGCATCAGGCCGCTTCACGCTTGTACACAACGGCGTCATCGAGAACTACTCAGGTCTTAAGCGTGAGCACCTGTCAGCCGTTGCGCTTCAGTCTGAAACAGACACAGAAGTCATCGTTCAGATGATTGAAACATTTGTCAATGAAGGTCTTGAAACAGAAGACGCATTCCGCAAAGCATTAAAAGAGCTGAAAGGTTCTTATGCAATCGCGCTTTTAGATAACCAGAACGAAGACACAATCTTTGTAGCGAAAAACAAGAGCCCATTACTTGTTGGACTTGGAGAAGACTTCAACGTTGTTGCATCTGATGCAATGGCGATGCTGCAGGTTACTGATCAGTACGTTGAGCTGATGGACAAAGAAATGGTCATCGTGACAAAAGACAGCACAACAATCAAAACGCTTGAAGGCGAAGTCGTTGAACGTGACGCGTACACAGCTGAAATCGATGCAAGCGACATCGAAAAAGGCACGTACCCTCACTACATGCTAAAAGAAATCGACGAGCAGCCAGCTGTCATGCGTAAAATCATCCAGGCATACCAGAACGACAAAGGTGAGCTGACAATCGAGCAGTCTACACTAGACGCTGTCAACGCAGCTGACCGCATTTACATCATTGCCTGCGGAACAAGCTACCACGCAGGTCTTGTCGGAAAAGAATACCTTGAGAAAACAGCGAAGATCCCAACAGAAGTACACGTGGCAAGTGAGTTCGTCTACAACACGCCACTGCTTTCTGAAAAGCCATTATTCATCTTTATTTCTCAAAGTGGAGAAACAGCAGACAGCCGTGCCGTACTCGTACACATCAAAGAGCTTGGCCACCCGGCACTGACACTGACAAACGTAGCAGGATCAACACTTTCGCGTGAAGCGAACCACACGTTACTGCTGCACGCTGGTCCTGAAATCGCGGTAGCATCAACAAAAGCCTACACAGCCCAAATCGCTGTCCTTGCGATCCTGGCTGAAGTAGCAGGAAAAGCAAAAGGCTTCGACCTGAAATTCGACCTGATCCAGGAGCTTGGCATCGTCGCAAACGCGATCCAGACCCTGACAGACGACAAGGAAGCATTCGAGCAAATCGCACGCGACTTCCTAAGCACAACACGCAACGCCTTCTTCATCGGACGCTCAATGGATTACCATGTCGTTCAAGAAGCGGCGCTGAAGCTGAAAGAAATCTCTTACATCCAGGCAGAAGGCTTCGCAGGCGGCGAGCTCAAGCACGGAACCATCGCTCTAATCGAAGACGGCACACCTGTCATTGCCCTTGCAACACAGGAAAACGTCAACCTGAGCATCCGCGGCAACGTCAAAGAAGTAGCAGCCCGCGGCGCCAACCCATGCGTCATCGCCATGAAAGGCCTTGAAGAAGAAGGAGACAGCTACGTCATCCCACACGTACACGAACTCCTGGCACCACTAGTTTCAGTTGTTCCAACACAACTGATCGCCTACTACGCAGCCCTTCACAGAGACTGCGACGTAGATAAGCCACGTAACCTGGCGAAGAGTGTTACTGTAGAATAATCGGGAAAATTAGAAAAATTTGCGAAAAAATGTAGTACAATGGAACCCTTTCCGTTACACTTATTGTAAGTGTGATGGGGAGGGTTTTTTGTTTTTCAATTGCCACCTATCAATGCTTAAAGGTTAGTTTAGGTATGAGAAAAATGGTTGGTAGTAAAAATAAATATCTAATACCAAACTAAATAAATTTAATAGGTGTGATAATGTGAAAATATTAACTGAAAAATATAATAATCTTAGACCAGACCCTAGCTTTTTAAATGATCCAGTTATTTTATCAAGTGCATGGAAGAAATCACATAATTATATCAGACAACACAATTGGTATGCGGATATTTTAGAGTTAGATAGTAGTGTCATAAACTTAGGTTCAAACATAAGTGATTTATCAACAAGATTAAAAAATAATGAATATAGACCTTCTTCCCTAAGACTTGTACCTGCTCCTAAAAGCCATGAATGGTATTTTCCAGAGGGGACTGATAAGTGGATACCTAAAAAATCAGAAAATGAGAAGGGTCAAGAACTTAGACCATTAGCGCATCTTAATATTGAAGATCAGACTGTCGCTAGTGCCGCTATGATTTGCCTCGCTGATGCAGTTGAAACAGCTCAGGGACCTACAGAGTATAGTGGTTACTTAGATGCTCAAAAGAGAAAAGTCTATAGCTATGGCAACCGTCTACATTGTGAGTGGTTATCTCATTTTAATAAGAAAAAACAAGCAAAATTTAATTGGGGGAACGCTCAATCTTATAGGAAATATTATATTGATTACCAAACTTTCTTAAAGAGACCTTACGAAGTTTGTCGACATCATAATGATACAGTCCAGTTCGATGAGGAACTTTTTATCGTTTCAATTGATTTGAAGAAATTTTATAACAATATTGATCTAACGGCTTTAATAAACGTTCTTAAAGATATCTATAAAAGTTATTGTAAAGAATATTCAATACAGTTGGAAAATGATTATGAAAACTTCTTTAAACAATTGGAACAAGTTTTTGACTGGAGATGGGATTCAGAAGATGAACAATACATAAGTTTTTTTAAAAATTCTAATGATGATACAAATGATAACAATGATGTAGTTAAATATGGTCTTGGTCTGCCCCAAGGGTTGGTATCAAGTGGCTTCTTTTCCAATGCATATCTTACAAATTTTGATCAGGATATGGGTAACGAAATAGGAAAGAGAAACATAAATCAATGCATTAAAGTATTAGATTATTGTAGGTATGTAGATGATATTAGGATAACAATAAAAGTAAAAAAAGATAAAGAAATTAATGATAATAATATAGAAAAATTAGTAATTAGTAGGATTACAACAATACTGGAGAGTTATTTAGAAAAAATAAAAGCTAAGAGTAAAATTTCAATTAATGGACAAAAAACAAAGCTTATTCCTTTTAAACAAGTTTCATCTGAAAAAAACATATCTTCTTTAATGAATAGTATACAAAATAGAATTAGCGGAACCCCGAATGCAGATTCATTAGAACAAATCGCAGGAGAACTTTATGGATTACTTAATTCTACAAATGATTTAAATAGGGTAAATGTAAGTTCAAATAAACTCAAACTCTCTAACATTTTTTCAACAGATACAGATATTAAAGATGATACTTTAAAGCGCTTTGTAGCTACTAGACTAGTAAAAACGTTAAGAAACAAACGTACCATGACCGTATTAGGAGAAGAAATTTCGTGGAGTGAAATCAATAATCAGCCTGTTACAGCTGAACAAATTATTGACCAACAATTTGAAGCAGCAGCAAGGAAACTAATTTCACTATGGACAGATAATCCGTCTCTTTCCCTCCTTTTAAAGGTAGGTCTCGATTTACATCCAGACTTTCAACTGTTAGACCCTGTATTAGATGCCATAGAAAACAAGCTTTATGATGAAAATACTCCATTTAAGGAGAAAAAAACTATCGAATATCTAACGGCTGATCTTTTAAGAGCAGCTGCAGTAAATATAGGTTATGGAAATGAAAAGATTTATTCGAGAAATATCAATTTGAATATATTTAGAGAAAGGATTTGTAAATTCGCAAAAAAAGTGTTGAAGTATCACATACCTTTTCCTTGGTATGTTCAACAACAAGCAGTTTTATATTTGATTACAAATCAGAATTTAGGTTTTACATTTTCGATGGATGTTAAAGAATTAAAACATTATAAGGCGTTATATAATTCATCTATCTATAAATTCGATGCCGATGAGGATATCAGTGATTTAATAACATATATTATAATTTTTCAACAAATGAACCCCAATAAAGAAAAAGCCATCGCTTTTTTACAAGAGATATTCGAGACATTGAATATTTCGGATAAACAAAAGGTTATACGCATTTTGAAAGAAACTCAACCAGCATTTTTAGAGGAGTTGATAAAGAGAGAAATAAACAAAGGAGCTTCAATGCGGAAATTACTGTCACCTCAAGAAGTAAGTTATTACACGTTAAAAAGAGAGAATTTAAAACTTACTAATTTTGATAAGTCACCTTTGCTTAAAGTGGTTTATAGTTTAGATAATCCTTTCAAACAGGAAAATGCAGTATTACTCTTAATCAAAGCAATATTAACTAATTCAGATAGTATTGAAATACTAAACAATATAAACGCAATAGATTATTTAACAATCAGTTGCAGAGACTGGTCAGATATTCAAAATCCAAAGAATAAAGATATCGATAAATTTATAGAAATAAAATATGATAAGAAGAAAAAACGAAATAACTCAAATTTATTTCCAACATGGGTAGATGAAAATTATTACTGGGCATATACATTAGGAACCATCATTAGATCTTGTTTAGTAGGTAGCAGGGATTATACTGAGCACACATTTTTATATCGTGATGATATTGATGTATATAGAGGAATTAAATCAACTGCTGTCACTAGACAGTTTTCATTAATTAATCAAGGATCAGCACTGATGGGTGAACCATTACCTATAACCCCTTGGTTAACCGAGCTGCTTTATAAACTTCTTCAGTGGCCTGGAATAGATTCATTCAACTCTTTTATAAAAGACTGGGATGATGTAATTGATATTAATGACTTTCATAAACTAATCAAAAATAGATTGGATGAACAAGCTGTATTGTATGGAGATCTATCAAATACTCCTATGTATAAGTTGCCAGTTCCTAAAAATTCCGAGAAAGAATCGAATAATTTAAGGTGTGCGATAGTCCAGACATTAATGCCTCAGACTACAGACTTTAATCAAAAAGATCCAACAAGTTGGAGTGTTAATTTTAGAGCTAAACATAGAGATCATCTAGCGTCAATGTGTGAACTATTAATTAAACAAATTAAAGCCTCGAATTATGTAAAAAAGAACATAAATAGTAGTAAAGGTGCTATTGATGTAATCATTTTCCCGGAACTATCAGTTCATCCAGATGACTTGGATATTTTACAGAGACTTTCTGACAGCACGGGAGCTCATATTTTTGCAGGCTTAACTTTTACTAAATTAAACTCATCGGATTTAGTTATAAATCAAGCTCTTTGGCTAATTAGAACTAAAACAAAATCTGGTAGAACACTTACTCCCTTATATCAGGGAAAGTATTACATGACCACTAATGAAAAGAAAATGAAAATCACTTCATCAAGAAATTATCAATTAATTATTAATTTACAGGATGGAAGAGATGATATTAATCTCACTGGTGCGATTTGTTATGATGCAACGGATATGAAATTAACTGCCGATTTAAGAGATATATCAGACGTCTTTATAGTTGCAGCTTTAAATAAGGATATACAAACATTTGATAACATGATTGCTTATTTACATTATCATATGTTTCAGCCCGTTATACTTGCTAATACTGGGGAGTTTGGAGGTTCATCCGTTCAAGTACCATTAACCCGACATGAGAGAACAGTTTCTCACGTTCATGGAAACCAACAAGCTATAATAAATATTTTTGAACTAGAGCCCGGAATATTTAAAGATGTGTCTAAGCCAAAAGAAATAAAAAATAAAAAAACACCACCCGCTGGATTTATGGGGAGATGAATAAAAATTGTAAAAAAATGAATTTTATGCGTAGGGACGTATGCCGCACATTAAGATTTGTGGGGACGTATATTTTGAACCATTAGAGACGCGAATGATTCATCATATACGTCCCTATGTTTCGCAAGGTCAATATATAAATAAATTACGTTAAAATCTAGAAGGCTATTTATTTCAATATTATATCTTTAAAAAAAGATTGGTTAGTTGCAATTGAATCACTTCATGAGAACGATTCAATTCAAATTATGACAACACGTCTGTTGATTAACCAATATTTAGGTATGTTTAATAGACTTCATGTCTAAGATCATAAAGCCATTCTGACAGCGCATTCCGCCAGTCGATTGGTAAAGCATCACATATAAACATGCTCATAAAACCCTTTTGTGACAGGTGTTTCCTCACTTTTTTCTTGATTTCACTAAAGGTCCATTTGATCAACAGATAAGTGAGCAGCGCGATAAATAGTTGAGAAAACACCGCATTTGGCGATGTCCCAAATAAAGTCGGGACATTCAGTTCCCCTTTAATCCATTGAAAGAAGGATTCGATTTTCCAACGGTGATGGTCGTAGAATCAATCAATAGTAAAGCATGTCTGATCGGCTTCGATCTCCTTTGAGCGCGATTACAGTGGCTAACAAGCAGGTGAAACAGATCCTTGACTAACTCATAAGGAACCTCTGCGGCCTTTTTACTGATCGTTGAATAATGAACAGCCTTTAACTGAAGGGAGGCCATCCGGTCCGCACCGTCACGGTAGCCATCCCATTTTTCAAGCGCTGCGGCCATGAGAAAATCAATGAGATCTCTCACACTGAATTTACGAGAAACGTCCGTGTAATCGTGCTTTTCGAGTAAAGACTGAAATGAATCTGTTGAAATTAAATGATCAAACAAGTCGGAAATTGTGCTAAACTGGTTCATAGAAAACACCTTTCTGTGATGTGGGTTTGGTCGCTTAACATCGTATCAGAATAGGTGTTTTCTTTCTATATTCAAGTGGAAAAAACTAAATAATCAACAAACATGATAAATGAAGGAAAAAGTTCACTCTTGTCGAATGTAAAAAGATAGGATGAGATTTAAGAGGGATTTTCCATTTAATGTTTGGGATGTTCAAAAATAAGTTTTATTTTAATCCATGAAATATGGTGGAGGTAGGAAAAAGGTGTCAGAAGAAAAAAACTATGCTAAAAGTATTGAAGAAGAATTTATTGACTTGAAGAAGCGAATTAAAGCAACTAGAAAGTCTAGAATTGAAGCTTCAAAGAGATTAAGAACAAAAAATAATTTTTACGAAAAAATAACCCATTTTTATTCACTAGTAGTATTAATTTTATCAGTTTGGTTCTTAAATCTAGCAGGTGACGGAGGGCTGTTTACAGCAAAAGTATTACTTATACTTTCACTCTCCATTACTTACTTTACACTCTTTCTTAGTTTAAGAAATTATAAAGAACGAGCAGGGGATTTTGAAGTGAACTACCAACACTTAGATGTTCTAACTAATAAGTTAGATCGATTTGCCACTAGCGGCGCAACACTGGACGAAACGGTTTTAAAAAGTTTTCAAAGAGAATATGAAAAATTGATTATTGGAAAAGAAAATCATACAAATATTGATTATTATAGGTCAACCGATGAAAATCAAATAAAGTATAAAAAAGAAATTAAGAGATTTATTCTTCAAGAAAGAATAGCGAATGTATTAATAGCAGTTTATCCTATTTTCATATTTTTAATTATTTTTATATTTTCCAAGATAGTAACTTTTTTCGATCAATAAAATTAATATGGAAACAGCCGAATATAATTAAAGCCATGACTTTTCGAAACACGGGGACGTAGATCTTGTTTCACTCGATACTCGAAAGATTGCTGACTAAAACCAGAATATTAAACTGTTAGATACGGGGCGTGTGTTGGGAATCATCAACCAGTTGATTCCCAACTCACGTCCCTGATTTTTAACTATTTTAAACCACCCGCCTAACCCCAACTTGTCCATCCAAAAAAATCTCCTCCAAAGAAGGCTCTTCTACTTCCACACGATAGATATCGATCTTGCACTGGTTGAAGGCGCGGATGATGTCTGCGATTTTTTTCTCCTGGTTAACGGTGATGATGATATGTTGCTCTTTCATTTCTAGGTTGTCGCCGACGTGGGTTAGCCATTGGGTGAGCTGGGTCATGTCTGCGGTAGGGATGTTTCCGTGTTTGATTTTGACTAGAATGGTTGATTGGTAGTAGGATCTGAGTTCGTCCATGGATCCGGTTTTGATGATTTGACCGTCTTTCATGATAGCGATTCTTGTGCAGAGCTTTTCGACTTCGTCCAGGTTGTGGGAGGTCATGAAGATGGTTTTGCCTTCATGATGCAGCTCACGTATGAGGTGCTGGATGTGAATGACGGATTCGGCGTCCAGGCCTGATGTTGGTTCGTCGAGAAAGATGAGCTCAGGGTTATGGATGATGGCTTGGGCGATGCCGAGCTTCTTTTTCATGCCGAATGAGAATTTACCGGTTTTCTTATGGGCATCCTTTTCAAGGCCGACTTTTTTCAGGATGGATAGGCATGTTTCTTTTGATGCTTTGTTTCCTGACAGTTCGGATAAGAATCTTAAGTAGCCCATGGCAGTCATGGATCCGTCAGAACACCGTTAGAGTTAGTAGAGACACTTAATTATCATTGTAAAAACGTCTCAATAACTTGGTTACTTCTAAATAAAATCACTATTTAGGATGGCCTTTTCTTTTTCACTTGCCTCATGAGTTAACTGATCAATTTCATTGCTTAATTGATTAAATGAAAATTTTATTGATTTCATTATATGCTCATAACCGAATTTATTTAATAAATTTTCTAATTCTACTGATGAATATTCATTTGTTCTATTATTAGATTCATTTGAAATTATTTTGTCATCTAATGAATATACCCAGAATTCATCTTCAAAGTTACTAAATGCAATTATAGGACCAGTTTGTGTATAGAATTTTTTATCTGAAGTTGAAAAGACAACACCTTTTTCTTTCAATAAACTAAAATATGGGTAGGCTGTCTTAAGACTTTCTTCAATATCTGTGATTTGATAATCCAAATAGTCTTTGACTTTCTTTTTGGATAAGTCCACTTTTCTTAAGTCGCTCTCTAAACTATTTATCTTCTTTTTTACTTCTTTTTTTGTGATCAAGTAATACGCGCCTCCCATTAAAGTAATAGTCTTCTTAATTGAGGTCAAACAATTTTATCGTAGAAGAAAGCTATTGTTCTAAGAAATAAATACATCGCATTAAAAATGACTGAGATTGAATGATTTTAGAAATTTTCAACGGTTGTGGATTTATTCTGTCGAATAATTCAAGATAAAAAGGTTTTTGAACATTAGTTATTCTGCTTAAGAATCTTCTTAGCTTCCTTCAAATCTATCTTCGCGCGATGGCCGTGCTTTTCTAATAAGTGAAGCAGGTTGCTGCCATTCAATAAAGTGATCGGTTTGTCTGTAGCAAAGTTATAGGCATCTGGTCCGTAATCTGCTGTAGAGACTAAAATTCCTTTTGTTGCACCTTCGTTTAAAACTGTTCCATATAAATCCCTTACCGCAGAAACTCCTTCGACATTTGTATAGCGCTTTGCCTGAATGACGATTTTTCCGCCACGGATAGGGTCTGGGTCAAAGGCTACTGCATCAACTCCACCATCTTTACTTGCCTGGGTAATTTTAACCTCGCCACCACTTGAGTTAAATTCTTTCTCGAATAGTTCTCTGATGAGATGTTCGAAATCCTGCCAATCCATAGCAGCAAGGTTTGTCTCCTGATCCATTGTTGCAGCAACATCATAAGAGCTTACAAAACGAGTATCTTCGCGATTAATATTCAGAATTGGAGCGATAGGAGTAAGGCTAGACAGCTTGCTGCTCCCGACCCCTTTTAAATTCTTGAAGCATATTTTAGAATCAACCTGTTGCAGATTGATAGCCAGGAACGCATCTTTATTGGCTTGTACAGATAAAATGCATTTTTTTTCATAGTTTCCATTCGCCTTATTTAATGTGTTGACCCACCCGTTAAAGACGATAGAATCCAGTGCACCTGTAGCATCCGCTTCATACAATTCATGAATAGTCCTTAAAGTCGTGTCATAAAGCAGTTTTTCGTAAATTTTATTGACGGCAGCCTCTGTCAAATAAGTTTCTTTATACTCATCTTTAGTGGCAACATATTTAACTTCTTTTAATTTTGGTATTGCCTCAATATCTGGAAGATTATATTCGACTAATAGAGTTTTAGTGGCTAGAATGTACTCTAAATCGTATTCCTTAGGGAAAAGATCAGGGTACTCTGAGTTTGATAAGACCATATCACAATATTCTTCAATTGCTAAAGGATCATTATCAAAATATCTTTGTTTTTGGAGATCAACGGCCTCATTAGTTTCTTTTTTCTCCAATTCAAATTGATTTTTGCTCTTCTCCCAATCTGCAAGTAAAGATTTATACTTTTTAAGCGCTTCGGCGTCAGAAATTTTTATACGTTCAATTTCCAATGTCCATTCTTCCAATGCTTTAGAATAGTTGAGATCTGCTTCTTTTATCTTTTTTTCTTTATTCTTTGAGAAGATTTTATCTGTAATACTAAAGGTTGGTTCAAAAGCACTTTTAACTGGCTGAGAAGGTCTATGAAGAGGAGTAGGCTTTACTGGATAAGGTTCTACAAAGCTAGAATGATCTTTCAAATCATCCCAGTCGATCCGGTCATCGATATCTAATGTATGCAATAAGACATTGTCTAAGACTTGTAAGTTCTCTACAGCATCAGTCGTTTGTTGAGATGCATATTCTTTCTTTTCTTCTTTTTCCAATGCTAATAATTCTTTTTCATGTTTCTTTTCAAGCATTTCTAATTGTTTTTCCCATCTCTCATCCCAATCCTTAATTTGAACAGCTGCCTTTTGTTCAACGACATGCCTATCTTTTCCTTTTATCAACCGGTACTTATTTAGTCCATCATGCTTGATCTCAATTTGATACATATAATCACTCCTCAAAAATGTAATAATTTTCTGATATCTACAGTTTAACACTATAATACTGGTAATTTATATAATATTATTAGTAAATTTGAAACATCGGGAAGTAAAGATTATTTCGTTTGAAACTCTAAAGGTTAGTGACTACAGCCATAAGATTGATCAAGCGCTGCATTTAGTAATTAAGAAATGGGGAGGGACCCTGTTAATCATTAAACATCCAAATGATTAACAGGATACGTCCCCCTTAATTCCTTGGTTAGTCAAGCATTATCTCCGTCTTGATATTTTAAAAACCCCAGTAGATATTATCTTTGATATTACAATTTATAGAAATAATATATGATGTGATCAATAGATAAAGAGAGGCGGTAGTGTGCTGATGGCTAAAAATAAACCAAAAGAATTGACGCATGAAGCAATAATGACAGCTCTAGATTGGTCTTATGATAAGGCGATCAATGGCGGAATACCAGGTATGGATACAGCTACAGAGGTAGCTGATAGTTACTTAAAGAAAAAGGGCACACTTGATGAAAAGGTAAAGAGTTTAATCCGTTGGCAGAATACGAAAAGTGCTACTAGTGGATTTTTAGCTGGGCTGGGAGGGATTATTCTTATGCCAGTTTCAATTCCGGCCAATATAGCAAGTGTGATTTTAGTGCAGATAAGAATGGTTGCTGCTATCGCGCATATGGGTGGATATGATCTGAAAGATGATCAAGTTAAGTCGTTTGTATACGTGTGTTTAGCGGGAACCGGCGCAAAAGATATCCTCAAAAGCACCGGTATTCAAATAGGTAAAAAACTTGCGGTTAGCGGGATTAAGAAGATTCCATTTGAGATTATTAAAAAAATCAATCATGCAGTAGGATTCAAACTGTTAACAAAATTCGGAGAGAAAGGCGTTATCAATCTCGGAAAGATGGTTCCTCTAGCAGGAGGGGTGATCGGTGGAACTGTCGATGCTGTCTCAACAAACATCATTGGTAAAGTTGCTCATAATGTTTTCATAGAGAATTCAGAAATGGATCATGATCAGGACATTATAATTATGAGTTAGTTGGATTTGTGGGGACGTATATTGTGAATCATTAGACTTTCGAATGATTCACAATATACGTCCCGACGTTTCTTAAGCGTTTGATTACAATGGTACAAATTCAATAAAATAAACAATGAGGAGTAGATAGTTTTGTGAGTGGCGTGCTTATAGAAGAATACATGAAATTTATCTATTTACCTTTATTATTACAATTTATAATAATAATTCCTTTAATTTTCGTGTTTTTCTGTATTTTTTTCTTTATAATTAGAATGGTGGATATTAGTATAAAAGGTTCTAAAAAAAGTTATTATGAAACTAGTTATGATCCGTTAACATTCAAAAGATTATTACGAGCAGCTTTTTTTTGTACCGGTTCGCTAACAATACTTCATATAATGGTTTTATTTGATAGGTGAAAAATAACTGAATATAAAATTTAGGTGTTTGACTGAATTATTAAAAGGTCTGTATTGAAGTAAAACCTTCTCACAGACCTTTTAATTTTATTGGAAACACCGGGGCGTAGATCTTGTTTCATTTGTCACTCGAAAGGTTCCTGGCAGCAGCCATTAAATTGATCTGAGGTTGCCATTTTTTGCTCCACCCTTGCCACAATGAGATCCATTCTACTTTTAATATCAAGTGGTGTATTTAGAAAATAATCAGTGATTTGTGGGGACGTATGTTTTGAATCATTCGGGATGCGAAGAGTTAACCCTAAGCGTCCTTTTTTGACAGAAATGATCAAAAGTAATGATAACAAACCTGACTAATTATGGTTATAATTAACATTAAAAAAGGGGAGGGAGATCTGTGCTAGAGGCAATCATTAGCGGTTTATTTGCATATAAGCTATAAAGTGTTCAGATATCTACTTGATAAATGTAAAAGTTTATCAAGTGAATTTACTTTAAATATCTTTCCTGGCTGGCTTTTTATTATGGTCACTTCTGGCATAGTACTCTCTCTTCAATATGATTTTCCTGGTATCATCGTTATACAATTTGTTTTTGAGTTATCAACATTTTTTACAATCTCATTAATGATCATCCTATTTATTATTAAACCGATATCTAAACCTTTACACGATAAGATAACAGGAACGATCGATCGGATTTATAGGTGATTCATCATATACGTCCCGGTGTTTCAGAATTAATAACTAATTTAAATGGAGAATTACTAAATGAAAAATAATCTTATAAAAAGCATTCAATTGGTTTATTCTGATCTTCCCATTGAAGACTATTATGTTAATGAAATTGGACAGAATAACGATGTGTTGATTGTAAACAATTCATTGGTTTTTAGATTTCCGAAATATAAAAATGGAATCACTCAATTAAAAAGAGAAACAGTAATTTTGAATTATATTAAAGATACTGTCTCTACTCCTGTTCCGATCCCTATTTATCAATCTTTTGCAGATTTAGAACCAGGCAAGGTTTTTACCGGCTATCATCTTATAGATGGAGTCCCTTTATGGAGAGATAGTTTGGATGGTATTAAGAGTGATGAATTAGTTAGTGTAATAGCAGCTCAACTTGTTTCATTTCTTAAAGAACTTCACTCTATAACAGAAGACAAAGCAAGTAAAGATTTGAATTTAAAGGCTCGCCATCCGCGAGAACAAATGCATAGCTTGCATAATAAGATTCAAAGTAAACTGTTTTCTTATATCAGAAAAAGCGCTCAAGAAGAAATCTCACACTCTTTTGAAACGGTCCTAAATGGGAAAGCATTTTCGAATTTAGATAATACCCTTATACACGGAGATTTCGGAGCTGCTAATATTTTATGGAATCCGGAAACAAACAGGATATCAGGGATCATTGATTTTGGTGGTTCTGGCATAGGAGACCCTGCGTATGATTTCGCCGGAATACTCTCCAGCTATGGTGAAGACTTTTTTAATATGTGTATGAATCTATATCCCAACGGTGAAGAAATATCAGAACGAGTTAGATTTTATAAAAGTACATTCGCTCTACAAGAAGCATTGCATGGAGTGGAGAATGATGACAAAGAGGCTTTTGAAAATGGAATTAAAGATTATAGATAGAATGAAACACCGGGACGTATACCGTGTTTCATAAGATAACTTTTTAGAAAATGAATAACAGGAGGGTGAGGACTTGAGTGAAGCATTATTAAAACAGATCCCTTTAATAAGTAATTACAAAGAAGCTGTTGAAATTAAAAAAGGATTTTCCTCAGATGAAAAATACGTGATACATATGCCGAATGGTAACGATAAGTTCTTGCTTCGGATGTTTGATGTAGAAGAGTTGGAATCAAAGAGGACGGAATTCTTTATCTTAAAAAGGATGCAGGATTATGACGTTACTTGCTCACAGCCGGTGGCGATTGGTGAGGCGGGAAATCGGGGGTATATGGTTACATCGTACATAGAGGGTGAGGATGCTGGGGATGTCATGCCAACATACTCGAACCAGGAACAATACAGTATTGGTTTTGAAGCGGGAAGAGAATTAAAGAAAATGCATCAATTTGCTGCTCCAAGCCATATCCCTTCGTGGTATTCAAGGAAGGTCGAAAAGCATCGGAAGTATATAGATGCTTACTTAGCTTGTGGGGTAAAGATAAAAAATGATCATAAAATCATGAGTTTCATTGACGAAAATATCCATCTCATGAAATCACGACCGAATTTGTTTCAACATGATGATTTTTGTCCTGGAAACATCATTGTGAATGATCAAAAATTTGCAGGAGTGATAGACTTTAACCGATATGATTGGGGAGATCCTATTCATGAATTTCTGAAGATAGGAATTTTCACGCGCGAAATAAGCGTTCCTTTTTCAATCGGTCAAATCAGAGGTTACTTTGATGATAAGGAGCCAGACGAAGATTTTTGGAGGTTGTATTCACTTTACTTAGCAATGTGCGTTTTCTCAACAGTAGTCTGGACATTAAATACCATTCCAGACAATATGGATGAGATGTTAGATAAAGTTTATACCTTTTTAGAAGACCATGATGATTTCAGTAGATTGAAGCCTAAGTGGTATGAATAAAACATGGGGACGGAGCGGCCGTTCCTTTTCTTCAGCTCTGTCCCCCAGACTAAAAAGACAGAGGGACAGAGCTTAGCCATTGGCGCACCCGCTCCGTCCCCTTGTTTCAAAGGAGAGTTTTTGATGAAGAGAATAAAGATGACACTTGGAATAGTGGCAAGTGTAATTTTGGGATTTATTTTCATGGGTGGATTGGATTTGGATGACATTACTTTTCGAAGGAATATCATGAGACTGAAAAGAGAGGAATGGTTCAAAAAAATTATTAAGTCCGGCTATCATTATAACGAAATATATGACAATCCAAAAGTTCGTGAATATTTACTTCAAGAGAACATTGTCTCGAAAATTAAAAATAATGAGAAGGAAAGAGAGTATTTTCAACTTATGATAAGTAAGAATACGCCTAAGTAACTAAGTGAGAGCTTTTTTGAAACACAGGGACGTATACTATGTGTGATTTGTGGGGACGTATATTGTGAATCATTAGACTTCCGAATCATTTTTTAGCTGCATTTTCTAATATTGATTTAACTAGAAAGTTCAGAACTTTTGACTTTAGTGATAACTACTTTATACATGAGAAAGGGGAGTACTATGATGGGGAGATTAGACAATTCACGATGGAAACTTAGTCTGGCTGGCTTCACTGCGTTTATTATTGCGACTATTTTCTACTTAATAACGGGTCCTAATATACCTGGAATACTTGGCTTTTTAACTGCTGCAATCGTATTATTTATTCTTAATGCTGCGTATGTTTTATATACGAATAAGAAATCTGAGGGATGATTTTTGGGGACGTATACTGTGAATCATTAGTGACACGAATGGTCCACTATATACGTCCCCGCACTTCCCTTACAGATGTAAATATTAAATTTGAATATGGGCATAAAAGAGTTTCAGGCTCTGTAGCTGTTGGAGTATATCCAGGTGGTTTTGGAATTATCCCTGCTTGGAATACTGATCTTTCATACCCATACGCATTGACAATACATTATTAAAAGGTGGTTTAAAAGATATGGCAAAGGTTTTAGGTGTTTTTGTATTAGTTCTTATAATTTCGGCTCTTGTTTTGTTTCCTTTGACTAGTAGTGCTAGTGTGGACAGTGAATACATATTGTCACTTTCAGTTATCATCGTGGTTCAAAATGCATTGATCATAGCACTTTTGTTAGGAAAAAAATAAGTAACCACTGTATTGATTAATCTAAAACATCCTTACTGCCTATCTTTTTTAGATTCAGTAAAAAACATACTGAAACACCGGGACGTAGATCTTGTTTCATTTGAAATGCGAAGGGTTGCTGACTAACTGCAGTCACAAGACCAATGCAGGGTTGTTCTAAAACTCAACAATACCCTCAACATTTGGACATTTGAAACAGCAATACCCCTAATGAGCTAGAGAATAGGCTCATCAGGGGTATTTTCATGTGAATTTATTTGGTCATTAAGATATGACCACACTTTTAAAATATGATGGTCTGAAAAAATTTCTTTCTTTCGAGGGTTCCAATTTTTCACCTCTTTAATAACATAGTTGGAGTCTGTAGACTTCACTAGGTTTTCTTGCATGATCCAGTAAACGGTAGAGAGCAGCTCCATTCCGTAGGGATTCTCGAAACCTTTGATAAGTGATTTCACTTCTTTAAGTCGCTCTGTTACAATTTTGTCATTTTGAAGAAAATCTTTTGCTTTTTCAGCTGCATCATCAACCAGATAAATCTCTGCTTCGCGAGTTCGATCACCATATCCCCGGATATAATGACCTTCCATTCTCTGCAGTACGTGGTTTAAGTTTTCTGCATAAGGGCCATATTTATATTTCTTAAAGTCCAGCTTCATTTGTTCTCCAGTTTCCTGAAGAATATAAGCTAACTTTTGAACTTCCAGATGAGAAAGGCGGTATCCAGGGACTGCATAGCTCTCCATCAACGCAATGAGTAATGCCTCATGAGTATTCATTTTATGCTTTTCCATCCTCCTCACCCTCCCACTTAACTATATTATGTTCTTTTAGCATGGTCACAAATGAATATATGAGAAAAAATCTCTATGTATATAGTTCAGTAAAACGCTTTTCGATATACTTAACTCAACAATAATCGAATTTTTTTATACCCCAATCCAGGAGGTGACACAATGTCCTTAGAAAGCAAACTCGAGGAACTAACTGCTGAAAATAAACGTTTAAAGAAACAACTTGAGCAATATCGCTTCATCCTGGAGCAACACAATCTTCTCCCAAAAGAAGATCATAAATCTCAGCCACCATCTAATGAAATCAACAAGAATGAGGTTATTCGCAGGAGACTTCAAATTTACATGTCCCTATTCAGAGGAAGAGATGACGTGTTTGCTCATAGATGGACTTCTGGGGAGCAGGCTGGTTATGCGCCGGTGAAGAATCAGGATGGTTCGTTTGCGCCTTTGAGTGAAGAGGTTCTTTATCGGCATTTGTCAGGGGAAAAGACGGTTGGATTGTATCCATTGGTTACAGATAACAGCTGCTATGTACTTATTTTTGATTTTGATAAGAAGAACTGGATGGATGATGTTTCTGCGTTTGGTCAGGCTTGTGCACGTTTTCAAATTCAATGCTCTTTTGAAATTTCCCGATCTGGTGAAGGGTGTCACGTGTGGTTGTTTTTCTCTGAGAAGGTTCCTGCAACAATTGCTCGTCAGTTAGGAGAACGGATGTTAACAGAAGCAGCTTTTATCAGAGGGACGAAGAAATTGAAGTCATTTGACCGTATGTTTCCAACTCAGGATCATTTAACGGAAAATGGTCTCGGGAATTTAATTGCATTGCCTCTGCAGGGTGAGAAACGAAGATTGGGATGCACCGTGTTTGTGGATCAGAACTTTCAAATCATAAAAGATCAGTGGGGACATCTTGAGAACGTTCGACGATATACATGTGATGAGATTCAAAAGTTTGTTGATGACGTGGTTGAAGGTAAAGTGAAAAATGAAGGTCATGGGCAAAATGAAGCCGTGTTGAGAGAAGGGATTTTCATTCCTAAAAGCATGCTCAATGCAGCGACTGCCGAAAAGTTGACTAATATGTGCACCGTTAAGAATCCGGAATATTTTAAGGCAAAAGCACAACGGTTTTCAACCGACAGGATCCCTTCACAAATCAAAGCTTACTCAGAAAGTACCAACGCATTTGTTTTTCCAAGAGGGAAAGTGGAAGATGTAATAGCGGAGCTTGGTGATGGGAATGTCTTAAAGGATTTACGGCATTATGGAGAAAAATTAGACGTGGATTTTCTGGCCAGTTTATTCCCGCAGCAGCAGGAAGCTTTGGATCATTTAAAAGCAAGGAACTGTGGCGTGCTTTCTGCAACAACAGGGTTTGGTAAAACGGTAGTTGCTTCAGCTCTGATTGCAGAACGGAAAGTAAACACGTTGATCCTGGTACACAGAAATCAACTCATTCAACAATGGAAAGGAGCTCTTACTTCTTTTCTATCAGTAGATGCTGATCAGATAGGACAAATAGGAGGCGGGAAGAATAAGCCCACAGGTCAAATCGATATTGCCACAATACAGAGTATCAGAAACAAAGAGCTGCCGCATCAGTATGGTCAGGTCATTGTCGATGAGTGCCACCATATCTCCGCCTATTCATTTGAGGAAATCCTGAAGAAGCTCAGAAGTGCATACGTACATGGGCTGACGGCTACACCTGTCAGGAAGGATGGACTTCATCCTCTGATGTATATGCAATGCGGTCATGTTGTTTACAAAGTAGATGCGAAAGATCAGGCAGAAATCAGACAGTTCCATCATCTGATCCATCCAAGAATGACAAATTTTAAAAGCAGGGCAGACACTACAGATATTCAGGATATCTATAACCAGTTGATACATGATGAAAAGCGTAATGAAATGATCTTTAATGACATATTAAAGGCGCTGGATCAAAAGAGAAATCCTCTTGTATTAACGGAACGCATTGAACACCTTCAGATACTCGTTGAAAAACTTAAGCATTTTACAAAGAATATGATCATCCTGACTGGCGCATTAAGCAAAAAAGAACTGCAGGTCCAGTTCCAGAAGCTCGCCTCTATTCCTGATCATGAAGAGAGAATTATTCTTGCGACAGGTAAGTATATAGGAGAAGGCTTCGACAACCCAAGACTCGATACCATCTTCCTGACCATGCCCGTCTCCTGGAAAGGCACCCTCGCACAATATGTCGGCCGTCTTCACAGAGCCTATGAAGGGAAAGAATCTGTCGAAGTATATGATTACGTTGACCGGAACGAAAAAGCGTTAATGGAGAAGTACGAGAAGCGGTTGAAGGGATATAAATCACTTGGTTATTCTACCGTGGAGGAAGCGAAGAAAGAAAAGAAACAAATGAAGTTGTTTTGAGGTGCAATAAGAAGCTGATAAGAGGAGTATAAAAACTCCAATCAAAGGAGCTGTAAAATGACACAAAGATGATCTGCAGGGCGGCAATCCTGATCTCTGGTAACTATCTGAAAGATAGCGCGTGGGGAACCATTCCCACCTCAGATTATCTTTGTGTTATTCATTAGTATAATTTATAAATTATGATTTGTGGGGACGTATATCTTGAATCATTGGTGATACGAAAGATTCTGCCTATGTTTCTCAGTGCTCCATCAAAAATAAATCATTAAGGCGGTGTGCTCATGGAAAATTCAACGGGATTCACTATCTTTCAGCCCGTAGGTATCAAAATTGACTATGTAAATGTTGATTTAAAAGAACAACGGGTGGCGGCAAATATTTTATGTCACGATGTAGTAAAGATGACTTTTGTGATCGATTTGAATCTTAATCAGGTATATAGAGAAGGTTCCATGGAAGAAGTATACGCTTTATTGCCTGATAAGGATGAGGAATCATATGTTGAGGAAATTACCAGATGGGCTCAAATATTCATCGATAACAAAGTCACTGATCCTAAAAAGTATTTCGAATCGTTAATACAAAACGCTGGGACATAGAGCCTGTTTCGTTTGAAGCATGGGGACGTATAACGAACCATTAGTGACACGAATGGTCCGCCATATACGTCCCCGCACTTTCCGGTTTTAGTTCCAGTTCACTGGTGGTTTTATTAACTGTGCTTTCATGCCGAGCTCTTCGGCCGCAGCTAAGATAAATTCTTTTCTGAAAAAGTAACTTTTATGGCTTACTATTTTTCCATTTTCTATTTCCTGCATTTGTATGTCATGTATTTCGCGCCCCTGATCACCATCAGCTAAAACAATGATAACGGGTTTACCCCAAAGGATAAATTCTTGAGCGGTATGGCCAGGCAATCCGAATTTTAGAGACCCTTTAAGCATTTCTTTCTTAGAAAATTCCTGGAAGCCAAAGAATGCTTCGTTTTGTGCGTTTTCACTAAACAAACTTAACATGCTATTTAAATCTCCATTATTAAAGGCTTCTAAGTATGCTTGAACCGTTTCGTTTTGACCTTGTGACGTTACACCGGATTCAGTTTTCGAAAAGTCTAAAGAAGCTATTTTTCTTCTCGCACGTTGCACAGCTGAATAGACACCTCCTGGCGTACTTTGAACAATACCGGCTACTTCTTCTGCGCTAAATTGGAAAATATCTAATAGTAGGAATGCAGTTGTTTGTTTAGGCGTCAAATTCGATTCCAACGATGTTAGGATTTCTTCCAGAAATAGACGATCTGAAAAATCAACACTTTGTTCAGGTACTTCATCTAAAGACCCTACTTCACGCTTTAATTTTCTGCACTGATCAAGCCACGTATTTGTGGCAATTCTGAACAGGTAGTACTTCTTGTCCGTGATATCACTCCACCTTTGAGGAAGTAATCCAAAAGATTTTATCATCGTTTCTTGATAAAGATCTTCTCCATCCCAAGGCGAACCAGTGACGTATTTACAATAATTCCAAAGATCTGTGGAATAAACTGACACGATCTCTGCAAAGTCATTTCTTAATTTTCGAGCTTCATCTATAAAATCCTTGTTAATGCTGCTTGTTTGCTCCATATGGTTTCCCTCCTAAAATGTTTACACTATAAAGACGTTTCCATTTAGAAAAATTATACGGTTAAATTCAAAATAATTATAGAAACTTCAATATGTTGTATTACACTAGGAGTGATTCATGTCATTAATTAGACAGCTTAAGCGATTTTAACAAAGTATGATAGCTCTTATTTATTCAACTATAACGTTCCTTAATTTTAATGAAAATAATTCAAATAGAGGCGGAATCAGATGCCCAAAATTGACAACATGTTAGCAATTCTATGGATGCTTCGTTCAGGTGAAAAGGTGACGGCGCAACAGATTTCAGAGAGGTTAGAGATGAATATCAGGACGGTGTATCGTTATATTGATACGATTTCAACGAGTGGGGTACCGATCGTGTCAGAACCGGGACATAATGGTGGATACAGTTTATTGGATCATTTTGTTGAGGCGCCTTTATTTTTTGATGCTGAGGAGCAAACGTCACTGTTTCACGCTGCTGTTTTTGCAGAAGAAGCCGGGTATTATGGTGGTGAGGCGCTGAATAGGGCGATTTCAAAACTGAGTAATTACTCGAATCAAGTGCAGGAAACGAAGGTGAACCAGCATGTCGCGAGTCTTGAAGTCATCAGTCGCTCACGCTCATTTTCTGTGGAGCCTTTTTTGAAGGAGCTGGAGCAGGCGGTTGCTGACGGTTACTCAGTAAACATGGTTTACCATAAAAACGGATCAAAGCAGTTGGATGATAGACTGGTCGATCCGTACAGAATGATCTATTGGAATCATAAGTGGTATGTGATTGGATTTTGTCATCTCAGAAATGATATTCGTAGTTTTAGAGTAGATCGAATTGAAAGTCTCACGCCAACCGAAAATACATTTAGCCGGCCCGAACATTTTTCAGCACGGGACTTTTTTACAAGAAATCTTCTTCCAGCTACAGATGATAAGGATGGGGTTATTTCTTTTGTGATCAGTGGGGATCGGCGTGTACTGGATGATATTTGCGAGCATTGGTTTTTGGGGCATTATGTAAAAGAGCGCACTTCCAATCAAGCTGTTTTCCTTCTTGAAGAAGATGTACTCCATACTTATGTGCCTTATTTGCTTTTACCGTACAATCAATCGATTAAAGTAGTAGAGCCGGTCAGTCTTAAGAAAAGAATGGTTGAAGTTCTGAAGGAATTAATCAAATTTCATGAAGTATGATCACTTCCCTGACGCTAACTGTCAGGGAAGTTTTATTATACTGGCAATATCAAATGTGATTGGAGTGTTAATGGATGCAAACGAAAAAAGCTTATTTATATGTATTTGATACAATGTCGGACTGGGAATATGGCTATTTAATCGCGGAACTCAACTCAGGAAGGTATTTTAAAAAGGATCTAGCACCTTTAAAAGTGATCACAGTAGGAGCGAATAAAGACATGATTACCACGATGGGAGGACTTTGCATAAAACCGGATATGTCCCTTGATGAATGTACGTTTGGAAAAGATGATCTTGTCATTTTACCGGGAGGGACTACGTGGAGTGAAGACATTCACCAGCCTGTCCTGGAAAGAATCGGCCGCGCTTTAGAGATCGGCACCATTGTTGCGGCAATTTGTGGCGCTGTTGATGCCCTCGCAAATAGAGGATACTTAGATACCAGAAAGCACACAAGCAACAACTTGGAATACACCAAAATGGTAAGCCCTCACTATAAAGGCGAGACCTTTTATGAATCGGGAGCTGCCGTCGCTGATACAAACTTAATCACCGCATCAGGAATCGCCCCGCTGGAATTTGCCATAGAAGTACTGAAAAAAATAGAAGTATTTACACCAGACGCTATACATTCATGGTATAACCTGAATAAGACAAATGAGCCTGAATACTTTTATGAGTTGATGAACGGTAAGTGACACTGGGGGACGGAGCGGCCGTTCTTTTTCTCCAGGTCTGTCCCCTTGATTCTAAATACATAGGGACAGAGCTTAGCAAATGGCGCAGCCGCTCCGTCCCCTTGTTTCCCACCCCTACCCACGAAAACCCTTTTCCTGTAGCATTCTTCCTCAAAACTAAATTGACCCTTACCCTTTCGCGTGCTAAAATCAGGAACGGGAATGATAATCGTTCTCAACATTATGCACGATGGAAAGGAACAGACTGATGAATAACATTCAAAAATATAACCAGGCTTTTATAAATATACTGGAAATCGACAAAACACAAGTAAATGAGGGGCTGGCGCTTGGCGTCACGCGTGAATGGGATTCCATTGCGCACATAGGCCTGATCTCCGAGATGGAGGAACTGTTTGATGTGTCGATCGACTATGACGTGCTCACGGAATTTAATACCTATGAAGCGGGTATGAAGCTTCTTGAGGGTCTTGGCGTTGACTTTAGCAATGACTGATTTTAAGACGCTGGAGGCATTCAGTGACCGGATTGCCTTGCATGCAGAGCGGGACTATTCTTACTCAGATATGATCGGGATCGCGGACACGATCGCGGATGCCGTCGGAAAGCGCACACTAGTCTTTATTCTCTGCGCGAACAATAAAGAGTCCGTGTTTGGCTACGTCGGGTTTCTTCGTAGCCGGATCGTTCCGGTGTTACTGGATGCAGCGATCAGGCATGATCAGCTCGAGAAACTGATCGATCTCTATCAGCCTGCGTTCGTCTGGGCACACAGTTCGCATCCATTTCTAAGCGAATCGATGGAAAGCACATTCACGCATGCGCATTATACTTTGTTTCGTCATCCGACACCTGCAGATCACGCTCTGAACGCGGAACTGGCTTTGCTCGTTACGACGTCCGGCAGCACGGGGAGTCCAAAGTTTGTGCGCTTAAGTAGCAATAATTTGTTCAGTAATGCGGAGTCCATTGCGGAGTACCTTCATATTACATCAGATGACCGGCCGATCACGACTTTGCCGATGCACTATTCATATGGGCTGTCGATCTTGAACAGTCATTTGATACGAGGTGCGACGATCATTTTGACGGACGCATCGATTGTCACAAAAGACTTTTGGCAACTTTGCAAAGAACAGCGTGCCACGACATTCGGCGGTGTGCCGTTTGTCTATGAGATGCTTGACAAGTTAAAATTCGATAAGATGGAGCTCCCTCACTTGCGAACACTCACACAAGCTGGCGGCAAGATGAAGCCCGAGCTCGCCTGCAAATTTGCTGAAATCTGTCAGTCAAAAGGCATCGAGTTCATCTCTATGTATGGGCAAACGGAAACCACAGCCCGTATGAGTTATCTTCCGCACGAGAAACAATTCGATAAACCAGGTAGCATCGGCAGGGCCATTCCAGGAGGGGAACTGACCCTGCAGGATGAAGAGGGGAACGAGATCAGTGATCCTCACATCAACGGCGAACTGATCTATAGAGGCCCGAACGTGTCACTTGGTTACGCGGAATCGATCGAAGATTTGGCAAGTGGTGATGACAATCACGGTATGCTTCGGACTGGGGACATTGCGTACCGGGACGAAGACGGTGATTTTTTCATCACCGGGCGCTTGAAACGAATCATCAAACTGTACGGCACACGCATCAGTCTTGATGAGATTGAACGCTTGCTATATGACCACGGCCACGACTGTGTCTGCACTGGGAACGATGATGAACTCATCATTTATACGGTGAAAGATGACACGGACGCGATACAAAAAACAATGAAAGAACATCTACACGTAAAAGGCTTTACTATTCGAAAACGAGACGAACTGCCACGCAACGCGTATGGAAAGATCCTCTATTCGGAGTTACGTTGATTTTTATAAGGTGATCCCATGGCTTTTATTTCAATAGAATTTCTCATTTTTATCGCACTGGTTGTTGTGACGTATTACACGTTGCCTCATCGTTTCCGGTGGATGCTGTTACTCGTTGCGAGCTACGTCTTTTACGCGACGCTCAGCATCCAGTTCATCCCGCTGCTTCTCATCAGCGCGGCGTTTACTTACGTGACCGGGATTTGGATCGAAAAGCAGGAAACGAAACAACAGAAAAAGCGCGTAATGCTCGGCGGGATTATTGTCCTTCTTTTGGCGCTCGGCTTTTTTAAATACTTAAATTTTGTGAACGACACGCTGCGTGAAGTGGCCGCTGTGATCGGCTTGAATTACGCGGTTCCGTATCAGGACATTGTGCTGCCGCTTGCCATTTCATTTTATACATTTCAGGCGATCAGTTACCTCGCGGACATTTACTTCGGAAAGCAGAAAGCCGAGCGTCACTACGGCTACTTTTCCATCTTTTTCAGTTTCTTCCCGCAACTTGTCGCAGGACCGATTGAACGCGCCAGGAAGTTGTTGCCGCAGTTTAAGACGGAGCAACGATTTGACGTAGCCAACATCACCTACGGCATGAAGCGAATTGCCTGGGGTTTTTTTAAGAAGACGTTGATTGCGGACCGGCTGGCACCGATCGTGGCGAGTGTCTACGATTCACCGGACCCGACAGGTTCTCAACTCGTTGTCGCGACGATTCTGTTCTCCATTCAGTTGTACGCCGACTTCTCAGCGGTCGCAGACATCGCAATTGGCTGTGCACGTATGTTCGGCATCAAGCTTACGGAAAACTTCAAACAGCCGCATTTCGCGACATCGATTGCTGATTTCTGGAATCGCTGGCACATCACGTTGTCTATGTGGCTTCGCGACTACATCTTTATCCCGCTGTGTAAAGGGAAGAAGAAGCGCGGGGAGATTTATGTGGCGATTATCATCACGTTTCTCGTGAGTGGCATCTGGCACGGGGCGGCGTGGACGTTCGTCATATGGGGATTCCTGCACGGCTTCTACCGTGTGTTCAGTGACTACACGAAGCATCCGCGTGAGAAGATGGCGTCCATTGTCCGGATTGACCAGCACCCTGCGCTGCACAAATGGTGGAAGATTGCAGTGACGTTCCTGCTCGTGTGTTTTTCACGTGTGTTTTTCCGTTCGGAAACGGTGGAGAGTGCGTTTCAAAATGGGCTTCTCTTTGTGAGTCCTGCTTCCTGGAATCCGTTCAGTTTGTTTCAAGCGCTCGAGCTGTTTTCGCTCCTTGACCTCGTGATCTTCACGGTATTTTTTGTGGTCGTCCAACTGTTCCACTACATCGAACGAAAGCATGTCTGTACATGGAAGTGGTTATCTGCACGACCGTTTCCAGCACGCTTTGCTGCCTACACATTCATCGTACTGTCGATCATCGTCTTCGGCATGACAGGAGGTGGATTCATCTATGGAGGGTTCTAAACGCACCATGCAAAAGTTAATTCTTAAAATTTCCGCCATAGTAACAGTATGTGTGTTGCTGTTCCTGCCGATCAATCATTTCGTCGGGATCTCTTACGATTACAACATCAATCGTTCCATCATTGCGTTTAAAAAAGACCCGCACCCGGTCGATATCATCAATCTCGGTGCCTCTCACGCCATGTATGGCTATAATTTTAAATCTACTGGCCTCGAGCACCTGGACCTGGCGCTGCCGGCACAGACGATTGAGTACGACTACAAGCTTTTAAAAGAATACGGTGAATACGTGAAACCAAACGGCGTCATCCTCGTCTCCATCTCGCAGATCACGTTCGGGAGCACAGAAAACAATTACATCGGCAACTACTACAAAATCCTGGACCGTACAGACATCGACCCGTTCAACTGGATCGATTACTATACGTACCTGTACCTGCCTGGCGCCAACACCGGACGCTTTCTATCTGCCGTTGCCGGAAGACTCAAACAGTTCCGCTGGGACGACCATCAACCGTGGGCAAACGGTGGCGACAACTACTCAATGAGAAAATTTCAGAAAGTGGAAAACGAGTACCAGGTAGCCGTTGACAACAACACCATCAGGGAGAACATGGCCTACCTTAAAGCCATCATCGATCATTGCAACGACAACGGCTATCCTGTCGTCCTGACGATGGAACCAGTTCACCAGTCTTACGCGGCTTATTTTGACGAAAACGTAATGAACGAGCTCGTATTCCAACATCTTGATGAACTTGACCTGGATGTTCCAATGCTCAACTACATGAACGATAAACGCTTTAGCGACCATCAGGAATACTTTATTGATCCGGACCATCTGAACAAAGAAGGAAGAAAGGTGTACTCGGAGATTGTGTATAAGGATTTGAGAGAGATGGGGTATTTGCAGTAGAGAGTGACACATGGGGGACGTATACGCTGCATCATTCGTAGCACGAATGATGCAGGTATACGTCCTTTTATTTCTTTTAAAAGGTTGTTTTACAGCCATGGTGAAGCGCCGGGACGTATATTTTGAATCATTAGCTACACGAATGATTCATAATGTACGTCCCTTTATTTCATTTTTAAGCTTGTTTTACAGTCAGCAGTTTGAAATAATTGGCATTAGAATTGCATACCAAATGATAGGCAGTGAGGATTACATATGAGAAATGTTTTAGTGTTGGTGACAGATGGGTTTGCGGATTGGGAGGCGCGGATTTCTGGATCACTCAATACTTACAGCTTTGATAACCTAATCCATTTAAAGGAGGAAGCCCATTGAAAGCCATCGTATTAGATCGTTTTGGAGGTCCTGAGGTATTAAAGGTTAAAGACGTAGACGTTCCTTCCATTTCTCTTAATGAGGTATTGATAAAAGTTAAGAAAACGAGCGTGAATTTTGCGGATATTAAAAATCGAACTGGCAAAAAAGCAGCAGGTGAATTTCCGTTAATTCTGGGATTAGATGCTGCAGGAATAATAGAGAGCACTGGCCCGGGAGTTAAGAATTTGAAACGAGGCCAAAGGGTGATTGCGTTTCCTAAACATGGTTCATATGCAGAATATGTAGTAGCTGATGAGCAGCTTACATTTCCAATACCGGATGAACTTGACTTTGATGTCGCTGCTGCATGCCCGATTGTTTCTTTCCTGTCTTATATGTTATTAAAACGAGTTGGCAGGATTGAAAAAGGTGATACGGTGCTAGTCCACGCTGCTTCTGGTGGTGTCGGAACTACAGCCATTCAATTAGCCAGGATACTTGGCGCAGGAACCATTATTGGGACTGTTGGGGATGAAAAGAAACTTAATACAGTCAAAGAAGCTGGAGCGGATTACGCCTTGACGTATGATGAATTTTATAAACATGTAAATGAAATTACCAATCATCAGGGTGCCGATATCATATTGGACTCGATTTCAGGAAAGATATCTGAAGAAAGTATGAATTGTTTAGCACCTTATGGAAGGCTTGTTCATTTTGGGAACTCCAGTGGAGAAGTAGGTACCTATCTAACTAAAAACCTTCATTTCAGCTGCCGTTCCGTATTAGGATTTAGCTTTGGAACCACTCGAAAGAAAAAACCCGAGATGCTGAAAGAAGTTTCAGAAGAAGTATTCAAGATACTGTCAGATGGCAGCCTCAACATTAAAATCGGAGAACAATTTAATTTAGAAGATGCAAATCAAGCTCATATATTAATGGAATCACGGCAGCATGTGGGTAAGATCCTGTTGAAGGTAGACGAGTAGTGAGTCGTGGGGACGCATATTGTGAATCATTCGAGATTCGAATGATTCAAGAAAACGTCTCCGATACTTATAAAAAAGAATGTAGGAGAGTTAAAATGTGGATCATATTAGGGATAATGGCAATAGTAGCAACAGTAATCAATCTACTTATGTATGCAGCAGGAAAGGATTATAAGCTGGCGATGGCAATGGGATTGTCATTGACCGCATTAACACTGTGCGCAGAATACAGTGTGGTATCTGATTGGGTAAAATCTGAAAGCTGGGCGTCTTTAGCGGATGTCGTACCCGGCATGGAAAGAGCGTTATGGTTCTTGACCATTGTTTCGATCTTGCTGAATATTACGCCTGTGTTTTTGGAGCGGAGAAAAAAGAAATAAGATCTGGGTGAGGCAGGGGGACGTATATTCTGAATCATTAGAGATGCGAATGATTCAGAATATACGTCCCCTCACTTTACTCGACAAAATAACTGGATGTAGTGAAGATGAGATGGAAAAAGGGGGTATTAATAAATGGTTACTCAGTTGAAATCGAGTTCATCCGATATAAATGATTTTATTGTGAATCTGCAAATAGGGATTTCAGACATAATCAAAGATGATTTGATTGGTATCTATATCCATGGTTCGTTAGCAATGGGAGGATTTAATCCGAACAGTAGTGATATTGATGTATTGGTCGTTACGAATAAGCTGATGACAGTTCAAACTAAAAGGGAATTAGCAAAACTCTTATTAATGCATTCTAATTCCCCATTCCCAGTTGAAATTAGCTTCCTGAATAAAGAGCAATTAAAGGTCTGGCAGCATCCTTGCCCATATGATTTTCATTATAGTGAATTTTGGAGAGAACGATATGCAAATGATTTATCAAATGGGACAATCGAATTCTTAAACTGTGATGTCAATGTCGATGCAGATTTAGCGGCTCATATTACCATCACTAATAATAGAGGGGTTTGTATATATGGTAGATCTATTGAAAAAGTTTTTCCTTTAATTCCATCCTCAGATTATCTTTCATCAATATTGAATGATTTTGAGGATTGTTTAGAAAATATTGAAGAGGACCTAATTTACTGTACGCTAAACTTGATTAGAGTTTATTGGTACCTAACAGAAGGAGTTATTTCTTCAAAACAAGAAGCTGGTAACTGGGGATTAACTGCATTGCCAAAAGAGATTAAAAATACAGTTGAAAAAGTGGTTAAATGTTATTCCTGTGATAAAAATACTTATGATTTTGAGAGAAATGAACTTGTGTTGTTAAAAAACTACATTTCAAACAATGTACAAGAGCTATTAAAATAACTGGGCACTCATGGTGAGAAAAGGGTACATATATGCTGGAACATTAGAGCTTCGAATGATTCACCATATACGTCCCCTTGCTTCACGGATTCCGAAAAGCAAACGCACCCACAAAACTAATGAACAAACTCACAACAAGTAACGTAATACTCACAGTGAGCACCAGGGCTCTATATTTTGTTCCCTTAGCAAGATAAGCAAATACTACAGCGGCTGTACTATAGATAATTAAAAATAAGAACATTAAAGGGCCGGTGTAGCCAAACGTTAACATGCTCGCGATAACTTGCTCATTCATCATAGAACCAATTAATACAGCTCCGATAATGATGAAAATCAGCGAAAGAGTAGCAAGAAAATTCCTCATTTAATTCTCCTTTAGGTAAAAGATACGATTCCAGATTACTGCTCAAGGCTTACTGATAAACTCAACAGCTTCTCTCAACAATTCAGTAAAATCATCAGGAAAGAAGTGGCCCAATCCTTCTTTAACAATCAATTTGCACGGAAATTCGTTGTCTTCTAAGAGCTTTACGAACTCGACAGTTTTCTTGTAAAAAGGATCTTGATCTCCTGTGATAATGCAGCCTTTAAGGTCATGCGTATTTCCCTTTAGCAAACCTTCCAAAGCAGCCACATCCTGAATGGCTGGAATGACCGCTATAAATCCTTTTGTGCTAAGTGTATTTCCATTAAAACTGAGTTCAATCGCTAATTTCCCACCCTGAGATGCACCCGCAATTATATCCTGTTTTGTATTGAAGTTTTCTTTGAAATCCTTGAATGATTCGGTAATTTCATTGACCGCAATACTTGGATTGTCCCAGCAGTAAGCGTTATATCCGAATACCTGAGAGGATTGTGGAAATGCCAAGAGAAGGTCACCTAATAAACGGTCGTCAAACCAATAAGGAGCAAAGGTCTCTACATTAGAACCCCGCATGTGCAACGAAAATAACCCTGTATCTGACTGATCATGGCCGTATGTAAACAGTTCAGGTTTAGACATATGTTGATGATTTTCTAAAATTCTCTGGCACTCATCTAAAATCAATTTGAACGCTTCGATGTCTTTGAGGTTTTTTAAGTGCCGGTCATAAGTCAGCGCAAGAGGGTTCCACCATATTCCTTGATGTAAACCGTCGTTAAGTGCTGCAATGGCGTTTTGCTCGTTTCCTTGAGCAGCATAAGCGCAAGCTCTCCAAAATGTTGTTTTCTCTAATCTATCGGGAAAACCATCCTGGGCTTGATCAATCAACAAATGAATGTCATCGTACTTTTCTAATTCAAATAAGCTAAAAAGTTCTTTTTGAAGTTCAACAAGCTTTGTTTCCTTCACGATTTCACGCTCCTTAATATTCTTCAGAAATAAACGTTGATGTTTTCATTTTAGTAATGACTGTTTAATCAACACTCAAAAACTCCTCGCCAGTTACCCACTCTACATCATCACCCAATTGAATAATCGGTTCTACGAAGCTGCCTTCCATCACCTTGTAATCATTGTTGCCGCCAATAAAAGACCCATCATCAAAGTCAAAAAAGTAACTGTTAAAGCCTTTATGGATGGTCATCGTATAGTCCAACAGCTCGTTATTTCTCCCGAATTGCTTGTTAAGTGATACAGTTGACTGGTCGGCAATTAATTGATTTATCATGTCGCGATCATCGATACGTGCCCATAAGGTTTCACCGTTTATACGGGATTCTAAAATGATATGAGTGATATCATCCGTTCCGCTGAGATTCTCGCTTAAAACCTTTCCAAACGTAGTATTACCAGTAAGTTGAAACCAGGTCATTCCACCTGCTGTTATGACGAGTATGATTAACAAACTTGCGATTAACTTCTTCAAAAAATCCCTCCCGCTAAAAACTCGTCCCCAACCTCCATCACTTCACAATCCTCAACATCATATTCGCACCCTTTTGAAACTCATAAGGCACATTCATCTCTTCAACCTGATAACCTTTGTTTTGTAAATAGTCTATGAGGCGATCTAAATGCTCGTATCGTTTTCCTTCTAAATCAATCAAAGGAAAGAGTCTAATCTCTTCTTTGGTCACCCTTAGAAATTCATTTAGCGTGTCTAAATGAAACTGGAAATCCAGTCTGTCAGCATAAGTAAACAGGAAGTGTGCGGATACCAGGATATCAAAGGCTTGATCGGCAAATGGCAATACGGGTAGCTCAACGGGAATATAACGGTCAGGATTTTCCTGCATATCCTGCGTACAGGTCAGCAAAGCTTTTTTACGATGTTCATGTAAATGACTGATGTCAGTAAAGTACTGCCATCTATAATGATCCTTCGCCTTCTCCATATGAGTCATCGCATGCTTAAGATCCTCCTATCTCAATTGGATTTCAGCTCCCCAGTTTTATTGAAAAAACTACGGTAGTAAACCTATCTTTTTATTAAACGCTCATAAAAACCGATACAAAAGACAAGAATCCCGGCTATGATTAGTGAATATATGTAGCCCTCAAGAACTGAGGTATATTCCGAACTTAAGTTCTAATGAAAAATGTCAACCAATCCATAAGCTAAAGGAGTGCTGAGAACTGTTATTGCAATGCCTAAAATAAAGTAAGTGTATGCTTTCATTGATTCACCTCCATATGTTATATCCATATTTTAGCGCTGGCGGGTGAGTGTTTTCTAACCATTTTTAAAAAGGGTATAAGTCTCTGTTAAGGTATTGTAAAAATCAGGTTGACTATTCAGTTCAACTGTATTAATGTATTTATTAAGTTGAACTATATAGTCAAACTGAATAGTGGGTGAAAGTATGAAACATAAATTATTACCGTTATCTGAGACCATGCATTACATTTTATTAGCTCTGCGTGAGCCGCGCCATGGCTATGCTGTCATGCAGGAGATAGAAAAGATGAGCAATGGCGACGTTATTTTAGCAGCGGGAACGTTGTACGGTGCGATTGAAAATCTGAATAAACACGGTTGGATTGAACCGGTAGGAAGCTCAGGCCGGAGGAGGATTTATCATATTACTGATGAAGGCAGAGAAGTATTAAAGACAGAGCAGCAAAGACTCCAACACATTTTATCCTTGTATGAAGGAAGTGAATGCAATGAAGAGGTTTAAAGTCTTTTTGGATGTAGAGAAAGAAGAGCAGTGGCTGAACGAGCAGTTGGAGAAAGGGTACCGCTGTACGAATATTAGCGGACTGGGGATCTACACTTTCGAAAAAACGGAAAAGAAATACGTGATGCGCCTTGATTATCAGGCTGATTTATCTAAACGTAGGCTTGAGGAGTACAAGGGGATTTATGAGGATTTCGGCTGGAACTATGTAAAGGGCTTTGCGCTGAACGGGATTAGATATTGGCAAAAGGAAGACGATGGTCAGAACGAAATCTTCTCAGACCGGGAGTCCACCGTTCATTACTATAGGAGGCTGATGAAGTACTCTTTATGGTTAGGTATGTTATTCCTGGCTTATTCCTTCATGCTCTATAGCGATTCAGGACTGTACCACGAAGGACTGTGGAATATGGAAGGCTCAATATTCTGGAAAGCACTTGTATTTGAAACCCCATTCGCTCTTATAAAGTTGCTGCCAGCCATCATGGTTGTTGCGTTCAGTTTGAGTTTTTATAAGTCTTATCAGAAATATGTGGTTTTGAAGGGGCAGTGATAATAGGAACGTGAATTCTGAGTCATCGGATTACCAAACGATTCAAAATTCACGTCCCTACTTTAATCTATCTCTAAAACATTTTCTAAATAACTTCTTTCTTGCTCTAATTGTACTTTAAGGTTTTCATCTTCCATTACTTCAGCGATATCAAAAGCTTTATTAATAGCTTTATCACCATTACTCTTGTTCAATAAGTTTTCCAGTAGCCCTTTTCTTATATAGCACAAAGCTATTTGGGGATAAGCCTTTTGTTCTTTTAGGTCTGTTAATACATCTTCATTTAAAGAGTTAGCTTGGATCAATAATTTTTTTCTAATGAGGAGTTGAACTAAATTGTATTTAAAAGGAATAAAAATTTTTTTATAATCTATATAGTTTTCATACTTTTCACTTTGCTTTAGAGCATAGTTTGTAATGGAAACGGCTGTTTCAATGGGGAACAAAAATAAAATAACACCAATTAATTTGAAGTCTGATAAATACCATGTATCGAGTTTCTCAAGTCTCTTCCAAACTTTTTCTGCATAGGATCGAGCCGACTCAAAATTACCGCTTTCCTCAATATTGATTAAACCTCTGGAAATACTCAAAATATCTTCTATGTAACGATCATCATTTTCCATCAAATACACTTTAGAGGCCGAAATAATTTCGTTCAGCGATCTTATATCTATAAACTTTATTTGAAAAAAATTTCTAATTATCTTATCCCGGGGTGAGTAATCATAACCATAATGGACAAACTTAAATTCCTCTAAATCCATCTCTAAATTATCAAGTATTTTATGAAATTTCTGATAACTTATTTCGATATTTTCCAGCTCAAACTTGGAATAACTTGTTTGATGCATAATATTTTTACTTACTTCGCTCTGTTTGTAATTTTTAGATAATCTGATCTGTTTTACTGTTTCTCCTACCATGTTCATAGATAATCACCTAATTTCAATATAAGGTTATATGCTTATTTTATCTTCTTTGTAGTTAAAAGTATACATAATAGAGGCAGTTAATAGAAAGGAGGATGGAAATGGATATCATAATAATGACGATCGGTTGGATGGTTGGGTGCTGCTAAAGGTTTATAACATATAACAATTATGAAAATTCAAGTATAACTTGTTTTTTAGTTTGTTATGACATTCTTTTAGATTTAGGCTGAACGAGATAAGCATGACACTTTTAAAAATGAAATTATAAAAAAGGGGGATGCAATAAATGAAGAAAATTGGTAAACTTTTCTTAGCAAGTAGTTTAGCTTTAGGTGGATTATTTTCATTAGGGGAAACAGTATCGGTGGCAAGTAGTAATCCTATCGATAGTTTAGAGAATATGAATGTAATTGAAGCTAGTGAGTTAGTGAAGGATAAAAAAATTAAAAACAATAACAAAAATCTCGAAGAGTTAAATGTCGAATATAATTTAAAAGATGTAGATTTAGATAATCTTGAGGAAGGAACGAATGTGTATAATTTTGAAACTGAAGAGGATTTACAAAAGTTCTTAGAAGAAATTGAAAGCACACCAAAAAAAGTCCATAAAGAAATAAAGCTAAATGATTCTAACAATGATCATAAAGTCTCTGATGATGGAGAATTTTCTACTATGGCAACATCTTCAGTTAGGCCTTCTACAAGCGAAAACACTGGCTTCTCAGATGTATATTTATATGCTGACATAAGCGTGTACTCAACTGGTTCATTCAGACAAATTACTGGTATAAATAAAGTTTGGACAGAACACAACGGTGTTACGTTCTCGCAAGATTGGAAAGAGACGTATGCTTACGGAACCGTCAATAGTACAAAGCAGTTAGCAAACATTTATGGTGGCGGTGAATTTAGTTACGTGCTCTTCATTGAGGGAATTGGTAAATTGTACACAAGAAAAATTGACTTAAGTTTTACTTACTATTTATAAGTTCAATTAAAACTTAAGAGGAGGTCACCAAATGTTTGATTATGTGTGGCAAATCACAAATGGTATTGTTTTCATCTCACTGTTTGTTTTTATATTGAGGTGGTTGTTAAAAAAGAATATTAAAACCTCGTGATTAAAAAGGACGTATAGCCTGAATCTCAGATCTCGGTGATTCTGTTATACGTCTTTTTTAATTTTTATTCCTCCTATTATCCTCCTGCTTCAACCAATACCTGATCCCCTTTCCAGCCAAAGGTTCATCGTTATATCTCGGTATCACGTGGAGATGACTGTGGGGGATTTCCTGGTTCGACACTTTGCCAACATTCCATCCCATTGTATAGCCATCCGGAGAGTATCTTTCATCTAGGATTCGTTTCGCCTCATGCAAAATTTCATAGGTATCCTTCCACTCTTCAGGTGTTAGCTCAAACGGATCCTGGCGGTGATTCTTAGGAACAATCAAGCCGCTGCCTTCTAAAATTCCCTGATGCTTATTGTGCTGCAGAAAATAGCACGTTGCATTCTCTAGTATAATAGTTTGTTCAATGTCCTGATCCGGGTTGCACAAAGGACAATGTTGATCGTAAGCCATATTTCTCCCACCTTAAAAAAATCTCTAAATAGCCTGATGTTATCGTTAGATTTTACCATAAAAAGTATGGGGAAGTTTATATCCACATCAAAACGTTTAGACGCAGACATTTATCATTAGAAATATATGTTAAAATCGAATTGTAGGTAAATCTTAATTTTACAAAGGGAGGTTGGTCCAGTGGTAAAGAAATAATCAAAGAAAATCTATGTCTTGAAAAATAGAATAGCATGTAGATTTTCTTCATTTACGACGAATAGATCAATAACGATTGAGGAGAAATGAACATGCTGAAAAATATACATTCATCCATTTACTATATGCCAAACGACGATGATCGGGAGCGGCCAACTTTAGGACTGGTCGTTGGTGATCAGTGCAGTCTTATTATAGATGCCGGGAATTCTGTTCAACATGCGCAGGATTTTTTGAAGGAAATAGAGTCATTGAATGTGCCGCCGGTAAAATACGTGGTGGTGACGCACGGCCACTGGGATCATTTTTTAGGGTTGAGCGAATTTAACGCGACGATCATCGCGAACCGCCTGACGAGCCAGATCATCCATGAGTGGCAACAGTTCACTTTTGATGATGATTCACTTCAGGAATACGTGGATGATAACAAGATGAGTGCTAAATGTATGGAGATTATAAAAACAGAGATGCCAGAAAGAGAATCCTTTAGCGTTGTTTCTCCTGATCTTACGTTTGAAACGTCTCTGACAATCGACCTCGGAAACAAACTGTGTGTGATTGAGAAAGTTCGGAGTACGCACACGGATGATTCCACGATCGTATATGTACCTGATGACAAAGTATTGTTCTTAGGGGATTGCGCATACGGTACCACGACAAACTCATTATTTCATTATAAACAGTCACAGTTACTGCCGATGATCAACGACATCCAAAAGTATGACGCTGAATTTTTCCTCCTTGGACATGAATCCCTTTGTGACCAGGCTGAGATGAAACAATACTGGGATGAACTCACGGCTGCAAGCAAAGCCACCAGCTCTGCTTCATTAGAAGAAGCCGTCCAGTCCTTCGAAAAAGAAAACAGCAGGCCGCCCAACGCAAATGAGACATTCTTTATCGAAGCATTTGTGAATGATTGGGTGATTAGGTCGAGGTAAGTGAAGAGTGGGGACGTATATGTTGAATCATTTGGTTAACGAATAAAGTAATATACGTCCCCGCATTTTTTGTAGTTTCAGTCTGGGGTTGGCAAGTTTAAAAGCATTGAATATAAGTTTAAAGCTGATCTGCTGTCAGAGAAATAGAATGTATCTTCTTCAAAATGATAAAAATAGATCCCTTTTTCATTTCCCCATAATTCTAACTTTATTTGTTTGCTCTGATCTAATGTAACACCAATATCAAATGTATTTGCGGAACCTCTTTCTAGATTCGCAATAGGTTCTGCATCGACGATAACATTCTTCAACTCATGAAAGAATTTTGAATCATCTTTGATTTCAATGACATTCAATGGGGAGGTAGAACTGAGTTCAAATAATTCATCTGTCTTAGATGCTTTGACTGTAACCAACGTAATGGTGATGTTTTCATTTGCACTACTCTGCTGGGGGGCATTGTCGTTAATATCAGAAAAAAACAAGAAAAATATTATAGAAAAACTAATGATCGATGTTATAGGGATCACCAGGAATCGTCTGCTGAAAAATTTGGTTTTTGAGTCGGTGTAATTGAGTAGGGCATTTAAAGATCTCATTCTATCTGCATCTGATCTTTCAACATTCTTCAATTCTTCAAATAAGTTTTTAAATTCATCTGAATGATTCACTAAAGCTTGCCTCCCTCTTTTTGAATTCTTTCCTCAGCTGAATGAGAGCTCTTGATGTCATAGATTTCACTTTGTCCTCAGACCATTCAAGAATCATGGCCGTCTCTTTTATGGAACACTCATTAATCTTTCTAAGTATGATGACTTCTTTATATTCTTTTTTCAATGTATTTAAAGATTGATACAGATTATTAACGTCTTCTGACTGAATCATCAAGTCCCCGTAAGATATTTGTTTATTCGTAAGGGTGTTCATAAAGAGGTCTATATTTAGTAGGTGCTTGAATCTCTTTTTCTTTAGGTGATCAAGCGTCACATTCCTCGCTATTTTAATCATCCATGTACTGATCGTTGAATCAGACCGAAACTGATTAAGGTTTTTGTATACTCTAATAAATGTTTCTTGTGTCAGGTCCTCAGCTAAATGTTTATCTGACACCATGTAATAAATATATTTAAATACAGCATCTGAATGAAGCAGATAAATTTGCGTTATTTTTTCATCTGAATGATCAGTCATTGTGACACCTCCGCATATCATTAGACGCTATTTTTTGAAAAAAGTGTCATTATTCCAAAAAACATTTACTTTATTAATAAATTGGTTTACCGTTTGATAAAAGACTAGTAGGGACGTATATGGTGGATCATTTTATTAAAGGATGAGAGAAGTTTTACTTACACAAATACTAGTAAAGGAGTGGTGAGATGATTAATGATCCCTGGTTTACAGTGCAACAAATCGATTCACGCACATTTGCGATTAGTGAATATGGCCATTGGGAGAAGGTTCATTCGTTTTTATTGTTAGGCGTGGAAAGAGCGATGTTAATTGATAGCGGACTTGGAATCGATAACATTAAGAGAATAACAGACCAGCTTACGCCTTTACCTGTAGAGGTTTTTACAACACATGTTCATGTTGATCATATTGGGAGTCACGGAGAATTTGATAAGGTATACGTGCATGAACGAGATAGAGAGTGGCTGGAAAACGGAATTTCAGGATTGCCAATCACTCAGATTAGAAAAGATATTGGTAGAGATATCACAAAGCCGACTCCTAAATCTTTTCATCCTTCAACATATCAGTCTTTTCAAGGAAAGCCCTCAGGGTTACTGGAGGACCAGCAACGTATCCATTTGGGAAATCGTGTCATAATCGTGCTACATACTCCAGGGCATTCACCAGGACATGTTTGTTTCTTTGATGAAACAAATGGTTACTTATTTACTGGAGATCTTCTATATGACACAACGCCGATCTATGCATTTTATCCTTCAACGAACCCAGAGGATCTCGTTGCATCGCTTGAAAAAATAACTATGATTAATGGGGTTAACAGGATATTCGGGTCTCATAATACACTTGGCCTATCAATCAGTATTCTAGATGAAGTTAAACTTGCTGTTACACACTTGAGAAAAAATAACTTGGTTAAATTCGGAACAGGGATACATGAATTCCGAGGATTTAGTATTCAATTCTAAATGAGTATGGATAAGTGCTGAGTAGGGACGTATATTTTGAATCTTTAGAGCTTCGAATGATTCAAAATATACGTCCCCCTGTTTCACACGTTACATATCGCTAGAACGGAGAATCAAAATGACACAGTATAACGCTGAGAATCAATTACAGGCCTTGTCCGACATAGGTGCAATCTCAAAAACATTAGGAATAGCGTTTTGGTTGCGTGGCGGATGGGCCATTGATTTTTTACTTGGAAGGGTTACTCGGCCGCACGATGATATTGATATAGTAACGTGGATTGATCATCGTGAGCGTTTAGAGATAGAGCTTGAAGAGGCTGGATACGAGAAAGTGCCTGTTAAAAAAGAATTTTGTGATCGGCAATCTGATTTTCATAAAGAAGATGTAGATATTACATTTACTTATATCACTCGAACAGCGGGTGGAAACCTGATCATGAATGGATTGCCTAAATGGGTTTGGAGACCGGAGTCTTTGCTTGCTGAGACTTTTATTTTGGAAGGAATAACAGCGCAGGTGATTCACCCTAATCAGCTTTTAGAGGAAAAAGAAGTCTATGAACAAATTGGTCGTTTACCAAGAAAAAAAGATGCAGTGAGTAAAAAGATCCTGCATCGAATCATTGATGAAAAATTGGTATAAAAGCATATGCACTTCAAAACCCTCTTCAGAAAGGAAGGCCAACCATGAAAGAAACCAACTTCTCTATTCAAATCAACGCACCAAAAGAATACGTCTGGACCATCCTTTGGGAAGATGAAACCTTCCAGGACTGGGCGAGCATTGTGGACGAGGGTACTTATAAGAAAGGTACCATGAAGGAAGGGAATACGATGGAGTTCATTTCTGCTGTAAACGGCTACGGCGTTACGAGTCTGGTGGAGAATCTCCAGCCCCATGAGTTCGTCTTATTCAGGCACCGCGCTGACACAAAAGAAAGCGGGCAGCAGGAGCGGGACAACGAGTGGACCGGTGGGAAAGAGAGCTATACTCTTAGCGAGGTGAATGGCGTAACGCTTCTAGTCATCACAATGGATATCCCAAAGGAACAGGAAGAAACGTTTGCTGACCGGATTCCGAAAGCATTGGAGCGGATTAAGGAGTTGGCTGAGGGAGAATGAAAGAGTGTAGAGTTGTGGTCTGTCTCTGAGGTCTACGCCATTTAAAGGAGAGTAAAATGATCATTAGAAGATACACGAAAGATGATGAAAAGGGCTGGCTGCGCTGCCGGGTTTTGTCATTTTTGAATACAGCTTATTATGACAATGTGTTGAAGGAGAAGGAGGTTTATGATCATCCTTCGATTGAATTGGTAGCAATCAGGGATAATCAGGTTGTGGGTTTGATTGATGTTGAGTACGAAAAAGAAGCGAAGTCTGTTTGTACCTCAAGGGACCGTCCGGGAGGCATGATCTGGCACATTGCGGTTCACCCTGACTATCAGCGTCAGGGGATTGGTGAAAAGCTTTTAGAGGCTGTCGTGGAGGAAACAAAACGGTTGAACCTGACCTATTTAGAGGCTTGGACGAGAGATGACGTCTGGGTTCAAAAGTGGTATGAAAAAATGAGCTTTGAACAGACAACTTCTTATTATCATTTGTATTTTGAAGGGAATGAGATTTCGTCTGATAAAGTAGAAAAGCTTTATACTGTGACAATGTTTGCACATTACATGGGGAGTGATGTGCAGCAATTTGATCATTTGAAAAGGAAGCATCTTTGTGTTTGTTATGTCAGGGAACTATAAAAGATTTAAGTGGGGACGTATCTGCTGAATCATTCGAATAGCGAATGAAACAAGTTCTACATTCTTTTGTGTTAATAAAGGGGATGAACGGGAGGAGACATAGCATGAAAATCGCATTAATCGGTGACAGTTTAACAGAGGGACGTCCTGGCGTTTCTTTTATAAAATTTTTAAAGGAAACATTTCCAACGGTTACTTTTGACAACTTAGGCAAGCCTGGAGAGTCAGTTAAAAGTCTACATTCTAGATTATTAAAAACCAAATTAGATTCTGATTGTGATCTTGCCTTCGTTTGGATTGGTGTAAACGATGTTTATACTAAATTATTGAAGGTGCAAGCACAGCCAGTGACGAAAAATCATGAAGAATTTAAAGATCTTTACGAAGAAATCCTGAATATAGTACTTGGATCTTCCAAAAATATTGTAGCAGTTTCACCAGCACTAGTGGGTGAGACGAACAATTTAGCTAACAAAGAAATAAAAGAATTAACCGCCATCATTGAATCTATCGTGAATAGAACGGCAAACACCAGCTTTGTAAATATTTATTCCGTGTTTGAAGAACGTTTAGCTAAGGTCAATAGTTCTGACTACATCAGCACGAAGGTGTTAACAGTCATGAAAGATGTATTGTTTTATAAAAAGAACGCCCGAATTGATAAATTATCTAAAAAAAGGGGATTAAATTTTACTTTAGATGGCATTCATTTAAATAGTTCCGGTGCTCGAATTGTGGCAGAAATAGACGCATCAGCTATCGACAAGTTTTTCTACATCAATCACAGTGTTATAAAAGAATAATGGGGTAGTGCGGTAAGTTGTATTGATGGCGTACATAAAAAAATTCGTTATACAAATAATTTTTAATGTTCTTTACTTTAATGCTCAATTTGAAATTTGATAAAACAGAATGTGAGAGGATCCAATGCAAAAGAAACCGACTGTAGTCATCCTATTAATCGTAGTGTTAGGCTTGTCTTTATTATCCGTTTTTCAATATAGAGAGCTGGCGGCTGCACAGAAAAACCAGGAGAATAACGTGCTGGATGCTCTTGGATTAATGGATACTTCTTATGTGAAATTTATGGAATTTGAAAATAACCTACTTACTGATAATCCGACTGATGAGCAAATGCAGGACTATGAATGTATCAGGGAAGTACTCATCAGCTATTCTCAGACAATCATGAACTTGACCTATATAAATGGGGAAGTGGATGACGACTATGTTGAATTTCATTATGCCCTGGCCACGCTGACTCAGAATTTCGGATCCGCGGGCACATCTGAAGAACGTCAGGAAATTCATGATGAGGTAGAAGAGTGGTATAGCCGTTTTCAGGACATTGTGGAGCGGTTAAGCGCAGAGTATGATTGACGAGAAAGGAATTTCAAATGACATACTTTCAAGATGAAATTCTGATGATCCGATCAATGATGGAACAGGATCCGGAGAAGTTCGTTGAGGCTTTCAAGAAGCAGGGGTGGGATAAACCACTCGAATTATATAAAAGATATTTTGTTCAGCAGTCCAGAAAAGAATTGTACGTCCTAGTGGCCGAGGTAAATCAGCAGGTTGCGGGTTACGTGATCCTGCTTCCTTTTGCAAAATCAGGACCATTTGCTGCAATGAATGTACCAGAAATCGCGGATTTAAATGTCTTAATGAGCTATCAAAAAAGCGGGATCGGAAATAAGCTGATGGACGTAACAGAAGCATTAGCTAAAGAAAAAAGCAATGCTGTGTCATTGGCAGTCGGTCTGCACTCGGGCTATGGCACTGCACAGAGAATGTATGTTAAACGGGGTTACCTCCCTGAAGGATCAGGCGTCTGGTACAAAGGAGAGCCGTTAGAGCAATATGCGAAATGTGAGAATGATGATGACTTGGTGCTTTATTTTATAAAAAAATTATAAGGGGATGGGTGACATGATGAATCAGGCAGCTGATGAATCTTCGCCTGCCCTTTTTGTTTTAGGAGCTGATACATGTGAGAGAATTAGTATTATCAAAAAAGTTCACCCCGGTCTATTTTATTGTCGGAATACTGGCTGTCATCCTATTTCGAGCGATTGAGCTTTCAGCGCTGGAAATTTTCATGTTGACCTTTTCGTGTTTTTTAGTAGGGATCATTTCGTTTTTGCAGAATTTTGTGTTTAAAAATAAAGAGTAAATGCAGGTATCGACTAATATATAAACCGATTACTTATGAATTCAATTCCATAAAATTACTTCATAAATCAATAAATGGGACGATATGTAAAATAAAGAAGGGAGGGAACCGTTTGAATATCAATAAAACAGGATTTAGCACTGATCATGCGATTTCATTAACGAATACATTTTCCAGTCAGCGTGAGGACGTAAAAAAGATTGAAGAAAAAGCAAGAGAACAAATAAAAAATAAACCCGTTGACCAGTTTGCAAGAGCTGACTCAGGAGCGCCTGTCAACTTAACAGCAACAGTAGTCGAGCTTTATAACCGCGAGAAGTTTAATTTCATTATAGGTATAAATGAAATGAGTATTGATGACAAGAGAACAATTATGAATCTGATCGAAAAAACAACACAAAAAGCCAGTGCAGGGAATGGTGATTATTTTCAAATGGAGCGCGCCCAGACAGGTATGCAATTACAGCTGATTGCAGAAAAACTTATTCCTGAAAAATATCAGGAGCAAATGCAACAGGCGATCAAGGATTATCAGGAGGAAGAGTTCAATCATGCTAAGAGCTCTTATGAACAAATGATCACTAAATTCGAGAACGACAAAAGTGATGTAGGGCAAAGAATGTTTGCAAGGTTTACAGCAGCTTTACCAATATTCATTGCTCAGGAAGAGAAAGTGAGAAGTTTTTATCAGGATATCGACCTGTCAAATCCATCCAAACTGGCAGAATCCTTTGAAAAAGCACTGGCCCATATGGGGGATGAACAAAAGAAAAGCATGACTCATGATGAGATCATCAAGGCTGACCAAGAAGCGCTGCGTACTAAATGGAACGAGTTCACTTCTATATTTCCAAGGCTCCAATCGTTTCAATTGCCGACTGCTCAAAAGGCTGTGTACGATTTTTCTGTTTAAGATCAATGGGACGTGAATCTTATTTCATTTGATTATCGTCCCCCGTTATTCAATCATTCCCCGGAGCCTTCTGCAATAAATGCCTTTCTCCTTCTCTATCCTCCACAATAATAAAATCCGTATCATTTTTAACGGAATAAATTATAGACCCTTCTTCAAAAAAGTTGGATTCATTATTATTTGGAAATACATCAGCTGGTACTTTTTTTACGACATTTCTAATCGCGTTTTGCACCTCATAATCCGCTATATCTTCTTCGGTACCGCCGTATTCAATATCATTCACGACCACAATTTGTGCGAAGCTTTCTGGAGGGTTCGTCTGGTTGCATGCTGCTAGAAATAGGATGCAGCATAACAATACGCCAGTTTTTCTCATTTAAAGTTCACTCCGTTTCAGGGAAATTAAAAATGATAGATCTTTTACTATGACTAAATGAGAGCATCTCATAAGCGTGTTCGTTTAATTACTCTCCGAAAGAAGCGGCATATCCAAATAAGATGAAGATAAAAATGAGTATATCCACGGAGCTGACTGCCAGTGCTATGGTGGGGAGAATCCTGGGTTTATTACTTTCTTTTTTAAAACTCCAAACACCAAAAATAAGGCCAAGAATCGCTGTGATGGGAGTAAACTGAAGAAAAACCACGATCGCACCAAAGCCATTGCTGGTAAGAGCCATTGTGACAAATAAAATAAGTTGGAAAATAAAGAGCAATAATATACCAATAGTGATCTTGCCCTGTAAGGAAATAGGCTTATGATCAGTCCTTTACTTAGGATGTTGATGAGTTATTGGAGGATTTTTTGGTTAAATTCAGCTTACCATATCGAGGTGGTAATTGCTGTTTGAAGGAAAATTTGACTTTGAGCTGCAGGATGATGAGAGATAGATAAGTCTCTATTTATAAGGAATCGGGTGGTGGAAGGCAACGGATTTATAGTCCCAGCTTGACTAGGAAACCTGTGGACGTAGATCTTGCTTCATTCGATCAACGAATAAAACAAGATCTACGTTCCCGTTTCGCTTAATTGAAAATAATGGTTTAGACTCTATCAATTAGTATTTTTATTTGGTATATTTTAGGTGTGTTATAAAAGGAGGGCACACTATTTAAATTTATAATAAGTCATTTTACCAGTGTAAAATGACGTTTTACTATTATAAAAACCACCTGAAAATACTTGTTTTAATAGTAACAAAAGGTACATTAAACATTTAAGGAGAAGATAAAATGTATAATGTTGTTTCTGCAGAAGTGAAAAAATTGAAATTGCCATACATCATCAGCATATTGATTGCGATTCTATATGCTGGTTTAATGATTATTCCTTACACATCTGGATATAGTTATAATCATAACATTGAAATTTGGGAAGAATCTACAGGGTTATTTGTTGTTATTTTTCCGTTGTTTGCAGTTCTGCCAACGATTTGGCTTATGTACTTTGAAAGAAAAGATGGGTTTATTCATTATACTCAAATTAGAATATCCAGAAGTAAATATATTTTGACCAAGTGGCTGGTTGCTTCGACGGGTGGCGCATTGATTGTCTTTTTGGCTTCTATCACCGGTTTAATGATCGCCTTGTTTTTTGTTCCTGCAGTTGAACCATTTGGTGATGATTACGCACTTCAGAATTTCGGTGGATCTTATTATGTCAATCACCCACTGTTGTACGGCTTAGTTTTAAGTTTGTGGCGTATGACACTTGGGTTCCTGGTGGCTACATTTGGTTTCGTTCTTGCTTTATTTGTGAATAACATATTCGTTATTTTAACAGGACCTTTTGTATATGCAGTACTTGAAAATTTTATTTTATCCATTTTGGGCGTTCCTTTTTATCGCTTATCCACTTCTTTTGGTCCACACACGTTATCGCAGGATGCTATTACTGTTCCTCGTCTACTGACGGGTCCCATCATACTCATTGTCATGATCATAGTCGTTTACCTTTATTTTAAATACATAAAGAAAGTATCGATTTATGAGAAATAAGGTCAAAAGGGGTAATAAGGTCTGATGATAATAAGCTTGATTAAAAGAAATCTTGATGAGTTTTTTTATAGTAAAATATGGATGTTGGTTATTGTTTGTATCGTCTACACTTTTTATTCTGTACAAATAAAAAGTGTAGCGATCAGCTTCAATATTGATTACTGGGAATACTTTCTTTTATCTATGTCAGACCAGTATTATACTATCTATTTTATGATGCTCAGCTTTTTATTAATGATTTTTTATGTGTTTAAAAAGAGCGAAGAAATAGTGTGGATTAGAGCGGGTACTTATTTCAGGTTTTTTGTATCGAATATTTTATCTGTGGCAAGTATATCAGCTGCTTTTGTAGCCGTTCATGTTTTGATTACATTAGTTATGGGCCTTGGCTTAAGTGTAAATAATACTTACACTGTTCTTCCTGATGACAGCAGATTTACATTCAGTTTATTTGCTTCCTATTTTGATACGCCTTTCCTGGCTGCGATGGGGACAGTTATTTACTTGATATTCGGTCTGACATTTCTAGGGGTGCTGTTTCTCTTTTTAAAACAGTACTTTAAAGATATTCAAGTTATATTAATATTGATAGTCGTTTTTATTAGTGTGTTATTAAGTCTGAGATCGGATTTGGATCAAACTTTTCCTTATTTATTCTTTAATAATTTTCTTATCCTGCACCATGCAACGAGTTTATTAGATCATCAATATTACAGATTTTTTATTGTTGGTTCTTTATCTTCGATGATTGGTATGTGGATCATAAAGAATTACTGGAATAAAACAATAGATGGACGTTTGAGCAAGTTTCGACTTAGATTCATGGATAAGTGGAATCTGAGTATGCTTCTTTCCAGAAAAAACGTGACGTTTATTATTCTTTTATTGGTTTTCACCCCAATTGCAACTCTTTTAAAAGGGAATGACATAACGACATTTTATGGGCTGCTGTATTCTCAGTTTGCTGGGCATGGAACTGGTTACTTTTTTTATTTGAATTTCCTCCAGATGATTATATTTAACGGTATACCTTTGTACATTCTATGCTATTTTATCGAAAGTGAAGGTATCAAAAGAAGCTATTTACTACTCATCAGAATGAAATATAAAAAGTCTTGGGTGGAATCTTTAGTAAGATCCGGTTCACTATTTATTGCACTATATGTAACTTTTACGATTGGGATTATTTTGATCACGTCTTTGATCTTTGGTTTATCATTTGCGGTTGATGATGGTGTCAGTATTTTAGGATCTTCTTTAATGATCGTGACTTTAAAAATAGCAGAACTGATTTTTTGCTTTCTCTGTATTTTTCTTCTGTACTGTTATACAAAAAGTGTCATATTTAGTTTTCTGTCGGTGATCTTTTCCTACCTGTTATGTGTTTTCACCGGAGCAATCATCCGGTATCTCCCGTTTGGCATGTCTTCTTTAGAGAGGATACGGGAATTCTCCGGCAGTGGTGATCTTTCTTTTTTTACTTCATTCATCATCCTCAGTTTGGGGTGTCTAATACTATATCAGGTCATCAAGAAAAATGCTTTATACAGAATCTATCAATAAAGGGTGTTTTAATTGGAAAATATAATTGAATTAGAAAATGTCAATAAATCGTTTAAGGGTAAACATTTACTGCAAAACGTCAATTTACATGTTAAAAAGGGTCAGACAATTGGTGTTGTAGGGTCGAATGGCAGCGGAAAGTCAGTTTTATTTAAGATTATTTCCGGCTTTGTGGATGCCGATAACGGTGAAGTGTTCGTTAGAGGGAAAAAGATTGGTGAAGAAATTGATTTCCCAAGCAATACTGGGGTTTTGATCAATGAACCAGGGTATATCGGGTTTTATAGTGCATTTAAAAACCTGAAGTTTTTAGCAGAAATCAACAAGTTTATTGATGACGCAAAAATAAAAGAGACGATGAAGCTGGTAGGGCTTGATCCGGATGACAAAACCAAAGTAAAGAATTTTTCAATGGGCATGAAAAAAAAGCTGGGGATTGCTCAGGCGATTATGGAGAACCAGGATATTATTATTTTGGATGAGCCATTTAATGCATTAGATATCAAAACTTATAAAGAAATTAAAAACATTATCGGGTCCTTAAAGCAAAGAGGGCATACGATCTTACTGACGAGTCATAATCAAAACGACATAGAAGAGCTTTGTGACGAAGTGTTCATTATTGTTGATCATGAGTTGAAAAAAATGACGAATGAGTTAAAAGCAGAGTATTTTTGACAACAAATACAGGAACGCAAAATATGAATCGATTCATTAGCTAATGATTGAACATTTGCGTTCCTGTATATTTGAACCTCTACTTCAACTCTACAACCTTACAAGCAACTCTCTCCACAAAAACATGATCATGCTCAACAAACAATAATGTTGGCTGATGTTCCTTGATCATTTTCTCGAGCTGCTGCTGGTTATAAACGTCTAAATAGTTGAGCGGTTCATCCCATAGATACCATTCTGCTTCAATACCGAGAGATTTGGAAAGCTCTACTTTTTTCTTTTGTCCCTCGCTCATTTCCTCAATGGGTACCTGAAAAACGTCTCTGGTAAACCCGAGGATGCGTAGATGGTTAAGAAAAAGAGAGTAATCGATTGCGTGTTTTTCGGCAAAGTCCTTTAATAGCCCGTGATGAGTAGCTGTTTGTGAGACGGTGCTTTTGGTGATGCCCTGAGGAATCAGGATTTCCCCGCTTGCTTTTACGCCGTCACGCTTCCCTTGAAGATAATGGAGCAACGTTGTTTTTCCGGAACCGTTTGGACCCGTGATGGCCACTTGTTCACCTTGAAACAGCTCAAACGAAATCGGTTCAAATAGCGGCTCATCACCATACCTTAAGGTGAAATTCTTTACGCGCAGGACGGGATTTCGGTGAGTTCGCACACAGTGAATGGTCAGGTCACTGATCTTTTCAATATTTTTAAGCAGCTTCTTCTTTTCTTCAATTTTAGCGGCAGCACGTTGTTCAATGGCTTTCCCTCGTTTCATCATCCTTTTTGCAATCGCATTTCCGAATGGATCATTACCGGACGGTTTCTCACGCTCGAGTCCCCAGTTTGATTTTTCTTTTGCAGATTGTTCAATACGTGCAATCTCGGATTTCAAAGACTTGTTTTGATCGAGCTCAAATTGATCCTGAAACTGCTTTTGTTCCTCATACGTTGAAAAATCCCCGTGATACAGAGCGATTTGGCTACGTTCAATCACAAGCGTGTGATCAATGACAGTATCTAAAAAATGGCGATCGTGACTGACCACAATATAGCCACGCTTCTTTTGTAAATAATCGGCCAACTGACGTCGACCCTGCAGATCCAGATGGTTGGTGGGTTCATCGAGCAGAGCGAACCGGTCATTGTCACAGAAAAGAGCGGCCAGCATAACGCGTGTCTGCTCACCACCTGAAAGCTTAGAAAACGGCTCCCAGATAATCGCCTTATTCATCCCGAGCAGCTGACACTCCCGTTCGAGCTTCCACAGTTCAAGAGGCATCACCTCATCAATCGCTGTATACACTGGAAGCTCTGGACTCATGATCGGTAGCGGGAAGTATACAAAGTCAAGATTCGTTACAATTTCCCCTTCATAGTCCAGCTGACCCATCAAAAGCTTAAGCAGCGTCGTCTTTCCGCGTCCATTCCGTCCAATCAGACCAAGCCTCCACGACTCATCCAATGTGAGCGAAACATCATCAAATAGTGGCTGATCAAGTAAATCATAGTTAAATCGTACATTTTTTAATTCAATCGGCATACATAAAACCTCCAGTTAAAGTGAATGGGAGGTACACGCATTTTCAAAAAAATCCTCCCGCGCGAAAGCGGAAGGATAAGTGTATACATAAATAAGCCTTTATCGTTCGTAAAGGAATACATATGGACAGACTGATCCTATTTTTTCTCGTAAAAATGCGTATACATTTTGACGTTTAAAATAGAATTAGTTGCTCATCTGCCATCCATCATCCCTTCTTGTGAGTTAGGTTTAGTATAAGGGAATCGGGTGGTGGAAGGCAACGGATTTATAGTCCCAGCTTGACTACGCGCTCTGCATAAATTTTAATGTGAATGTAAGGCTTTCTTTTTGTGAAATGGTTCATTTACATAGAGCAGGGAGCTGAATGTTGAGTGGGTAAAGATGTGAGGGAGCAGATTAGAAATAGCAAAACGCTTTTGGGGCCGTTTCCTGAATTTAAAGTGGAGCAAAGTCCGGCGTCACCAATGGATCTGTTTTTGGAATGGTTTCAGGTAGCGCTTGATTATCATGTTCATGAGCCTCATGCGATGACGCTTTCCACTGTGGATGCGGATGGAAGGCCGGATGCGAGAGTACTGAGCCTGAAGGACACGGATGAAGAAAGCTGGTATTTTGCCACCGGTACCGGAAGTGAAAAAGGGAGGCAGCTGGACGGGAATCCGGCAGTCTGCTTAAGTTTTTACTGGTCGGAGGTTGGCCGGCAAATCAGAATCCGCGGACAGGCCGTAAAGATGAATGAAGAATTCAATGCGCGGGACTTTTTAAAAAGAGGAAAAATGGCGCGTGCCATTGCTCTGACGGGGAATCAAAGTAAGTTGATTGATAGTCAAAGTGCCTTTGAGGGAGAATTGAATCGTCAATTATTAAACCTTGAAAAAGATCCTGCTATTATCGCTAAGGATTGGACCGTCTACCGGGTGCAAGTCAGTGAAGTGGAATTCTGGCAGGCAGACGAAGAAAGGCTGCACATCAGATTGAAATATTTTTTACAGAATGGCCAGTGGGTGAAGAAGCGGCTGGCACCTTGACTGAATCATGGGGACGTATATCCTGAATCATTTGATTAACGAATGATTCAGGATATACGTCCTTCTTTTACCTTCCAAAAAAATGCGCCAGCACTGGCAATACGAGTAAAACAATCAGACTTTGAAAAAAGGTCACAATGATATCCTTTTTCCAGCTGTTTTTACCCGGGTACCAATAAACAATTCGCTGAAATGCAAAAAATACTCCCCACCAAATAACCAATGTTAAAAGTGCTGAACCAATGCTTCCGTACATTTCGCTATACAATAAAAACCCTCCTGATCTACTGAACATACTTGTTAAAATATATTAAAAGAGGGGACACAGCATTACTGATCCAGTGTCCCCAGGTTGTTAAAACAACCCTACCGTATCCACAGCGTATGTGGCATCTTTCAGACTGAATCCTTCAAAGACCAGTTGATCAATTAATCCGGCTCTTGAGAAAGCGGTGTAGTCCAGATAGTTTTGCGCCATGGCGACTGCCTGTTCTCTCCAATCCACGCTAATGCTTTCTACACCATATGTGGCGTCAGCCTGATCGAATCCTTCAAAAATGAGCTGGTCAATTAGCCCGATTTTAGAGAAAGCAGTGTAATCGAGGTAACTTTGTGCCATTAAAATTGCCTGTCCAGGCCAGTCGACACTGATGTTTTCTACAGCGTATGTAGCATCAGCGTTATCTAAGCCTTCAAATTCCAACTGTTCAATTAATCCGGTTTTTGAAAAAGCGGTGTAAGCGAGATAGCTTTCCGCCATGCTTACAGCCTGTTGCTGAGAAGCTGTTGCAGCATTTTCAGCTGCCAGTTTTTCAGCTTCTTCAGCTGCCAGGCGTTCGGCTTCCTCAGCAGCTAGTCTCTCGGCTTCCTCTTCCGCCTCACGTTCCGCTTCTTCGGCGGCTAATCTCTCTGCTTCTTCCTGAGCCAGACGTTCAGCCTCTTCTTCAGCTAACCTCTCAGCCTCTTCCATTGATGCTTTTTCAGCTTCCTCTTCTGCTATACGTTCGGCTTCTTCAGCCTCAGCCTGTTTTTCCGCTTCCTGATCTTCTTCATCAGCTAATCGTTGTGCTTCTTCTTCAGCGGCAGCTTCTTCAATTCCAGCAACATCTTCTTCAGCAGGTTCAACGGTTACTCCAAACAAAACAAAAAATATGAGCATAGAAGATCCAAAATAAAAAAGGACTTTTTTTCTGCTCCTCTCACCACTTGGCACCCATTTCAAAACAAGTCCAGGCTTCACCAGACCAACTATTAACGCCAGCATAGACACAAGCAGCAACAATGCAAATAAATCATCCATGTCAGTTCCTCCTTTTGATGTATTTCATAGAAACCAGGAAAGGTTTCTATTATTCCTAACATCAAAAACTGAACGGTCGCAACGCTTCTATGTTTATTAATCATTCTCTGCAAGGTGTCTATTGGCTATTATGTAAAATTAAATACTGAATATTTTGACTTATTTATATTGTAAAGGTTACCTATTTTAAACACAAATGGTTTTAGGAATATTTTCAAAAAAATAAAGAGGTGCTACAGTAGATCAGTGTAGACTTGAGGTCTGTACCTGAGATCTTAAAATATTTCCAATAATTAAAGCTAAAATAAAGATTAAATTGTCTAATAAGCGTAAGGCAAATTAAAAAGGGGTGATTTCAGATTATAAAGCTGGTTATAAAGGCTAAAAAGGGTGACGATAAAGCCTTCTTAAAGTTATTTCAGGAATATGAGAAAGAGATTTACCGGATCGCTTATATTTATGTGAAAAATGAAAATGATGCGTTGGATGTTGTTCAGGAAGTAGCTTATCGTTCTTTTAAAAAGATTGATACTTTGAAGAATCCGGAGTTTTTTAAGACCTGGTTATTAAAGATTGCGATTACCTGTTCAATTGATCTCGTTAGAAAAAATAAAAGGGTAGTTCAACTTAATCCACAGTATGAAGAGACGTTACAAGATACTGGTGTAAACGACATTAGTCTTTCCATTACATTGCAGTACATGATTGATCAATTAAATGAAGATGAAAAAAGCATGGTGATTTTAAGATATTACGAAGGTTATTCGTTTAAAGAAATAGCTGACTTGCTGGATATACCCTTAGGAACGGCAAAAACGATCTTTTATCGTGCGATCAGAAAACTTCGACATGATTTCAAAGAGGGGGATTTGTGTGAATAACATAAAAGAAGAAATAGAAAAAATTAAGATTCCTGATCATCTGCATGAAAGATCAAAAATGGGTGTGAGAAAGGCCAGATCAGAGAAGCGGAAATTAAAATTTAGAAATCCATGGGTTGCCGCTATGACCCTATCTATATTGGGATTGGGGTTCATTTTCTCTCCTTCTGGGCAGGCAACGTTTCAAGGGTTATTTCAAGTTTCAACTTTTGAAGAGCGGGCGAATGTAAAGGAAATGTCATTCGGATACGAAGTTAGTAATGTTTCAATCTATGATGAAGCTGTGTTTACCTCGTTATCTGAAGTAGAAAAGGCATTCGATGTTTCAGTGCCATTTCCAGAAAAATTTATAGAAGTTGAAGCAATAAGCAATACTGAACTTTTTAAATATAATGCTTTTGTAGACCAAGCTAATCATTTTTCCGGGCTTTCATACAACCTGTCTACTCAAGATAGAAATTATGATTTGTTTGTTACTAATAACCCTGAATCACAGGTAAACTTCTCCGCAGAAACAGCTGATGGGACAGCAATTGATAGAGATGTTGATATCAATGGTATAAAAGGTAAAATCTTAGGTACTAGTGAACCAGATAGCTTTGCGTTATATATTGAAAAAGACAGCTGGACATTAGTCGTAATGAGTACAGGTCGAGGAGAAAGTGCAGAGAATGAACCTGATATAATTGAAGCCGAGATGATTCAAATAGCTGAGAGTATCAAATGGTAACTGACATAGAAAAATACGAATTATTTAAAAGGTAGAGTTTTGGGGTCTGTTCCTGAGATCTAACGTGGGCCAGTGTAGACTTGAGGTCTGTTCCTAAAGTCTACACTGGTCTACTTTTTTATAATCACAAAAACTTTCCAGCCCCTGGCGTCGTCTATTATGTGGAAGGGGGGTTCTGAGGTGGATGAGTTGATGGTTGAGGTGTTTGAGATAGAGGATAAGGAAATTTTGATGGATGAGCTGATGCAGCGGTATGGGCAGGATATTTTGCAGCTTGTGTATTCGTACGTTGGTAACACAGAGCTTGCGGAGGATTTAACTCAGGATATTTTTGTGAAATGCTATCAGTCACTTCATACATATAAAGGGAAAGCGCAGCTGAGAACGTGGCTGTGGCGCATTGCGATTAATCATTGTAAGGATTATCTAAAAAGCTGGTACAACAATAAGGTGATTGTATCAGAGAGCGAACCTGCATTTACGGGTGAGCGGCAAGAAGGTATCGAACAGGCTGTGATTCAACATGAAGAGGATCAACGGCTGGCATCCGCTGTCATGGAGCTGCCGGTTAAATATCGGGAAGTGATTTATCTCTTTTATTTTGAAGAGCGGCCCATAAAGGAGATCGCGACCGTCATTGATGTAAAGGAAAACACGGTTAAAACAAGACTCAGAAGAGCCAAGGAACTTCTGAAGGAAGAATTGGAGGAATGATCAAATGGAGGATCGGTTAAAAAAACTGCGCCACTCAATGAACCAAACGACCTTTAAGCATTTGAATTTTTCTGACCAGCACCGAAAACAGGTTCATCAAAAAATCAGTCAGTCCAGTGAAAGGGAGGAGGATCTTCTGCTGGCCGTCCTTCAGCTGCTCAGCTCAGAGAAAACAGGCTTTGAACTGTCACAGCTCCTGCGTGGAAGAGGGGTCCAGCGTTTTGATGGAAATGAAGGCTCGTTATACACGATGCTTCATCGTCTCGAACAAAAGCAGCTGATTCAATCAGGCTGGGATCAAGAAGGCGCGAAATATTATCAGCTAAATGATAGAGGAAGAAAAATCTTACGTAAGGCTGAAAAACCTTCTGCGAAGACATCTTTCGATTTAAAAGAACTCATACAGGAGTGAGACGAATTTGAAAAACAAAGGGGATCATTTTTTAAAAGAAGTGACGCATCATATAAAATCCAGGGAAGCCAGAGAATTCGTCACAGCGGAACTGACCTACCATTTAAAAAATGCAAAAAGCATGTGGGTGCAAAAGGGAATGAGTGAGGAAGCGGCAGAAGGTAAGGCGGTTGACGAAATGGGTAGTCCGGTCAAACTGGGACAGGAGCTGAACAGGCTGCATAAGCCGAAGGTGGATTGGGTTCTGATTGGTTTGTTGGTGGTTGCGATGGGAATTGGTTTTGTGCCGGTCGTTTCTTTAGGGTATACAGAAGCATTTTTGGTTGATAAGTTCATTATTGTTATGCTTGGGATTGCAGCAGCGGTTGGCATGATGCTGTTTGATTACCGGAAACTTGAGAAGTTTGGCTGGGTGTTTTATTTTTTTGGGATAGGGCTTTTGTTGATATTTCTGCTGCTGAGTTACATTCCAATGGAAGCGATCAATGGACAGGCGACTGTATTTTTGGGTGAGATGACAATTGAAGGTGCGATGGCTGTCCCGTTCTTTTATCTCAGCTGGGTCTTTTTTGAAGGTTTGCTGGCTCTGCCATTTTTCTTTATTGCATGGGCATCATTCCTGAATAACAAAAGAATGAAGGTTTGGCAAATCTGCGTATTATTTTTATTCTCATCGTGCTTGTTTTTTTTCATTTCCAGCCTATCAGTGTCATTTATTTATACCGCAATGGTGTTTGTCATGCTCTGGTGGAGTCAGTTTAGAAAGAAGACAGTGTTGGCAATGACTGTTGTACCTTTAGGTTTATTGTTTATTGGAGGAGTATTCTTCTGGTTTTCAGCTGAAGAATACCAGCGGACCAGACTCTCGGGCTTTCTGAACCCGGAGGCAAATGCAGAAGGATCGGGTTATTTATATTTGAAATTAGAAGAGTTATTGTTGTCAGCTAAATGGTTTGGCGGCGTGGAGAATTATCAATTTATCCCCGCAGCACATACAGATTATGTGTTTGTGAGCATGACGTATCATTTCGGCTATGTGTTTGCGTTCTTCATCGTACTCGTGCTGGCACTTTTTGCAGCTAGAATACTGATGGTTTCGCGCGGCATTAAACAATCATTCGGCACCCTGCTTCTCGCAGGCGGACTGGCGCTTTTTATCGTACCGTTCATCTATAACATCGCCATGATCCTGGGGCTGTTGCCGCTCACATCCATCTCCCTTCCATTCATTAGTTATGGTGTAATGCCAACCGTTCTAAATGCTTTTGTAATGGGGGTTGTGTTGAGTGTGTATCGGAGGAAGAGTTTGGTTGGAGCAGGGCTGAGAGCAACGTAGAGTTGATGTCTGTCCATGAAGTCTGCATTGAGTTTACAATCCAAAGATCCCGATGAGTAATTGCTACTCATCGGGATCTTATTCGTTTGTAGTGTCGGGGTCTGTTCTTAAAGTCTACGCTTCATTTTGTATTCACGTTTAATTGATTCGGTGCCATCACAGATATATAGTTGATAAATAGTTTGACTGTTTTTCTTCATTTACTAAAGCCTGCACAGGTCATTTCCTCTACAAATATATCTCCATATATATTGTAATTTTTGATATATAATTATTTTTATATCTGCATTTTACTATTTTTTGAAAATAATGACACGCAGAGTAGTAGACTTATTTTCAATGAGAAAACGAATAGATTTGTCCATATTTTAATTTTATGAAACGTTTTCCTGCTGACGTTACTCTAATAGTCAAAGGAGTTGAGCCTATTGGAGCATGATCTTGATAGAGTGAAACGCGCGATCGGTGGTGACCGGTATGCGCTGCAGGAGTTGTTGCATGCTGAGAAATCAAAGCTTTACCGGATGGCTTTTGCTTATGTGAGAAATGAAGATGAAGCGGTGGAGATTTTTCAGCAGACGGTTCTGAAATGCATTGAATCGATCCATCAGTTAAAGAAACCTGAATACTTTTCAACCTGGCTTACGAGGATTTGTATTAATGAATCCTTGTCGGTAAAAAGAAAGGGTAAGCGGTTGAATTTGATGATTGAACTTTTAAAGCAACCTGGACATCAGGACTTTTCAGGTACGCTTGCGCATGGAATGGACGTAAAGGGTGCGCTTGAAGCACTTCCTGATAAATATAAGACGGCACTAATGCTTCGTTTTTATCAGGATTTGTCGATCCAGGATATCGCAAATGTATTAGATTGCCCCATTGGAACGGTTAAAACCAATATTCACAGAGGGTTGTCGAGTTTGAAAAGTAAATTGAAGGGAGTGTATGAGGATGAATCTGGAAAGAGATTCAATTAAATGTGCCATTAATTCTACTCCATTGCCGGAGGATCGGCTAAATCAGATCATTAATCATTCTGTATTTAATCATAATGTAAGAAAAACGAAGAGAACAAGGTATGGAAAACATACATCAGCAGCGCTGCTATTTATTGGACTAAGCGGAACATTAATATATACGACACCAACAGGTCAGCAGATATTGTCTTACTTGCCATTTGTAAATGTGGAATATTTGAATGGTGCTGGATCAGGAGTCACTGAAGTACCTGAAGAAGCCGTTTATCCATTAGATGAAACGCTGACTGAACAATATGTTGATATTCATTTTACAGAAGTTTCGTTGTCGGGTGATCAGGTTGATATTGCCTATCAGCAGCTGGTGGATCCTGATGTTTATTCAGAGACCTTTTCTGTAGAAGCAGAATTATTTGCGATAGACGATAGAGGGAACCGATACGACGTTCCTTATAATGGAGGAAATTCTTACTATTATGATATAACAAGGGAAGATCTCAGGTGGACCGCAACTCTGAGTGATTTGAATCCTTTAGCTGAAAAAATAACCTTTATCCCTATGGCTACCATCAGCTACATCACAGATAAGCCTTTTGAAATATTCGAGTATGAAGGCCTTGAAGTGGATCTGAGGGATGGAAGTGTCAAAATCGTAAAAAGTCCGGGATTGCCTGGTAAGGTTTATGAGAGGTAGGTATAGTCAGACAAGGAAAGGATCTGTCTATGATTCTACACTCTGGCTGAAAATGGTCCGAAAAGAAATTGTCATGTTTGCCCGAGTTTTTGCATCGATTCAGCTTTTTATTGTACTGTTTGAAAAAATATATGTACTGATTCAACTTTTTATTGTATTGTTGCACCTTCAAAGCCGTTTTTTTGTTATGTTCCATCCCGGGAATGTACTGTTTCAACAAATAATTGTCCTGTTTGAAAACAGAATTGTAACGATATCCCGCATCTCTCTTAGAACTCAGGGAGACATAAAATCTACATTTTGAATCTTAAAATTGTTCCTGGAGGATCAACATGGCAACAGAGAAAGTACTGAGTTATATCTTGAGAAATAAAAACAACGACTGGCAATTACTCGTTTTTAGTCAGACGGGTGCTCCGGAAGCGGGTATACAAATCCCCGGCGGAACGGTTGAGTCTTCTGATGAAAACTTAACGTCTACCATGATGAGAGAAATTGAAGAAGAAACTGGTTTAAATCAAAACCTTCATCTTCTCGAAAAAATATTATTTGAATATTATGATCATCCGATCAAACATGAGTTTCAAAAGAGGCATTTCTTTTTAGTCCTTCTTGAAGATGAAGGACTGGATCGCTGGCGACATATCGTGAAATCAACCGGTCAGGATCAAGGGATGGAATTCAACTATTTTTGGCTGGACCTTGAAAGTGACATTGTGTTAGCTGGAGATCAGCACGTTGGTGTTGGACATGTGAGGGATTACGTGAAGTACCAGTTAAAGAAATGAGAAGAGTGTAGAGTCTGAGGTCTGTCTCCAAACTCTTTAGGGACAGACCTTTTTTCTACTCTCACATGGCTTTCTTCTGCATCCATTTCATCAGGTTGCTGGTGACGTTTCGTGGGAGAAATCTTTCACCGAATACGAGTGATTTGTTGGGTAGGCCGTAGATGGCGACGATTTTGCCTTTTTTCCATGCCTGATAACCGAATTCGGCAACTTTTGATGCAGGGACTGGTTGAAAGCGTTGGAACAGGACGGATTTTTCAAGTCCCGTTACCTCTGAAAAACCGGTTTCGGTCGGGCCGGGGCATAGGGCGGTTACTTTGACGCCGCTGTTCTTCAGTTCGGTTGCGAGCGCTTCTGTAAATGAAAGAACATATGCTTTTGAAGCGTAATAGACGGCCATTAATGGTCCAGGCTGAAATGAAACGATCGAGGCGAGGTTGATAATGCCGCCTTGTTTTCTCGCGACCATAGCCGGGCTGAAAAGGCGAGTTAAAGCAGTTAACGCCATAATGTTGACCTGAATCATATCGTGATTTTTTTGCGGGTCCGTTTCGATAAAATCCCCGTAATCTCCAAAGCCGGCGTTATTAACGAGAACATCAATATGTGTACCGCTTGAAGCAACCGTATCATAAAGCTTTTCAGCATTTTTGTGCACCGATAAATCCATCACAATAACTGTCGCTTTAATCGGGTGGGCTGCCTCGAGTTCACGCTTAAGGTTTTCCAGTAAATCCTGCCGTCTGGCTACCAGTACAAGATCGAATCCTTCTCTCGCCATGATCTTTGAAAATTCAAGTCCAATTCCGCTTGATGCGCCTGTAATAAGTGCCGTCCTGTTCATATTCAATCACTCCTTTTTAAAATGTTGACAGTGTAAACTTTTCTGTAAATTCAGTATACTGCCGAATGTTTACATCGTCAACATTTAACTTTATAATGAGTGAGAGATTCAGGGGAAAGAGGGATCCAATATGACGAGCAACACGTATCATCATGGAGATTTAAGAAAAGATCTTATTGAAAATGGACTGGTCCTGCTGAATAAAGAGGGAATTGACGGTTTTTCTCTCCGAAAAGTAGCCGCCTTGTGCGGGGTCAGTCATACTGCACCGTATCGACATTTTAAAAATAAGGAAGAACTGATACATGAAATTGCACAAGAGGTATGGAGGTCATTTTCTTCAGCGCTTGCTGACGCCGTAAATGCCTATCCGGAGAACCCGAAGCTTCAAATCATTGAAATGGGTAAGAGATACGTGCAATTTTTAGTGGAGAAGCCTGAATACCTTTCGTTTATCTTTATGTCTGACAGTGCCATCCCGATACAGGTGAGTAAAACAGGAATCCATAGCCAGGTCGATGCCTTTAACGTTTTTAGCGAAAGTGCCAAAAACTACTTCGATGAAGCTTCCATTGATCCTGCCGCTCATAAAGAAAAAACACTCCTCATGTGGAGCATGGTCCACGGCATGGCCCTGCTCGTTGCTAAGAAAAACCTCATCTATCAAGGGGACTATATGGAGCTCGTTGAAAATATGCTTGTGCAGTATCTTGACTGAAATAGAGCGTGGATTTGTCATAGAAGTTTGTGCTCTGGCTGAAAATGGCGTGGAAAGGAATTGTACGGTTTGCCCGAGTTATTGTATCGTTTCAGCTTTTTATTGTACTGTTTGAAAAAATATATGTATTGATTCAACTTATTATTGTATTGTTGCACCCGCGAAGGTGATTTTTTGTAATGTTCCATCTCGGAAATGTATCGTTTCAACAAATAATTGTCCTGTTCCAAAACAGAATTGTATCGATCACACCTCTCATCGACCGTAGACCTAAGGGACAGACCCAAAGTCTACGGTTCTTGAATTTCCTCATAAGCCCGGTTCAAATGCTCAAGCATCAGCTGTTTGGCATCATCTGCGCGTTTTTCCCGGATGGCTTTGAAGATGTCTTCGTGTTCTGCGTGGGTGGTTTGATAGCGGGAGGCGTCTGAGCTGAAGCGTTGGCGGCGTGTGTTTTCAATGTTGTTTTCCATCTGGGACACGATTTCATCTGCAGCCTTAAGCAATAAACGATTTTTTGCGCTGCGCAGGACGGTCAGGTGAAAGCCTGTGTCTGCTTTGGCTCCTTGTTCTTCTGTTTTTGCGTGCTTCATCTGCTCCAAGTATTCGTTAAGTTCTTCAAGGTCCTCGGGTGTGGCGCGCAGCGAAGCAAGGTATGCCGCTTCGCATTCAAGTGCTCTTCGAACCTCAAGCATTTCTGCTGTTAGAGTCGGATCTGCTTTCGCATTCAGCATCGCCTGATTCCCTGCAGCATCCTCAAGTCGTGCCACTCGCAAATAATGGCCTCCGCCCTGCCTCGAATGAATAACACCAATTTCCCTCAAATAATGCAAAGCTTCCCGGACACCTGTGCGGCTGACCCTAAGATGCCTGGCAAGCTCACGTTCCGGTGGCAGCTTATATCCGATGGCTTTTTCCCCGTTTAGATATTCATGTGACAGGCGTTCAACGACTTGTTTATATTTTGGTGTAGTTTCCATGGCGATGTCATAAGCTCCCTCTAAAAATGTTCTTGAAAAATTCAGATAATTACGTATAATGGGACTAAATTGGTTGGACCAATTCGAGTGAGGAGGTACTCATTGTATGTCAGTTTCGGCATTTGTAGAGAGTTTACATCAGTTTTTAGAAAAAGACCAGATCTCTGAAAATGAGACTGTGCGCGAGCAGCATTCTACCGGTGAGTCCTATCATAAAGGTCAGCTCACTCAGGTGGTCGTTTTTCCACGTTCGACGGATGACACATCACGCATTTTAGCATCGGCGTCCAAATATGACATTCCGGTTGTACCGTTTGGTCTCGGAACAAGCCTTGAAGGTCATGTGGTGCCGGTCCGGGAGTGTGTCACGATTGATTTTAGCGAAATGAATGCTGTGCTCGACGTGTCACCGGACGATCTTTTAGTGACAGTCCAGCCTGGAGTGACGCGCAGTCAGCTGAACCGGGAGCTGAAGAAGCACGGATTATTCTTCTCCGTAGATCCGGGAGCGGACGCCACGCTTGGCGGCATGGCTGCCACAAACGCCAGTGGAACGACTTCTGTGCGTTACGGCATTATGCGGGATCAGGTTCGCGACCTTGAAGTCGTACTGGCGAGTGGTGAGGTCATTCACACTGGTTCGAAGGCAGCTAAATCCTCAGCCGGTCTTCATTTAAACGGACTTTTTGTTGGATCAGAAGGGATACTTGGATGTATCACGGAGCTTACGCTAAAGGTGTACGGCATTCCTGAGTATGAAATGGCTGGACGGGCGACCTTCCCGTCCGTTGAAAATGCAGTACAGGCAGTGGTCAGCTTACTTCAGTCGGGTATTCCGATTGCCAGAGTGGAGCTGCTGGATGAAATCTCGCTCAAGCAGCTCAATCATCATCAGAAAACGAGCTATCCTGAGATCCCTATATTGTTTATGGAGTTTCACGGCAATGAAGCGGGACTTGCTCAGGATGTTGAGTTTATGAAGGAAATCGTTGATATGTACAACTGCGATGCCATTGAATTCGTATCAAGTCAGGCTGAGCGCAACCGTTTATGGGAAGAGCGTCATAACCTTGCGTACTCTTTTATCCACGGCTTTCCTGGCCGCAAAATGATGGTCACAGACGTATGCGTGCCGATTTCTGCACTCGCAGGAGCCGTGCGTTATGCGCAGGAAAAGCTTCAGGAATTTGACCTGATCGGGGGCGTCACGGGTCACGTGGGAGACGGGAACTTTCACGTTATCCTGATGATTGATATGGAAGATCAGGACGAAGTGTCACGCGCTAATACATTCAATGAAAGTCTTGTTACATATGGCCTTGCGCGAAATGGGACCTCAACTGGGGAGCATGGCGTCGGTTACGGCAAGCAAAAATATATGGAGCAGGAGTTCGGTGCAGCGCTTGGTGTGATGCAGCAAATCAAATCGGCGCTTGATCCGAAAGGCATTTTAAATCCGGGTAAGCTGTTGCCGTCAAAAGGAGAGGTTGTTCATGAATCTATTATCAAAAGTAAGTGAATTCGCAGCTAAGTACTTTGCTGTGCTGGTCGTATCCGTTGCGCTCATCGCCTTTTTTGTACCGGAGCTTTTCACTGGATTTGGCGGTTACATCACGATTCTTCTCGGGATCGTCATGTTTGGGATGGGGCTCACGTTAAAGCCGGTCGATTTTAAAATTGTGGCAAAGCGTCCGATTCCAGTTGTCATAGGCGTGCTGGCGCAGTTTGTTGTTATGCCACTTGTTGCCTTTGCGATTGCATTTGCGCTGAATTTGCCTCCTGAACTGGCAGCCGGACTCGTTCTTTTAGGATCCGTGCCAGGCGGAACAGCTTCCAATGTTATGGTGTATCTCGCGAAAGGAAACCTGGCACTATCCGTTGCGATGACGAGTTTATCAACACTGCTTGCACCTATCGCGACACCGCTACTGCTGCTTCTGCTAGTCGGACAGTGGATGCCGGTTGATGCAGCTGCAATGTTTATGTCCATTTTCCAAGTGATCATTATCCCAATTGTGCTCGGCTTCATCATCCAGCGGGTCGCGCCAAAAGCAGTGGATGCCAGTCTTTCTGTCATTCCGCTGATCTCTGTGGCGGCCATCCTGATCATCGTTGGTGCCGTGACAGGCGCTAACGGAGCAAATGTAGTGACAGCCGGCTGGATCGTCTTTGTCGCAGTCCTTCTCCATAACGGCTTTGGCCTGCTGCTCGGCTACCTCGTTGCACTGGGCCTTGGTCTAAAAGAGGACGACCGACGCGCCATCTCACTTGAAGTCGGCATGCAAAACTCCGGCCTCGGCGTCGCACTCGCCGCAGCCCACTTCAGCCCGCTAGCCGCACTTCCAAGCGCCTGGGCCGCCATCTGGCACAACATCACAGGCCCACTCCTTGCCAGCATCTGGTCTAAAAAGCCGGTGGTGGAAAAGGAAGAGGAGAAGGGGAAGGGAATGGAGAGCGCTGTTGTGAATCGGTAGTTGTTGAGTTGGTGGACGTGCGTATGTGCGAAAAGAAATTGTACTGATCGCCTGAGTTTTTGCATCGATTCAGTTTTTTATTGTACTGTTTGAAAAAATATATGTATTGATTCAACTTATAATTGTATCGTTGTACCTTCAAAGCCGTTTTTTTGTAATGTTCCATCCCGGAAATGTATCGTTTCAACAAATAATTGTCCTGTTCCAGAGGAGAATTGTATTGGTTCCGAAACCCGAATAAGGACTGGCCCCATCTCTACAAAAAAGACGATCGCTTCTCTCAAGCGATCGTCTTTTTTCGTGTATTGTAAAATATAGAAATAAGTTGAAACTATTTTACGAAAACTTGCGTCTGTAGGGTACGAAGGTTGGGATGGGGGTTGTGTTTATGAATTTGGCCGAAAAAGGGTGCGTGAGTGATTCGCATATGGAAGAGGTGATGGATGGCTACGGCGAGTATTTGATCCGCTTGGCTTTTCTGTATGTGAAGGATTGGTCTGCAGCTGAGGATATGGTGCAGGAAGTGTTTATTACTTATTATCAAAAATCCAGTCAGTTTGAAAACCGTTCTTCTCTGAAAACGTATCTGGCCAAAATCACCGTCAATAAATGTCACGACCATTTACGTAGCTGGAAAAATAAGCGCTCGATGCTGTCTGTTTCGATGAAGCATCTCTTGTCTGCTGAAAAGTCTCCGGAGAAATCATTTGAACATCGTGAGAAGGAAAATGAACTCGCGCTAAGTGTGCTGGCGCTTCCGGTTAAATACAGAGAAGTCATCATTCTTTATTATTATCAGGAGTTATCCGTTACCGAAATGAGTGGTGTGCTGAGTTGTTCTGACAATACGATTAAAACCAGGCTGAGGCGAGCGAAAAAGATCCTTAGAACGAAATTAGATGTGGAGACATGGGAGGGACTGCTGGATGAATAGACTGAAGCGCGAGATCGACCACCATATTGGCAAGCGTCCCCGGTTTACAAATGAATTGAAGCAACAGATCCTGATTGACATGAAGAAGTCTGATCCATCGCCTGCTTTCTTTAAAAGAAACCTTGCGACTTTTAAATATGCGGCTATTTTATCGATACTTTTAGTGTTCACCGCCACTTTCCTGTACACGGTTGTAACGGAAAATCATCAGGAGCTAACCTCTTCATCTGAGGAAGCTTCGGTCATAAAGGATGAGGACACTTCACCTGAAATTGAAACGTATTCAACGTACGAAGAGCCCCTGGAGTTACTGGATTATGGGAGTGATTCCATGGATAGAGGGAACCATGATTATACAGTCTATCCGCTCGTTATTGACCCTTCGGCTATTGAAGCAGGAGATATTTCAAGAGGTGACGTTGTGGCTTATGAATATGACTTTTTTGACGGCAAGCAGATAACCGTTTCAAGAGTGATCGGTCTACCAGGCGAAACAGTAGAAATAAAAGAAGGCCAAATCTACATCAATGACCAAAAACTCGACACCTTCTACGGGAAAGTTCATAGATTGGGATTCGGTTCGATTGAGGAATACAACGAGGCTTTAAAAGAAAGTGGAGCCGTTGTAAACCTGGACGCAATGAAGGATATCTATACTCAATCAATCGATAAAATCCAGCTCGGAGAAAACGAATTATTCCTCGCAGGAGACGACTGGTTCAGAGGCGTGCAGCACACGCAAGAAGTTTCTGAGCTGTATGGGAAAGTGTTGGGGTATTACAAATAGAAAAAAGCGTAGAGTAAGAGTCTGTGATCACTAAAGGAAATTTAATTCCATTTGTCGAAACATATGATAAGTTTAGGTTGTCCAAGTTCAAGAAATCATCGAATTTTCATTTCTAGCATAGACATTTGGAGGTGTTTTATATTGGATTGGCTATGGGCGTGGCTTGCATTTTCTCTTGCTGCCGGGGCTTTCTATGAAGCTCATCAGGTTAAAAAAGAAAATAAAATACTAAAAGACAGAATTGAGAATTTAGAGAACAAGGTATTTGAGTAGTTCTATTTCAAAATACTTTAATAAAATTATGATGAATGAGATTTTCATATTATTTGAATTCTTATTTATCAATACATCGACATTAAACCTTAACATAGCCCTGAAGTTCATAATCAAATATGAAAGGAACGTGTGAGGTCATGGGAGGGTGAGGGTTACGATTGATAAAAGTGAAAGTGGAACACATTGAGGCCTTCAGTTCGATTCCGGAAAAAGGGAATCCAGCGGGTGTTGTGCTGAATGGGGAGGATTATACATCAGAACAGATGCTTGAAATCGCGAAAAAAGCAGGGTTTAATGAAACTGCGTTTATACTTCCGTCACAAAGAGCTGATATCAGACTTCGTTATTTTACGCCTGGGGTTGAGATGAATTTATGCGGACATGCGACACTTGGTGCTGTTTACTGCTTACATATGAAGGGGCTGCTAGAGCAACCGACGATAACAATAGAAACCAATGCAGGGATTTTGCCCATAAGCCTTCGTGAAGAAAACGGTCAGATATTCATCACAATGCAACAGGCACAGTCGAAATTTCATCCCTTTGGTGGATCAAAAGCTGACGTAGCAAAGGCAATCGGCCTGAAGGAAGAAGAACTGGACGATGATCTGCCGATTATATACGGAAATACAGGAAACTGGACATTAATCGTTCCGATCAAAAGATTAGAAAGCTTTAAGCGAATGGAGCCCGATACAGAGCGCTTTCCGGATGTGTTGAATGAAATACCAAGTGCTTCAGTGCATCCCATTTGTCTTGAGGTGAGAGATGCTGACAATCACATGCACGCACGCCACTTTTCTGCACCGGCTTCAGGAACCATTGAAGACGCCGTAACAGGGACTGCATCTGCAGTCATGGGCGCATACTATCACCAATTTATTCATCCATCGTTACCTTTGCCGGCTACATTAAAAGTGGAACAAGGGCATGAAATCAACAAAGACGGACAAGTTTTTGTGCATTTGAAACAATTTAATGATGGTATTGAAGTATCAATATCCGGAACAGCTGTTTATGTTAAGACGATTGAAATAGCGTAGACTTGGGGTCTGACCCCAAGTCTACGCTTTTCTCATAGCATTCGAAAAACCTCAATCAATATAAACCCGGCAATGCCCCACATAGAGACAGCTGAAATTTTGTTGATGATTTTCAGCCCTTTTCCTTCTTTATCAATCGTTTTGACGATTCGGCCTATAATGGCGAGTAGTGTGAAGGCGATCCACGAAACGAGAATGCATGCGAGAGCGAATGCAATGAGTTCTGTTCGTTCTGTGTATTGAACGGCGTTAATGCCGATTACCCCGACCGTGTCTAAAATGGCGTGTGGATTGAGCAGGGAAATGGATAAAGCAAACAGGATTTGCTTTTGTACCGGAACGGCTTGTTTCTGATCGGAATCCCCTGCATCTGAATGCCAGATCGTCCATCCTATATACATAAGAAAAATGAAGCCAAGACTATACAAAATGATTTGAAGCTGGGGGATAGCGATTACAACGAGTGAAACCCCTGACACGGAAATAAGAATCAGCAACGTGTCACACAGTGCGGCCGTCACGACAACAGGAAGTGCCATCACAAATTTCCTGTGGGCTGCACCCTGATTGAAAATAAAAATGTTCTGTGGACCGAGCGGCAAAATCAAAGCCGCTGATAAAATAAACCCGTGAATAAATGCACTTAAAATGATTGATCACTCCTTACTTGTTTCATCTTAAACGGTCATGTAAAGTAAATGAACAACCAATTGGTTGATTTTAGAACCAACCAATTTAAAGGAGTATAGGTATGGGATGGACACCGGATCGTGCATCAGGCACACCGCTATTTAAGCAAATACAAGACTGGATCATAGGCCAGATCAGGCAGGGTGTTTGGCCTTCGGGAACCAGACTACCCACTCAGAGAAAGTTAGCTGAACAATTAAGGGTGAATAGGAGCACAATTGTACAGGTGCTGGATGAGCTGAAAGCAGAAGGGTTATTAACTTCAAAAGCTGGAAGTGGGGTGTATGTAAGTTCAACCGGGTGGGAGGATTTTTTGCAAAATACGTCACCAGACTGGCGTTCCCGAATCAGTCAAAGTGATTATCAATCGAACATTCAAACGATCCAGTTGATCAATGAACATGAAAAAAATCCTGACCTTATTCGGTTAGGAACAGGGGAGTTGTCTCCGGAACTTATACCGTCTGATCAAATACAGCATTTGATGAGTGAAATCAAACTCGTAAGCAGGGACCTTGGTTATTCCGAACCTAAGGGATCTTTAAAGTTGAGGCATGTTTTAGTAAAGCATTTGAAGAAGCTTGGCATTGTGTCCTCGGAGGAAAACATTCTCATCGTATCAGGTGGCTTGCAGGCTTTACAACTCGTTTCGATTGGTTTGATTGGTGCGCAGGCTAATATCTATGTTGGTGGTTCATCGTACTTACATTCACTGCCTTCGATCCCGACTGAGAATATCCATTGGCAATCAGAAAATAGTGCTCCGGATGCGAAAAACCATTCGTTTTTTTACACAATTCCAACGTTAAATAATCCAACTGGGACGATTTTGTCCGTTGAGGAACGACAGCGTATTTTAGATCAGTGTAAATCACTTCGACTTCCGATTATTGAAGATGGCGTCTATCAGGAACTGACCTTTGAAGAAGCGCCACAATCTCTGAAGTCGCTGGATCCCGACGGACAAGTGCTGCATATTGGCAGCCTATCTAAAATGTTAAGCCCTGGGCTGCGTGTTGGTTGGATCACGGGTCCTCAAGTTGTCATTGATCATTTAGCGGATCTGAAAATGCAGCTTGATTACGGTAGTAGTGCGATCTCTCAGGAAATCGCTGCTCAGTGGCTGGAATCTAATCAATATCATCAGCATCTCGTTCAGCTTCGCCGGTCTTTGAAAGAAAGAGCAGCATATGCAGAGGAAATTCTGACTCAGCACTTCATGGACATCGCTGAGTGGAACTCACCAAAGGGTGGATTCTACATCTGGTTGAAATTGAACAAACCTGTCGTCACAAAAACGCTCTTTCAAAGAATGATCAAACGCAACGTCCTGATCAATCCAGGGTATATTTACGATCCGGGCAATTACTACCACCTGAGAATTTCATATGCGTATAGTGGTTACGAACAAATTGAAAAGGGGCTGCTAGTGTTGGAGGAGGAGATTAGAAAATTAATGTAGAGTAGAGTCTACGCTACTTCCTATACAAGCCCTTCGTATAAGCCAGCTGCATAACCATGTTTGTTTGCTCCATGATACTCCCGCTTTCCTTATTGATTTCCTAAAATACCTTTATAAAACAAATTATACCACTTTCAATCCTTATATTGTAAAATTGTAGAGGTGGGATCTGTTCCTGCAGTCTACAGTGGCTAGCTTTGAAATAAGGAGGAATCATGAAAAAGTTATTGTTTTTGTTTTTAATAGGGCAATTGTTTTTGCTGTCATATATTTTTAACAAATCTGTTTATGACATATATGAGTTAAATAATCTGGGGGATCAGTCTCTTGATGCATATATCATTGAGGGGTTTTCTGGCAACGAGTTGAATGCTCTTTATAGTGATTTTGAAAGTCAGTGTCTGGCAGAGGATGGCTGTGCATTGCAGTTGATTAAAACGCCTGTGTCTTCAAATCAGACGTTTATTTATGAGGTGTATCACAGTCAGGTTCAAGATATACATAAACCTAAATCGATTTCAGCCGATACGACATTTACTTATCATCCATTAGAAAAAGAGGATTTTATTGATAGTAATGGCGTATTTTATACGGATCTTTCTTTTCAGGATGTGACTCGTTCTGCAGAAGCCGTTGGCGTGACAATCGAACCTTATGAAAATAATATTGCCTACAATCAGATCGTGAAGAACAATGCGCTAAACTTCGCTATTTTACTGATTCTGACTCAGTTGGTTCTATTTATTTATACATTTACACGGATCAAGATCAATGCGATCAAAAAGATGCTGGGTTTTTCAAAAAGCAGGATGGTCGCTGCCTCACTGACTGAGTTTATCAAAATGGAAATCATTATTTTCTTCGTTATTGTAACGCTTCACGCCATTTTTTATCTGGTCAGCTCTACTTTTGTTCTTAGATATTTTATCTTACTGAGCCTGTTTCTCCTTTTCATTATTTTTATCAATATCATTCTTTTGCTCATCACTCAAATAAGCCTGAGATATATAGATATACACTTAATGGTGAAAAATAAGGTGTATTCAAACAGATCAAATATCGCTTTATATACAACTAAAATTGTATTGATGATCTCGATTACATTATCTGTATCCGCTTTTATTGAGACCTATCAGGATTATCAACAGAAGTCCCAAGATCTTGAGCAATATAGACAATTGGAAGGTTTCTTTACTTCAAATGGATACAATTACGCTGAAGATACGAAGGCCCGGATGGATCTTCAGTTGATAGAGGAATATGGAGCGTCCATTAAAAACATGTATGATCAGTTTGATCAACAGGAAGAGCTTTATGTCAATGATGCTTATGTTTTAGAGTTATTATCACCAGGTTATTTAGAGATGCAGGGACTGAGAAAAGAAGATATCTTAGGGTCCATCACTGAAAATTTTATTGTGGCTAATGAGCGGTACGTTAACCGCTTTATGTCTCTCAAAGATGCGGACGGCAATCAAATAGAAAACCTTCAGTCAGAGAACCCAACAATTCTTGTTCCGGAAAAATATCAACCCCAGGAGTCCGAGGTGAAGGAATTTTACATAGAGCACTACAATCTTCTCCTGAACTATAATGAATTTTTCGGACTTGATCAAAATGAGCAACAGACGATTACAAATCTGGATATCATCTATCTGGCGAATGATCAAGAATATGAATTGTTAGGTCAGACGGTGCCGGGAAGCGAAGAGAGTCAAAGTATGTTAAAGGATACCATTATCCTGATTGATCATGGAAACTTTGACAGCCTTTATTATTATGATTTATTAAACCGGGGAGATCTTTATTTCCAGCTCGACAGCAGGGAAGTGTTCAATCAGTCTCTGGCTCAAAATGGTCTAAGCAGCCTTGTTAACGCTGGAACGTTACTGACACCTTATATGGATAGATTACACTTCACTGAATTCATTATGGATCACCTGCTCGTTTTTTCTGTCCTGTTTTTACTCACTTTATTATTCATTATTTATATTTCAAACTACGTGGATATTGTTTCAAACAGCAGAAAGTATGCAATGCAATACATTCATGGCTTCAGCTTTATTAAAATATTCAAGTCGCATTTTACGATTTGGATTATCTTAACACTTGCGGTCATGTTGAAGCTTTTTGTGGCGTTCAATGTCCTGTTTTATGTTGGTGTATTATTCCTCGATTTTGTCGTGTTACTTTATCTGTATAGAAAAATCATCAGCAAAAATGTTGATCAGGTGATTAAAGGAGGTTAACCATGTCAGCTGTAATAGAATTAAGTGGTGTCACGAAACGCTATGGTAAAGAAGAGGCTCTTTCGAATATCAGTCTTTCGATCAATCAGGGAGAAATGGTTGCCATTGTCGGAAAAAGCGGAAGGGGAAAGACCACTTTACTGAATATCATGGGTTTGATTACAAAACATTCAGCAGGTGATATTTTATTATGGAGCCAGAAGAATCCTTCTCTGCATTCTAAAACAACCATGCTGCTGAGAAGAGAAAAGATTGGTTATTTGTTTCAAAACTACGGGCTCGTTGAAGAGGAAAGTGTGCAATGGAACCTGAACCTGGCTTTGGAATATAAAAAACTTAATAAAAAGCAGCGCGGGGAAAAAATCAGTGCACTTTTGGAGGAGTTTAATCTTTCACATTTAAAAGATAAAAAAGTTTATCAGCTGAGTGGAGGAGAACAACAGCGTATCGCAATCATCCGCCTGATCTTACAGGAAAGCGACCTTATTTTGGCAGATGAACCGACGGCCAGTCTAGATGTTGAAAATGAAAAAGTCATTATGGACTACTTAAAACGCCTGAACGATCAGGGGAAAACCATTGTTGTCGTCACGCATAATCAGGATATTCTATCCTATTTTACGCGTGTTATTGATTTGAGTAAGACATAGAAATAAGGGACACATTTCTTGACTCGTTTAAGGAATGCGTCTCTTTTTGGTAGGTAGACTTTAGTGACACAGACCCAAGTTTACGAAACTAGCGTAAAATAGAACTAATCATATAGATGAAGGGGATATTAAGTTGATCGATTTGTTTTTGTACAATTGGCAGGTGCGTGAGGATTGGTTTGTGTGGTGTGAGTCTTTGGCGGAGGAAGAGTTGTTTGTGAAACGAACGGGTGGAATGGAAAGTTTGTTTCAGAATCTGGTGCATGTCGTGGATTGTGAGTTGCTCTGGATCAATCATTTGATTCAGGAGCCTGTGGTTTATGCAGGGCGCGAGGAGATTCGCACGCTGGAGGATATAAGGGCTTATTCAGAATTCACGAAGACGGTGACAAAGCCGGTGATTGATGGCTGGAACGGCGAGCTTGAAGATCAGATTGTTCACATCACGGGCAGAAATGGATATGTGCGTTCCTTTACATATGGAAAAATCATCAGACACCTGATTTCACATGAAATTCATCATATTGGACAGCTATCGATTTGGGCGCGGGAGATTGGCAGGAAGCCGGTTTCGTCGGATTTGATTATCAGAGACTACTAAAGTGAAAAAAATCTTTTCAAAGGGAGCGGTTGTTTTGAACAGACAACACGTAATTGAAAGATACAAGAGCGCTTTGGAAACATACTCAATGCTTCAGCTGCGATATCAACCAGCTGAGGATGTGTGGTCGATCAGCCAGGTGTATGATCATGTCATTGTTGTGGCGCATGAATATCTAGATGAAGTGGAAGCTTGTGCAACGTTAAAACAGGAGCAACAACAGGGGAAAACAGCTTTTGGCGCCCAGTTGTTTGAGGTAGGTGGTTTTCCTCCCATCAAGATCAAATTACCAAAAGAGTTGAATGCACCACCTAAAAATGACGAGAGTAAAGACTCGCTTATGAGAAGGTTAAATGAGGTTTTGATCAGGGTGAATCAGTTGGAAAACGAAGTAGATGAAATGAATCCTAAATTTAAAATTGAACATGGAGGCTTCGGTTGGCTCAATGCAAGAGAGTGGTTAGATCTGGTTGACATGCATTTCAGGCACCATGTTCGTCAAATTGATGAGATGGAGCAGGAAATGGGTAGAAGAAATCTTTTGTGAAATGTGAGTAACGCGGGATGTATATGTTGAATCTTTCTTAATCTGAAATATTCAACATGTACGTCCCCGTGCATCACACAAACTTATTGCACTTCGTACAATAAGGAGTTGTACTACCTCTTCTGATCACACTGCTGCAATGAGAACAGCGGATGTGAATAGACTCTTCCTGATTAACACCTTTCCATCCTTTTGCCATCAGATTGCTGAATAGGGACATTGTCTGAACTTGATACTTCATATACAGCCAAATGAAAATGCCGCAGATGATGAGTACGAGATAGATCATGTTTATGCCTCCTTATTGTCATGAGAGAAAAAGGACGCAATCCCAAATCCTTCATAAACCGAATGATTCAGAATATACGTCCCCACGCTTCACTCCACGCCTAATTTATCGAACACAAATGCGTAGTATTCGGCCAGTTCTTTGAGTTGGTCGAAGCGGCCGGATGCGCCGAAGTGGCCGGCGCCCATGTTGGTTTTCAGGACGAGGGTGTTGTTGTCTGTTTTCATGGTGCGCAGTCTGGCGACCCATTTGGCGGGTTCCCAGTAGGCGACGCGCGGGTCGTTCAGGCCTGTTGTGATGTACAGGTGTGGATAGTCTTTTTCTTCAACATTGTCGTATGGGCTGTAGGATTTCATATAGTTGTAATCCTCTTCATTTTTCGGATTGCCCCACTCATCCCACTCCAGCGTGGTTAATGGAATCGTTTCATCAAGCATCGTTGTTAGAACGTCAACGAAAGGCACTTCCGGCACGATTACTTTGAAAAGTGAGCCTTCCATATTCGACACGGCTCCAACAAGCAAGCCGCCTGCACTGCCACCGCGTGCAGCGATTTGATTAGTTGTGGTGTAGCCTTCTTCGATTAAAAAGCGCGCTACATCGATAAAGTCGTAGAACGAATTGAGTTTTTGATGTGTTTTTCCGTCTTCGTACCAGTGGCGGCCCATTTCACTTCCGCCGCGCACCTGTGCCGTAACGAAGATCACGCCTTTATCTAAAATCGGCAGACGGTAGGCGTTGAAGTAAGGGTTACTGCTGGCACCGTACGATCCGTAGCCTGTCAGAATCAGAGGAGCAGGTCCGTTATCAAGTGCAGCTTTTTTATAAACAGCCATCAATGGCACCTTCACGCCGTCACGTGCAGTAGCCCACAGCTGCTCCTGATGATAATCTTCAGGATGATACGCTCCATTTACCGTTGCGGTGTGAATCGTCTCTTTTTCACCTGTAGCGATCTGTAAACTGTAAATCGTATCCGGTGTCAGCAGGGATTCGTATTCGACTAAAAGCTCAGGCGAATCATAGCTTTGCCCGCCGGTAATTGAAAGGGTGTACAGTGATTCATCCCAGATAAGCTGCTGGAGACTGTTGTCCTCAATTGTCCAGATCTGTGTCAGCCCATTTGCCCGCCCGTAAATGAAGAGCTTACTTAGCGTTGGATACACAAACTGAAGGTAGCGGTTTTCATCGTATGGGATTACTTCCTCACGCTTTGAAAAATCCTTTACAGAACAGCGGACAAGCTTGAAATTAAGCGCGTCTTCATTTGTCAGAATGAGCAGATCCTCACCCCAATGCTCCACATCATACTTGATCCCTCTGCGTCGCTCATCGACAAGCTGAACTGGTGCCAGCGGATTTTCAGCATCAACCAGGCGCACCTCATCTGTCATCGTTGACCCTGAATTCACCGTGATATACTTGCCGTTTTGCGTTTTTGAAATGATTAATGCAAACGTTGAATCCTTTTCTTCATATAAAAGCGTATCAGGTTCCGTGCTGCCAACCTCGTGGCGCCACAAATAGCAAGGGCGCTGCACCTCATCAACCGTTACATAAAAAAGGTATGTACCGCACTGACTCCACTCCACACTGCTGTAAATATAAACGTCACTGATTTTATCAGACAGCAGCTTACCTGTTTGAAGATCTTTCACGTAAATCGTATAACGGTCTGAGCCGTCGCGGTTCTCGAGGTAAGCAAGCTTCGTCTGCTCCTCATTCAACCGCTGCAAAGATACGCTCAAATAATCGTCCTCTCCGGCAAGCTCATTTAAATCAAGAATGATCTCTTCAGACGCTTCAGCTAAAAGTGATCGGTTCGCCGCCTTTTTACGCGCATAAACCGGATACTGCTGCTCTTTATCATAACGGGAATAATAAAAATACGCCCCGTTTTGAACCGGCACCTTCACCTCAGCCTCAGGCACACGGGCCACCATACCCTCATAAATCTCATTCGTCTGCTTTTCAAGAGGCGTCATCACCTCACGATAATACGCATTCTCCTCCTCCAAATACTCAACCACATCCGGATTCGAACGATCCCTCATCCAATAATAATCATCCTCCCGCACATCACCATGAATCTCGTGCACAAAAGGCTCGCGTTTTGCTATAGGTACCTTCATCAAAAAACTCCCTTCTATATCTCTGTATAAATTCGGAATACATTGGGTGAAATCCTGCCTTACTCTACCAATCACCCATTTTTCTCCTGCTGTATGAATGTTAAGATTGATATAGATGATTGAAATACATAATAAGTGATGTGAGTTTGATGAAGAGTAGGCCGATTTATGTGGAGATTGAGATTGAGGATGAGGTTGAGAAGGTGTGGACGTATAGCCAGGATCCCGGGCTGCATGAGCAGTGGGATATGCGTTTTTCTTCCATTACGTATAATGAAAAGCCGCCTGGTGATGAGGTTCAGACATTTACTTATTCGACGAAGGTAATGCCGGGGCTTGAGGTTTCAGGCTGGGGTGAGAGTAAGGGGACGCATGAGAAGGAGAGTGGTGAAAAGACGTCTGCGCTGCATTTTGGGACGGAGCAGGTGATCTCACCGATTGCGGAAGGAAAGGGATATTGGAAGTACATTCCTCACGAAAAGGGAACGACTTTTCTGACGCAGTATGATTATGACGTCCGGTTTGGTTCGGCGGGAAGGCTGTTCGACCGACTATTTCGTCCCCTGATGGGATGGGGAACGGCGTTGAGTTTTGATGTGCTTAAAAGATGGATTGAGACAGGCGAACGTCCTGGCACGCAATATCGCCGTTTCTTTTCGTTTTATGCGATCTGCCTGCTGTTTTCATTTGTGTGGGTGTACCAGGGACTTGTGCCAAAGGTGCTCACGCAGCATCCATTAGAGGTGAGCATGCTGATGCAGCTTTCGCCATTTACACAAGCGCAGGCTGAGACTGCTGTGCTCTGGGTTGGCCTGGCGGAGATACTGTTTGCCTGCTTCTGGCTGGTGCCAGGTCTGCAGAAGTGGCTTTTGAGACTGCAGGTCGTCGTTTTTCCATTGTTGACGATAAGCGCCGTCTTATCAGCACCATCCGTTGCAACAGCGCCATTCAATGTTATTACGCTCAATGTGACGCTGTGGGTGCTCTCAATCATAGGGCTCCTGCTCACTCAACAGCTGCCGACTGCGAAAAGCTGTAAAAGAAAGCGGGGGAAGAAGGCGTGACCATTTATTCAACCTTGTTGGGCGATGATTTTCAAAAGCTGCACCCGAAGCTTCAGCATCGCTACGCACTTCCTTTAGATGACATGTTTTTTGCGGAAGGCGTGATGAGCCGGATTCAAAATGGAGGCTGGCTGCTTTCTCCGTTTTTTCGCGTGGCATCCAGGATCAATTTTTTATTTTCGGAAAGCGGAGAAAAGATCCCATTTTCAATCGCAAATTGCTGCACTATCAATCAAAACGGGGAAGCGGAGGTGGCATGGGAAAGAACCTTTCATTTTCCAAAAGCGGTCCGCAAATTTAACGCGAAAATGACGGTGGATTTAGAAAGAAAGCTCGTGAAGGATTATCTTGGTGACGTGCCGTTTTTCTATTCAGACCTGAACTTTAACGTGACAAAGGACGGCTTCTTACTGATCACATCAGGGGTGCAAAAAATTGTGCTTGGCAGGAAAGAGCTCATACTTCCTGGTCCGCTAAATGGTCGTGTGACGGTGCTTGAAGGTTACGATGATGAGAAAGACGTGTACACCATTCACGTATCTATTTACAACGATTTGCTGGGGAGGGTGATGATGTATGCCGGGAAATTTAAAGAAAGCACTTATTAATCCCCTGATTTTATGTGGGATTTTCTTACTGGGTATCAGTGTGCTCGTTCAAAATCATGAAGGCCATAGCTATTATCTCACGGCTGCTCAGCTGGTTTTTGTGCCGGCGCTGATTCATTTGATCGTGCCGTTACGTTCATTTGAAAAAGTGATCATCGCAATCGGCATGGTGAGTGTGACGCTCATCAGTCTTGGCATGCCTTTTAGTGTGGCAGTCGCATGTTCCGCGGTCTATCTTTTTTATACTTTTTGGGTAGCCTGGAAGGGACTCGAGCGGTTTTTAAAACGTGGTTTTACGAATGTGCCTGAAATCCTGATTGACCTTGGTTTTATGTATCTGGCCATCGGGGGAATGTGGTTTTTCGCCCATGTGAGCGGAATCGATACCGGATTTAGCGAAATGCTGACCTGGCTGACAGGCATTCACTTTCATTATTCTGCGTTTATGCTTTGTGTGTCTGTTGGTCTGCTTGGCCGTTTGAACATGAAGAGGGTGTACAAGATATGTGCACTGATTATCGGGACCGGGCCGATTACGGTGGCGCTTGGGATTACGTTTTCAACCACAATAGAAATTATTTCAGTATCACTTTATGTGCTTGCGATTTATATCCTGACATTTTACAGCTTCCGGATCACCTTTCCGCGTGGTCAGGCTTTACTCGTCCGGATTCCTTACGTGACGCTGTGTTTCACGATTGCCTGGTCCTTTTTGTATGCCTATGGAAATTTCGCCGGTCAGGCTGTGGTGACGATTCCAACGATGCTTGTCGTACACGGGCTTCTGAATTGCGTGCTGTTTGGCTCGTTTACTGTGATTGGCTGGGCGCTAAATGTGCCTGACTCAACACACCAATCACCTCATTTTCCGGTGAGCCGGATTCGCGGGAAGCTAAAAGAGACCGGTGATCCGCATCGCGGGCTTGTGGATGAGATGGGAAACTATGTTGATAAAGAGAAACTGCCTGCTGAAGTTGTTCGGTTTTATGAACAGACAGAGCAGTTCAAGCTCTCCGCCTCTGTGAAATGGGCACCGTGGTTTAAGCCGTTTGCGTTTATTTATAAAGGGATCAGCGGGAAAATCGGACAGATCAATCTGCCTTATTCATCTCAAAAAGTGGAGATGACTGGGGATATTTTGCTGGTTGATGAACAGCTTGATAGCAGAAGCAGACCACGCGTCTGGCATAGAAGGATTGGTGAAGAGACGGTATTTACCGCGATTTACTCAAGCCACCAAACTGCTGGACAAACCTACATGAACATCGCGCTGCCACTGCCGTTCTCAACCATGCACGGAATCCTGAAGCTAACGGCAAAAAACGGGAAACTCCATCTCACAAGCGCTGCAGAAGGCGACGCAGGCACCTACCTCGCCATCGGCCCATACCTGCCAAAGCTGCCCCTGCACGAACGCTTCGTCCTGCAAGAAACCTGCGGAAAACTCACCGCCACACACGACATGACCATCTTCGGCCTGCATTTTTTGCATATCGATTATGAGATTGAGCGCAGGGAAGAAGCAGTGTAGAGGAAGGGTCTGACCCCTGAACTCTATCCAGATCTAAACATATGGAGGTTCGCAGGATTTTGATCGTTGTTCGTAAAAAACCGGCGATGATTCGTAGAATGCTGGGGATGGTTCACAAAATAAGAGGATCGGTTCGCAAAATTTCAGGTTACGTTCCAAGAATTGTGTCATTTGACCTATGAGTTTAGAGGTGGGGTCTGTCCCAAAGTCTGCGCTCGACGAAAGGAGATATCTGAATGGAATGGTCAAAAAGCATGTACAGAGTTAGTGATGACGTAGCACTCTTGGATATTCATAGAGTCCATGAGCTTCTTTCAAGTACTTATTGGGCTAAAGACAGGTCATTAGAAATGATTGAAAAAACCGTTGCGCATTCTATGGCTTTTGGTGTCTATAAAAATGAGAAACTGATCGGTTTCGCAAGGGTGATTACAGATCAAGCCGTTTTCTCCTGGGTGATGGATGTAGTCATAGATGCCGACTACAGAGGTGATGGGCTCGGACAATGGTTAATGGAATGCATACTCGCCCACCCGTCCATCAAGCACACCGCCTTTGCCCTGGCCACTTCTGATGCACAAGGGTTTTACAATAAATTCAATTTCAAAAATAATGAATGTATGACGAGACCATTAGGGTAGAGAAAGAGTCTGACCCCAAGTCTACGGTAGATTTGGGGACAGACTCTGATACTACAGACATTTACACCAATCATTCATAGATCATTCGTGCATCAAGATTCTTCAAAAGCCAGATTCACCGGTTCATCAAGTATCACAATCTCAGTCTGCAAATTAGTAGTCGGGGTTTTTTCGTCCACTTCTTCAAATGTCACGCTGTCAGCCCAGATGCAGCCGGGCCCGGAGAGGATCATGCCAAAAGAGATAACCGCGCTGTTTTCCGGGATGTCCAGCACGATGGTGTAATGGTTCCAGTTTGAAGTGCTCTGGATCGGACGATCACTCATATTATCAAACTGCAGCACTTCCTCAGAGGCACTATCCACCCGCATCCACAATGAAGCCATATGCTTCACGTCTTCTGTCTTCAAGAAAGCAGACAGCTTCATTCTTTTCCCGCGGTAGCGATCAGCCTTGAATTGTTGCATCATCGTGGCGAATTCACCCTCTGCAGGCGTAACGGTCTTCGACTTCAGATATCCGGATTGCTTCCCCTGGTGAACCGTCTCTACATCAGCACCCATTTCATAATTAAATGGATGACTGCCACTCAAAAACCAGCCTTTTAACGTTTCTTCCATTTGCTCTTCCTCCTTCATCTTCATTAAACTCATCATTTGCCTGCGATATTGCCCGGGCGGAAACCCGTACACCTTCTTAAAAGCCCGCGTAAATACTTCCTGAGAATCAAAACAGAAGTGCATGGCGATATCAATGATCCGCTCATCCGTATGTATCAGCGCCATAGCAGCATTCGTCAGCCGCCTCAGTCGCAAATACTCCGTAAAAGACATCCCCACCGCACCCTGAAATAGTCGATGAAAATGAAACTTCGAAAATCCTGACTGTGCAGCAATATCCTCAGCCGTCACCTCCTCATGCAAATGTCCCTCAATCCACTCAATCGTCCTTCGAATCATCACATCATTCGTCATCTTGTCACCTGCCTTAATCAAATCATAGCAAAACGAATCCAAGGGTTTTTGACTTTTTTTGCTAAAGACGTTATTCCGATGAAAAAGAGAATTTAGGCGTTGTTTACACAAATGGTTTTAAATAGAAAATAAAAGGGTAAGTGTTTTAAATGTTAGCGGAATAGATAACATTTTTTCACAATAAAATTTTTCCGAGATAATATAAATGATGTCGAATATGTGCTAAACTAAGTCGACATTATTTTATTTATCTAATTATGTCTAAAAATTCAAAAGAGAGGAGTGTTTTTATGCAGTGGTATTTAAAAGTATTAAAAAACTATGTAACTTTTAGCGGGAGAGCGAGAAGAAAAGAGTTTTGGATGTTTAATTTAATTAATTTTCTTATTGTGTTAGCTCTTTCAGTTGTTGAACTAGTTCTGGAAATTCCGGCTTTCTTATCTGGTATCTACTCGTTGGCCATTATTTTACCATCTTTGGCTGTAACGGTTCGTCGTTTGCATGATATCGGAAAAAGCGGATGGTGGATTTTGATTTCTCTGGTACCTCTTGTAGGTGCAATTATTCTATTAGTTTTCGAATGTTTAGATAGTGTACCAGACAATCAATACGGACCAAATCCAAAATCCGGTGCTGCAAGTGATATCGCAATATAATAAAAGAGTGGTTGTTCCTGATTGCGGGAGCAGCCGTTTTTTTAATTTGGTAGAATTCCCAATGCGCTCTCTCATGATTAACCTCCTGCACAAAGGGAAAACACTTTTCGACGTGTTTTTTCACGTTACATAAAAGTGAGCAGGAGGTTTTATGATGGTAACAGCGAAAGCGAGAGCGGTGGATGGTCCGAAGGATTCTTTTCGTGCTGCTGAGATTGAACGCCGGGCGTTAGATGCAACGGATGTATTGATTGAGATTAAGTTTGCGGGCATTTGCCACTCGGACATTCATACAGCGCATGGTGAATGGGGCGAGGTTCAGTATCCGCTCGTTCCCGGACATGAAATCGCCGGGATTGTCACTGAGGTAGGTAAAGATGTGAAGAAGTACAAGGTTGGCGATCGTGTAGGGGTCGGCTGTATGGTCGATTCGTGCGGTAAATGTAAGAACTGCCAGGAAGGTGAGGAGCAGTATTGCTTAGAGGGCAATATCCCAACCTACGCCGGCGTTGATAAATACGGTGATTATACCCAGGGCGGTTACTCTACGCACATCGTTGTCACAGAGGATTTTGTTCTGAAGATTCCGGATAATATTCCGCTTGATAAAGCTGCGCCACTGCTATGCGCAGGTATTACAACGTACTCACCTTTAAACCACTGGAACGCCGGTCCTGATAAAAAAGTGGCTGTCATCGGAATGGGCGGACTTGGCCATATGGCGGTTAAAATTGCACACGCCATGGGATCTGAAGTGACCGTTCTGTCTCAGACGCTCAATAAACAGGAAGACGGCATGAAATTCGGTGCAAGTGAGTACTATGCAACGAGTGAAAAAGAAACATTCGAAAAGCTTGCCGGTAAATTTGATCTGATCATCAATACGGTCAGCGCAAAGATTGATATGAATCAGTATTTGTCACTGCTTGACCTGAACGGTACACTTGTAAACGTAGGTGCACCGGCAGAACCGCTTGATATCAACGTGTTCTCACTTATTCCGCACCGACGCTCATTCGCAGGCTCACTAATCGGAGGTATTCGTGAAACACAGGAAATGCTCGACTTCTGTGCCGAACACGACATCGCTCCGCAAATCGAAGTCATCTCAGCAGACGACATCGATAAAGCCTACGACCGCGTACTCAAATCAGACGTCAAATACCGTTTTGTGATTGATACAAGCACGATCTAATAAACACTGTCAGGGATGAAGCGCCATGGGTGCTTCATCTTTTTTAGTGTGGGGCAGGCGATTTTGGAACAATACAATTAAATGTTGAAATAGTACAATTCTATTTTGAAACATAACAATTCCGGGGTGAAGCGATACAAAAACGTTGGTTTGAAAGGCTAACGATACAATAAAAATCTGAAACGATACATATATTTTCCGGAACGCGATAAATAAAAATCGAAACGATTGAATAACCCGAGCGAACGTTACAATTCCACTCAGCACGCCCACACGGAAAGGCCTCTTGCTCTTCTGTGGTGGTAGGCTTTAGAACAATACAATTAAATGTTGAAACAGTACAATTCTATTTTGAAACATAACAATTCCACGGTGAATCAATACAAAAACGTTGGCCCAAAAGGCTAACGATACAATAAAAATCTGAAACGATACATATATTTCCTGGAACGCGACAAATAAAAATTGAAACGATTGAATAACCCGAGCGAACGTTACAATTCCACTCAGCACGCCCACACGGAACCGACCCCAACTCGCCGGACCCCACCCCTCAAAATATGGTATTCTATCCCTATAACATAACAAAATCAGGTGGTTTTAGAAGATGAATATTTTTCTGGTGGAGGATGACAGACAGATTGTAGAACAGATGGAGCGGCACCTTGCGCAGTGGGGATTCGAGGTGTCGGTGCCAACAGATTTTCAGAATGTGATGAGCACCTTTCGGGAAGAGGAACCTCATCTTGTGCTAATGGATATCCAGCTGCCGGCGTTTGACGGGTTTTACTGGTGCCGTGAGATCCGGAGTGAATCGAGGGTGCCGATTATTTTCCTCTCATCGCGTGATCACCCGATGGATCAGGTGATGGCGATGCAGCTTGGCGCAGATGATTACGTGCAGAAGCCTTACAACATGGAGGTGCTTGTCGCTAAAATTCAGGCGATTGCCCGTCGCACCTATGAGTATCAGGATGCTCAAGCTGAAAGTCCAGTCCAGACCTGGAACGGAGCCGAGCTCGATCTGAAAAAAGGCACGCTCTCGTTACATAACCAGACCATGGATTTAACAAAAAATGAGCTTTATATTTTGTCGATTTTACTTGAGCATCCGAATGAAATTGTGCCGCGTGACACGCTGATCAGGAAGCTTTGGGATGACGAGCGTTTTGTCAATGACAACACGCTGACGGTCAACATTGGCCGGCTGCGTCAGAAGGTGGCTGACCTTGGGATGGAGGATGTCATCATCACGAAAAAAGGGATTGGTTATATGGCGGTGAGCCGATGATCCATTATCTTGCTGATAAGAAAAGCTGGATCGCGGGCTTTGTATTGATACTCGTTTTCGCTAATATCCTTTTTTGGCTGGATCCGGGTCTCGCGCTCAGTGACACCAGCGTCCTTTACTTTAATGGCGTGTTGATCATCTGCTTTATTCCGTTTCTCGTTTGGAGGGCTAAACGGGAAACGAGATATTTAAAAGAAGTGGAAGACATGACATTAGACAATGACCTCAAAGATTGGGAAACGCTCCTGCCGGAAGCGGGCAATCACGAAGAGCAACGTTTGCAAACCGTGATTTCAGAAGCATCGCGTCTTGCGCGAAGTCAGGCGGAGGGAAGTGAGGAAACGCAATCGCTGAAAGCTGCTGATATTGAAGCGTGGGTGCATGAAATGAAAGCGCCACTTACTTCGTTAAAGCTGCAGATTGATGCTGAGAAGGATCATCCTGCGATACAAAAGGTGGAGCTTGAATGGAGCCGCCTGCACTTTCTTTTAGAGCAGCAGCTTTATCAGGCAAGGCTTTCGTCAATCGAGCATGACACGGTGATGGAGCATGCGGAAGCCGGACACATCATCTTTCCTGAAATTAAGGCACTTTCTGCGATCTGCCGGGCGAGAGGAATCGGATTTGATATTGAGGGAGAAGATTTCACGGTCCTGACTGATTTAAAATGGAGCCGGTTTGTCTTTCGACAGGTGCTCTCCAATGCAGTGAAATACAGTCCGGATCAGAGTGAAATCACCATTTTAGCTGAAAAAAATGACCGCTTCACGGAAATTGTGATTCAGGATCAGGGACCTGGCATTAAACCTGAGCATCTGCCCCGTATTTTCGAAAAAGGATTTACAGGGGAAGCGGGCAGACGACAGAGCAATGCAACGGGTCTCGGCCTGTATTTAGCGAAGCGGGCTGCAGATTCGTTTGGCATCAAAATAGATATACGATCAGATCAAACGGGAACATGCGCACGGCTGATTTTCCCGTCACCTGATACGTTTCAAAAACCCTATCACGCAACGTGACAAAAATGTCACCTGCATTGTCATGTAAATCGAACGATTGTCAGCTGCGGTTTGCTTATGATGGAGACAGAACAGGGAAGGAGTATGAATGATGTCTCAATCAAAACCACTTTTAACGGCACGAAATATACGAAAAACCTTTGGAACGAAAAAACAGCCCATTGAAGTATTAAAAGGGCTTGATCTAAATGTAGAAGCGGGAGAATTCGTCGGGATTATGGGTCCATCCGGAGCGGGGAAAACGACTTTTATGAATGTCCTTGCCAGCATTGATACGGCGACATCCGGAAGTATCGTCATTGATGGGTCGGATGTGACAGCAATGCGTGATAAACGTTTGTCTGAATTCCGGCGAAAAGAGCTCGGCTTTATTTTTCAGGACTACAATCTACTTGAAACGCTGACGGCTAAAGAAAACATTCTGCTGCCGATGTCATTGGGCGGTCATGCGAAAAAAGATGTGGAAGCCACTTATGCACGTCTGGCCAATACTTTTGACATTGCCCATGTCGCGAATCAGTATCCACACGAGCTGTCGGGTGGTCAGAAACAGCGGACGTCTGCAGCACGTGCGTTAATTCATGAGCCGAAAATTCTGTTTGCAGACGAGCCGACCGGGGCACTCGATTCCAAATCAGCAGCTGTCCTGCTCGGTAAAATGGAAGAGCTGAATCGTCAAAATGGCGTAACAATCATGATGGTGTCGCACGATCCGCTGGCATCAAGCTACTGCAGCCGCGTCCTGTTTTTGCAGGATGGCCGGCTTTATACGGAACTTCATCGCGGCGGTCGCAGCCGTCAGGCCTTTTTTAACGATATTTTAAATGTTCAGGGTGTGCTTGGAGGGACGATTCATGAAGTTAAGTGAGCTCGTCCGGCGCAATATGCTGGCTAACATCCGCCAATACTATTTGTATTTTTTCTCACTGATTTTCAGTGTAATGCTTTATTTTATTTTCAGCACAATGCAATATAGTGAGCTGATCACGCAGGCGGTTTCATTCTCGCAAGGCATTGGTGCGTCGTTCCGGTCTGGTGTCTTTTTCCTGGCAGCGATCATGCTTGTCTTCGTCACCTATGCGAAAAATCTGTTCTTTAAAAGGCGGGGCAGAGAGATCGGACTGTATCAGCTGATTGGTCTTTCGCGGGGAGCGGTTATCCGGATGCTGCTGATCGAAAATCTCATTATGATGACATTAGCAGCACTTGTGGGTACGCTATTAGGGCTTCTTTTCTCAAGGCTGTTCCTGCTATTATTTTTCGAAATCATGCGTTTTGATATGAACGTCGGCTTTCAAATTTCTACTGCAGCACTATTGCAAACGGGTGCACTGCTCATATTGTTGCTTGTGGTGACCTCCTGGCAGACGATCAGATTTGTGCGGAAGCACACGCTGGTCCAGCTGTTTCAGTCTAAAGCTGAAACGGAACAGATTCGTGAAATCAAACCGGTCCGTCAGCTGCTGATGGGGCTTGCCGGAATTTTGCTTGTTGGATTCGGTTACTGGCTATCGGGGAGAATGCTGAATGCTTTTCTGTTAGTGAATATGCTCCTCGTGTTGTTCTCCACGGTCTTCGGGACCTATCTTGTGTTCCGTGTATCGATCGGCTGGCTGCTGACCCTTTACCGTAAACAGATGAACGGACATTTACAGTTCAAGCATGCACTGTCGCTGGCACCATTGATTCACCGCCTGAAGAGCAACGCGAGAATGCTGACCTTAATCGCTACGCTTTCTGCGATTACACTTACGCTGGTAACGGGCGCGTATTCTCTCTATTACTCTGCTGAAGAAGAAGCCGATATTTTATATCCGCATGATTTTATTTTTCTTGAAGCTGATGATGCTGAATACGCTACGGAATTTGAGGGCCGTATGCAAGAGGCGGATCTTTCATATAAAGCTCATGAGATTGAAACGTTCTCTCATGATGTAACCTATGAGAACTTTGATCAGGGGTTAGGTATCCCTATTGACTCCAATCATCCGACTTTTGTTTCGGCGAGCGATTTGAGTGAAGCCGGGGTTGAGGTATCAGTCAAACCGGGAGAAGCCGTATATTTTGGCGGCATGGTCGTACCATCAATGCCTGAGGACACCACTGTAAATTTAGCAGGAAAATCATTAGAACTAGTGGAAATTAAAAATAAAGCAGCGCTGAATTATGGCGTCCAGTTCAATGTATTTGCGTTAAATGAAGAGGATTACCGTGCAGTAAAACCTGATTACGAATCTAACTATCTTACGTTTAATTTGGAGAATCAGGCTGAACGGGAACAAGCCAATGAAATGTATCATGCCATCTCACCTGATCCTGAAGAAGGCATGCTGTATAGCACCAATGTTGATGAAACGCTGATACGCATGGAGATGTCAGGCGTACTTATTTTCATCGCAGGATTTTTAGGCATTGTATTCTTAAGTGCAACGGGCAGCATTCTATACTTTAAGCAGATGACAGAGGTCGAGGAAGAGAAAGGAAGCTACCGCACACTTCGTCAGCTCGGCTTTACCGTTGGCAACATGATGAGCGGCGTCGGACGAAAGCAGCTTCTGTTCTTCGCGATTCCGCTCGTCATCGGACTTGGCCACACCTACTTTGCCCTGAAATCCGTCGCCTTTCTATTCAGGACAAACATCACAGTTCCCGTCATTATCTCAATCAGCATCTTTACTCTGATCTATCTGGCATTTTATCTCCTAAGCATCACCAACTCCCGCAGCGAAATCACACGCGCGATCAGAGGGTAGTATTGGGGTCTGTCCCTTGGTCTACGGTAGACCTGAGGGACAGACCTTTTTTCTACCTTTGGTGTGTGGCTCTGGAACGATACAATTAAAAGTTGGAACAGTACATTTCTATTTTGAAACATAACAATTCCGTGGTGAATCGATACAAAAACGTTAGTTTCAAAGGGTAACGATACGATAAAAATCTGAAACGATACATATATTTTCCGGAACGCGACAAATAATATTTGAATCGATTTAAAAACTACCATAAATGATACAATTCCATTTACTTCTATAAATGGGTCATTTACGATAGTAGTATCGTTATCTATTAGGAGGAACGAATTTGTCTAAAAGGTATTCCTGGAGAAGTTACACTTACCTGATTTTTGCGTTGCTCGCATCTTTGTCTATGGTTCTTCTGGATCCGATCGCTATTGCAACAAACGAGCAAGTTGGTTTTTTAGTGATTATTGTAGTCATTGTGTCAGCCTTAGCTTCTATCCTACTTACCTTTATCACCTTCTCCACTAAAAATGAAAAGAAATGGATCGCTGTGATCGCTTTGGTGTTAACGATTATAAACACTGGGATTCTTGCTTTTTTCATCTGGTTTGGAGCGAATCTTTCCTGATCAGGCAGATGTAGGGGGACAGATTTCTCTTTATATAATGGGATTTTATGTTAAAGTAAACGTGAACATATTGTTTGCAGTTTTCACCTCAAATGAAGTCCTCAATCGTCCATCAGCGTAAATCCATCTATTTAGTATCGTGTGCCTCTCAGTGATTATCAGGCAAAAACTGAAAGCCCGCCTGACTTATAAAGAAACGGAGTGATGAAAGTGAATGCACTAATCTTGTTAAACATCACGATTATTTCAGCCGGTTTTGTTTTTCTGTTTTCGATGAAAAGAAAGATGGAATGGAAGGTTGCATTTATTAAGCAAAATGAAGATCATCCTGAGGCCAAAATGCATGCACGATACGTCATTCAGTGGATCGCTGCAGCTGCATTGTGGGGGATGATCAGCATGGGACTGGTTGTGTGGAGTTTTTCATTGTAGACCCCAGAGGCAGACCCCACCTCTACGCTGATCCTTGTCTACATAAAAGGAGGCCAACATTTTGAGTTATTACGGCAAATTATCTTCAGCGTTTTATGATCTTGATAAATACATTGGGAAGTCGTTTGGGGATGTGGAGTATTATGAGAACAGGCTGAAGGATGTTAGAGGAAAAGTGCTGGAGCCTGCGGTTGGGAATGGGCGTGTGCTGATTCCTTTGCTTGAGAAAGGAATCAATATCAGTGGATTTGATCTGTCTGATGACATGCTTGCATTTTGTAAGGCGCATTTAGAAGACAGGAAATTGAAGGCAGACGTGTATAAGCTGGATATGTCTTCATTTGACCTGAATGACAAGTATGAGGCAATCATCCTCCCGGCAGGCTCGTTCCTGCTTTTGCATGACCGGGAACAATCCATCTCTGCCTTGAAATGCTTCTATCATCATTTGGAGGCTGGGGGCAGATTGATTCTAGATATGGATCTGCCTGGCGATTTTAATACTGGCAGCATTTCCAAAAGACTTATTAAAAGTGAGGAAAATGAATCCATCACCATAGAAGGGACATTGGTGGATGTGGATTTTGTGAATCAGGTAAAATACATCCATCATAAATATGAAAAATGGAAAAATGACAAATTAGTTGATACTGAACTCGAAGTTTTTCCTTTGAGATGGTACGGAGTAGAGGAAATGGTGCTGATTCTGAAGCAGATTGGATTTAAAGAGGTGGTCATTTCAGCTGATTATGAATATGGCAGCTATCCGGTCAGTGCGAATCAGGTGATCACCTATGAGGCTACCAAATAATCGAACGAAAAACGCAGCGGAGACGGCATGCCATCTTCACTGCGTTTTTTCACCGTATCACATCCACGACTTCAAATCTCTCACACACTACCATCATGTCCTCTGACCAGGAAAGTCCGACTTTGTCCAAATCTTCTTTAAAGAACCTGACGTGCGTGTCCCACCAGTATTGATAGGTCCGATCGCCTTCACCTTCAGCTACCGCAAATGCCTCCGGAACCTCGTTCATTGGCATTACTTGAACCTCAACCGTTCTGGTCATCACAACCGGTTCGTCTGCTCCATTTAGGATAATGTTGTAATCATTTACGGCAGGGAGTGGCTCATTCTCGAGTTCATAAAAGACGTGGCCTGAACATGTGGCCGTCTTGATCCCATCAATCACCAGCTGAGCCAAATAATCCGGCGTTTCACCAAATTGCCATGCGCTTACTTTTTGCGGCTTCTCAGTCGTGCGGAACGCCCAATACTTATTCCAATATAATTGCGCTGCTTTGTTCATGTTGACCTCCTGAAGAACTACCTCTGTTTCCGGGTATAAATTTTAAGTCCCATTTATTCTGACATAGCGAATAATTCTGGTTAGTATGATCATAGACCAATGTTTTCCTTAAGTTAATATCTTGTAGTAAAAAACCGTCGCGTGCAGGTCTCCATTAGCCGATTTTGCATAGGCAGGGATTTTACCTGCCGGCTGGTAGTTCATTGAATGATAGAGCAGGTTTGAGGGATCTCCTTCACGTGTATCAAGGACAATCAGTGATTTGTTTAAAGCTTTAGCGTGCTCCTCTGCTTTTTCCATTAAGCGCCTTGCAATTCCCCGGCGACGGAAGTCCGGATGTGTCATGAGCTTTGCGATTTCAACACGATGTAAACCGTTGGGCTTTGAACAAGCGTGGAGTTGAATGCTTCCGGCTAACTGATGATCGACCTTTGCTATAAAAAGATAAATGTCAGGGTTCAACACACTCTTCCAATAATCGTCGGCCTCATTCAACGATATTCCAGGCAAAAAACCAATAGAAGCCCCATCCTCTACAACTTTTATTAAAAGGCTGGAGAGTGGTTGTAACTCTTTTTCAATTGCATGACATTGTTCAATGATCATGCTTATCACCTCGACTATATTTTTCAGATTGAATAAATGATAACATTATTTAGAAATAAAAAGGATTATCCGATTAAAATGATGTATATGAAAGATATAAGTATAAGGATGTTATTTTTAATGAAAGGAGCGATACTCATGACTAAACACAAAATCTACACGATGAGCTTTTCCAGTGTCTACCCTCACTACGTTGCGAAGGCCGAAAGAAAAGGGCGGACGAAAGCAGAGGTTGATGAAATCATCCGTTGGCAGACAGGGTACAGCCAGGCACAGCTGGATGAGCAGCTTGAAGCAAAAACCGATTTTGAAACCTTTTTAGCAGAAGCACCTGAGCTGAATCCTGCGCGAAAGCTGATCAAGGGCGTCGTCTGTGGAGTAAGGGTTGAACATATCGAAGAGCCCGTCATGCAGGAAATCAGGTACATGGATAAAATGATTGATGAACTCGCCAAAGGAAAGGCGATGGAGAAGATATTGAGGAAGCCTTAAATAATAAAGTTTCAATGATAAAAGTTGAAATGAGAACCATGCCAAAGTATATACACGTGTAGATAAAAGAGATATTTTAGGGGGAGTAGTATGAATAAAACGAAATGGCTTGCTTCCGGTGCTTTGCTCATGTTGATTGCTGTGGGATGGTTTGTCTATCAACAATTAAAGGAAGACCCTTATCAGGGGATGTCTATTATTCCAGAGGAGCACGACGACATCCCATTGTTTAATGGATTAGAACTGGATGACCATCAATACGTTTTAGAAGGTGATCGCTGGATAGATATCCATCAGTTCTATTTGAATAAATTACCTGAACTTGGATGGGATATACAGTATCAAGAATCAGCACTTGATGATCATGAGGCAGAAAATGATTGGGGCGGCTTCTATTCCCGATGGAGGAAAGAAGGGTTTGATGGGGAGTTAACGATTTCGGCTAATTTTAATTCTTTTGAGGAACAAACTGAAGTGATTTATGATAAAAATCCTATTCATTACTCAACGACCTGGGTTAGCAAAATGCCGGAGAACATATGTATTTATAAACGTTTACATGATAATTATTGTTCGGAGATAAAAGATAAAGCTACGATCAGGCACATTATTGGATTTGTAAATGAAGCGATCGATTGGGAAGAAGAGGAGATGCTTCAAAGGAAAAAAACAAGTAGGCTCAGTTTTGGAGATACCAATATAACAGTACTTTATGGGGACGAAGAAGAGATTTATTTTCAGTCGGATAAAGGCACTAAAGTAATGAAACCAGAACCGGATTTCTTTGAATATACAGACCTTTCTCAATAGCAGTATTCAAAGTGAAATGAGATTAAAATCAGAGACAGATCCAAACTCTACATTAACGGGCACAGATTGTCGGACCCGTTCAGTTTCTCCCTGTTATGCTGTTTGCAAGGAGGTTATGAGATGGAGATGCTGAGACGTTTTAATGAGGCTGTAAGCTATATTGAGGATCATTTAACAGACGAGATTGAGATGGTTGAGGTGGCGAGGCGTGCGTGCTGTTCGGAATATCATTTCAGGCGGATGTTTGCTTTCCTGGCGGGTATCCCGCTGTCAGAGTACATCCGGCTCAGAAGGCTGACGCTGGCTGCGTTTGATCTGAAGGATCAGCGTATTATTGATGTTGCGGTCAAGTACGGTTATCAGTCTGCAGATTCATTCACTCGGGCCTTTCAGAGCTTTCATGGCATGTCGCCTGCAGAAGCGAGAGATACAGGCAAAACGTTAAAGGCATTTCCTCCGATGACCTTTCAGTTAACAGTTAAAGGAGGAACAGAAATGAACTATCGTATTGTGGAAAAAGATGCTTTTCGTGTGATCGGGTTTAAAAAGAGGGTGCCCATCGTGTTTGAAGGGGTAAATCCTGAGATTGAAAAGATGTGGAAGGGATTAACGGAGGATCATATCGGACGGCTGAAGGCGCAGTCGAATACAGAGCCTGCCGGAATGATCAGTGCTTCTGTCAACTTTTCAGAAGGACGCATGGAGGAAAAGGGAGAGCTTGATCATGTGATCGGCGTTGCGACTACGAATGAATGTCCAGAGGGCTTTGATGAACTTGAGGTAGCCCCTTCCATCTGGGCAGTGTTCGAAGCAGTCGGTCCATTTCCTCAAACGCTGCAAAATATCTGGGGCAGAATATACGCTGAATGGTTCCCAACCAGCCAGTACGAACAAACAGAAGGACCTGAAATCCTCTGGAACGAACACAACGATACAACCTCACCCTCATTTAAAAGTGAAATCTGGATTCCCGTCAAACGGATGAACGCATAAAAAACAGGCCTGCTACCGGGCCTGTTTTTTTGCGTTTTGTAGTGTCCGGTTCAGCCCACAAACTCTACACAAAACATTCTCATCAAATTCTAATCTTCCTCATCTTTTCTTCTCATCTTGGCTGGGTAAGATGTAATCAGAACAACAAACAAAACAAATTTCAGGAGGCGTTAAATATGAATAAGAAAGTGATTATTGGAACAGTGGCGAGTACAGTGATTTTAGGTGGAGCGTTAGGTGCAGGTGCGATGACGGATCAGTTCAGAACTGTGGGGATTGTGAATCCGGAGCCGGCTAATGAGTCTGATTTGATCAGTGTGGATGAGGCGAAGGAAAAAGCGCTGGCAGAGTATGAGGGTGTCGTGGAAAGTGTGGAGCTTGAGAAGCAGTTCAGAGGGTATCTTTACGAAATTGATATTGATAATGGAGAAATCGACTATGATCTGGATATGGATGCGTCAACAGGAGAAATTCTAAAGGCGAAGGAAGAGCGTGACGATGACGACGATGATCGCGATGACGACAATAGTCAGAACACCGATCAGGCTGACGACAATTCTTCAGACGATGACAATAGAACAGCTTCAGCAACTGCTTCAAATGGAACATCTGCCAATACAAATGAAGAATATATCACTCAGGAAGAAGCAGTCAGCATCGCAATGGCAGAAGTATCAGGCACACTTGAAAGCGTTGAATTCGATGACGATGACGGCCGCATGATCTACGAAATTGAAATCAACACAGGTAACGGCGATGACGACGATGCAGACTTTGAAATTGATGCAGTAACAGGTGAAATCCTTGAAATGAATCTGGAAGACTAATCATAGAATAAAATCCGGTCAGCAAGCGCTGGCCGGATTTTTTGCGTAGGCTTTGGAGAGTGTCCCTAAACGCTACACAATGATACAATTAATGGTAAAATAAAAGCAGAACTGATCATGAAAAGGAGTGTTTTCATGAATGAGGAGAAGAAGAGTAAGATTGAGACAGACGATGGCTGGAACCGGGCGTTGTATGGGACACCTACGATTGGCGGATTTGTTGTCATTGCGGTAATGATTGCTTATTTGATCTTTAAATAAAATGAGACGTATATCTGCGCTATTCCTGGTTTGAATAACGCTGGATGTACGTTTTCATTGTGTGACGACTGAAAGACGATACATAATGAAAGCAGGTAAAGGCATGGGATCACGGATTATGCACGCCATTATTGCGGGCAGAGTTGCAGATGAAATGAACATTGATGATCGTTCTTCATTTATCGCAGGAGGGATTGCAGCGGATGCAGTCTCACCAAAAGACTCGTCGCACTTTTATCGGGGGGATGAACAGGATGGGTCGAGGCGGATTGCTCACGACGAGTTTTTTGAAAAGTACATGTCTCATCAGGCGTCCCCTTTTATCCAGGGGTACTTCACACATTTAATCGCTGATGACCTTTGGTTAAAAGGTTTTTATTTACCATGGTTAAGAAACCGGATGGAGGCTGACAGCGAAGTCTTTGTGCGATATCACAGGGATTTTCAATTGCTGAACGGTAAACTGCTGCATCACTATAAGGTGACGGACCATTTGAAAGATGCACTTAAACAGAACGCTGACATCGTCGAAATAGATGAAGTGAAAAGAACAGATATAGAAAACTTTTTGCCAAGCATTTTAGACGACATGAATTTTGATCAAAAAGATCTTGAACAGCCTTTGTCCGTATTTACACTCGAGCAAATCATTGGATACGTGGAAACGTCTGTGGAGAGAGGGATCGCATTGATGAAGGACATGAAAAAAGCGTAGACTTCAGGGACAGACCCTTAGTCTACGCTTACTTTTTTGATAAAACAGTCACGAACACCATCAGCACCGTAATCAACACAAAGGCCGTTAAAGCCAGAAACGGAATGGTGATGAATCCAAGCCAGTTGATGTATTCAGCGTTACACGGAACTCCGCTCACGCATGGTTTAATGCCGCCAAAGCCGGGGATTTTCTGCTCCATGTAATGCATGGCAGAGATGGATCCACCAATTATGGAAAGAGGAAACACAAACCGATTTACCCTGAAGTCCGACTGGAAAACGCCAATGCCTAAAATAATCGTTAACGGGTACATGAAAATGCGTTGAAACCAGCATAAGTCACACGGAATAAATCCCGCTATTTCACTGAAATACAGGCTGCCAAAAGTGGCAATCATCGAGACCAGCCAGGCTGCAAATAAAAACAGGCCGGCCTTTTGATTAGATGCTGCCATCACTCATTTTCCTCTAATCCTTCATCAATCAGCGCTTTAATCGCCTCATAATCAAAAGGATCCTCAAGCATGGTGCCATTCACTATAATACTCGGCGTAAAAGCCACATCGAATTGTTCAACCAATTCAGTATCAATCGCCACTTCATCTGCCATCGTCGCGTTATTCAGCTCTTCTTCCAGCTGCGCTAAATCCACATCTGTGGTCTCAGCTGCAACCTCCAGCAGTTTTTCATTTGTCACCCATACTGCATCATGATTTTGAGCAGGCTGTTCCTCGTAAAGCTTTTTTTGAAAATCCCAGTAGGAATCAGGATCCATTTTGTAAATAGACTCAGCGGCAAGAGAAGCAAGCTCAGATTCCTGACCGTGAAAAAGTACATTCACATACGAAAATGAGATTTTATCTGTATCCACATAATCGCTCACGAGCTGTGGATAGATCATTTCTCCCCAGGCCTTACACGAAGGACACTTAAAATCGCCAAACTCGACTACCTGAACAGGAGAATCCGTATTCCCCATCGTCGGCTGTCCTTCAATCGAAGGCTGATCACTGCTCTGCGATCCAGCCGTCTGGCTGCCGCTATTCATATAAACAAAAGCGCCAACAACCGCAAAAACCAGCAGCGTCACCACAACCGCAATCTTATAGGCATTATTCTTCATGACCATAACCCCTCACCTAAAATTAAAAGCACTCAAACTTCCATTTGATCACCATTCTATTACTAAATCACCACCAATACAAACGTTCTTTTGGATATTTCAGAGAATGTTCATGAATGGAGAGTATGGGTCTGTCTCTCATTTAAACTATTGTTCTATATGGATGTAAATGGTAAAGTTGATGTAGAGATGTAGTGGAAGGAGAATTTGTGCCCATGTGGATTTCTGTGAATTGATGTAATTGGATAAAGACAGTAAAGGCCATCAAGAAAGATGACCTTTTATTTGTCGTTCTTAAATCATTCAAGGGATCCGTCGTGTGGATAAATTAACTTCCATTTCTGAGCAGATGCTTTTGTCATCTGTTTTTATTTTTGGGAAAAATACATCTCATTTTGTTCACTAAGGAAATCCCTAACCAGGGGGAATTTACATGAATCATGAAGAAAAATTATCAGGCGGCAATGTTTCAAGCGTATACCGTGCTGGCAATACGGTCAGACGTACGTTGAAGCCGGAGAGTTCAAAGGTCCATCAATTATTAAGGCATCTTGAGAAAAAGGGATTTACGCAGGCTCCGCGGTTTCTTGGTATGGATGAAAAAGGAAGAGAAATATTGACTTTTATAGAGGGTGAGGCGGGAAATTACCCTTTGAAATCGTATATGTGGTCAGACGAGACACTTGCTGGGATTGCACGAATGCTCCGGGGATATCATGATGCGGTCAGTGATTTTCCAATTGATGATTCCTGGCAGCCGATTGATTGTACGCCGGAGCCTCACGAAATCATCTGTCATAACGATTTTGCGATCTATAATCTGATTTTTGATCAGGAAAAACCGGTTGGGGTGATCGATTTTGACAATGCTGGACCGGGTCCGCGGCAATGGGATGTGGCCTATGCACTTTACACATGTGTACCATTGAGCCGCCTTTATCACACAGAAGCAGGAGAGGCCATTCACTACTCGCCAGAAGACGCAGATGGGATCAAAAAACGAGTCAAATTGTTTTATGAGGCATACGGCAATGACAAACCTGAGCAGGACATCATCAACATGGTCATTCTCAGACTCGAAGGCTTATGCAGGACCATGCATCGAAAAGCAGCAGAAGGTAATCCGGCTTTTCAAAAAATGATCGACGAAGGCCATGACAAACACTATCAGGCAGACATCCAGTTCCTTCGCGAGCATGGAGTGGAGTGGGTGTAAAGTTTGGAGACAGATACCAAGTCTGCAAAAAAATGATTGCCTATATTTATCCAAAGTGGTAAACTCCTTCTAACCAGATAACAGCGTTGATAAGGAAAGTAGACAAGAGGTAGTTTGATAGAGAGCTTCTGATGGTGGAAATGAAGCAGATGATCCTTGTTGAAAATGGCCTTTGAGCTTCGTACCGAACATTTAAAGTAGGCTACGACGAGATGAGCACTCGTTACAACGGCGGCAGTATGAATACGTACTGACAGAGGCACATGGTGTGAGCTGTGTGTAAATTTAGGTGGTAACACGAGCATACTCGTCCTAATCGATACTTCGATTAGGACGTTTTTTTTATTTTAAGGAGGAGATGGGATGAGTATTTTTATTGGGGGAGCCTGGCCTTATGCAAATGGTTCTTTACATGTCGGGCACATAGCAGCTTTACTTCCGGGGGATATTTTAGCGAGATATTACAGACAGAAGGGCAAGCCTGTGCTATATGTTTCAGGAAGCGATTGTAACGGTACGCCGATTTCTATACGTGCGAGCAATGAAGGAACGACGGTTGAGGCGATTGCAGATCAGTTTCATAAAGAGTTTGAGGAAACGTTCCGGCAGCTGGGCTTTACATACGATCTTTATACGCGAACGGATGGTGAACATCATCATGAGGTTGTGCAACACATTTTTCTGAAGTTGCTGGAGCAGGGACATTTGTACAAAAAGAAGGTTGAGCAGGCTTATTGTGCACATGATGCACGCTTTTTGCCGGATCGTTTTGTTGAAGGGACGTGTCCGAACTGTGGAGCGAAAGCGCGCGGGGACCAATGTGATCACTGCTCACAAATTCTTGACCCGCTTGACTTAAATGAAAAGCGCTGTAAGCTTTGCGGAAAGGAGCCTGAGATCAGGGAAACGGTGCACTTTTATTTTTCCTTCAATTCATTTCAGCAGAAGCTTGAGCAGTACGCAGCTAAATCTGGCGTTGAGAGCAGTTGGCGTGACAATGCGATTCAGCTGACCAAACGGTATTTAGCGGAGGGGGTCCCGGACAGAGCTGTGACACGTGATTTGCCAAATGGAATTGATGTGCCGATTCCGGGATTTGAGGGCAAAAAGATCTATGTCTGGATTGAAGCGGTAGCCGGTTACTATACGGCGAGTCTTGAGTGGGCAAAGATCAACAAAGAGGATGCCTCAAAATTTTGGTCTGAGCAGACGACGTCGTATTATGTTCATGGAAAAGATAACATTCCATTTCACTCGATCATCTGGCCTGCGATTTTGATGGGGATTAACCTTCCTGCATTACCGACGCACATCATCTCCAATGAATACATGACACTTGAAAAAAGGAAGATTTCCACGAGTGGGAACTGGGCTGTCTGGCTGCCGGATCTGTTGAAATCCTATGATCCGGATTCTATTCGCTACTTTATAACAATCAATGCCCCTGAACAGCGTGATACCGATTTTTCATGGCGTGAATTTATTTACAGCCATAACAGCGAGCTGCTCGGAGCCTTTGCCAATTTCGTCAACAGAACGTTAAAGTTCATTGATCAATCCTTTGATGGAAAAGTGGAACGGCATCCGATCGATTCAGCACTACATCACCAGATAAAAGCTCTTTATGATCAAGCCGGTGTCCTGATTGAGAGAGGTGAGATCAAACAGGCGTTGGAGACGATCTTTGCCTTCATTCGGGAAGCAAACCGCTACTTTGATCAACAGCAGCCCTGGATACATGTGAAAGAAGATCAAAGCCGCGCGAAATCGACTTTGACAAACTGTGTCTTCATCATTCAAAACCTGGCGCAGCTGTTACGCCCATTTCTGCCATTCGCATCAGAAAAAATTGAAAAAATGCTGCAGCAACCTTTAAAAGGCTGGTCTGTTGTAGAATCGCTGCCTGATTATGTTCACGATGTTCAACCTATTTATAAGCGAATTGATACGAAACAAATTGAAGAGGAGAGTGCGAAGCTGGGGTAGAGGTGTGTTCTGTTTTTGTGGAAAGGGAATGTACTATTTGAAAAAATGAATCGGACATTGAATGTAACATTTTCTGGATGATACAATGATGTAAAAGAATAGGAAAAGTTGCAGCATGACATTTATTAAAAAACACCCCTACATAACCGGTTCATTAGTTGCTTTTATGACACTGCTGATTTTAATCGCATACTTCATTTACTGGGCTTTTTTCAGTATTGCACGGTTAGAGCCGGGTGAGCTGATTGCTGAAGAAACGTCACCAAACGGCGAATATACTGTAAAAAACCTATCTGAATAACGGCGGAGCAATCGTTGACTTCGCAGTGCTTGGCATTCTTGAATTTGAGAATTCGTCTAAAGGGTCTAAAAACATTTACTGGCAGTATGAAACAACCGAGGGAAATATCGAATGGCAGGATGAAGATACAGTAAAGATCAACAACATTGAGCTTGATGTGCCGGATGAGAAGTATGATTACCGTAGATGAGGGGTCTGACCCCGATTCTACGCTCAGGGTAATGAAAGGAGTAAAAATGAGAAAAGGAATTCATTTGTGTTTTGTGGTGATGATTTGTTTTATCGCTTTACCAACTGCATCATCTGCAAATGATGTGCCGGGTAATGATGAGATAAACGAAAGGTTAATAGAGCTTGGTTTTAAAGAAGAGTATATCAGTGTGTTAAACGAAGAAACGAAATTATCTATTGCGAATGAGGATGCAGCTGAAAAATTGTTGTTTTTTAAACGGAACGGACAGGTCATTTATGATGAAGGAAACCTGGATGATCCTATGCCTGATCGTGAGCCGGGAGATATAGCCATTAATGTCGTAGCGATTGACCTTGGCATGGAGGGTGGGAGCCGGCATATTAAGCTGCTGGGCGATTATCAGTGGTCAGACATGCCATTTTTCAGATTTGAGGATCGGTTTTCGTTATCCTGGGACAGCAGATGGTACGGTCAATCATGGGGCATGACTGATATACAGGATTTCAGCGGGTACTTCAGCAAAGAAAATGATCTGACCAACCCTGCCCATGAAAATAGAGGCTCCGGAGTTAAATTTGCTTACGATCTGAAAGCAGGTGCCTCAGCTGCTTCCGGCACAGCCATTGCCTATCTGATCGATAACCAGCCGGGCTTGGATGAGCCGGTTTCCTTTGCAACGTTTGATGCGTCTTATGAGCATTTTTTACCGTTTAATTCAGAGGAATTGGGTCGTTATTAAAAGGGGGAAACCAACATGAGCGGAATTCGAAAACGACTTTCCACAGAACAGCGTCAGGAATTACTGAATACGCTGAAAAACCGTTTTGATGAAAATATGAATCGTCACCCTGATCTGAATTGGGCAGATGTTCAGGAAAGAATTGAAGCTGATGAAGGCAAGCTCTGGTCGCTGAGTGAGATGGAACAGACGGGAGGGGAGCCTGATGTAGTTGGGATGGACGAATCGACTGGTGAGTTCATCTTTTTTGATTGCTCTTCTGAAAGTCCGGCTGGCCGCAGAAGCGTATGTTTTGATCGAAAAGCGCTGGACGCGCGCAAGAAAAATAAGCCGGAGACGAGTGCGATGGATCTTGCGGCTGAAATCGGGATTGAGATGCTGACGGAGGGACAATACCATCATTTGCAGGAGCTGGGAAGCTTTGATCTGAAAACATCAAGCTGGGTTCAGACACCTGAGTCGATTCGTAAGCTTGGCGGAGCACTCTTTTGCGATCGCCGCTACGATACGGTATTCGTTTATCATAATGGTGCGGATTCTTATTATGCCGCGAGAGGATTTCGTGGTGTGTTGAAGGTTTGATGAAAGCACGGGAACTTCTTGTTCTCGTGCTTTTTTAGGTAGGTGTTGAAGTGATGGAATCATGTTTTGAAATGAAGGAATCACGCAGCTGGAAAGATGGAATCCGTTCGTGGAATGAAGGGAAAAAAGGGCAGCGTAGCCCTTGTGATTGAATTAATTTCCAGAAAGAAGGAATAAAATTTTCAAACGAAGGAAATAAAATCTAAAAAGATGGAATGACTTTCGAAAGTGAAGGAATCCCGTCTTACGGCCTCCGCCACGCAAACTATCTCAAGCCAGCACCTCACTGCAAATTCAACCTGTACTCAATCATCCCCCCACGTTTACCAGCCCATTCCTCAGCGCCTAGCCGGCTAACTTCTTCAAAGCCCAGCCGCTCAAGCATCCCTCTCGAACGAACATTATGCTCATGCGTTTCAGCACTTAACTGCTCTATCCCAAGCACTTCAAAGGCATGGTCCATCAATCGCTTAGCAGCGCGAAATCCGATTCCCTGACCCCAAAGCGTGCTGTCCCCAATCGCAATCCCAAATTCCGCGGAGCGCTCTGTGATACAGGCCAGATCAGCATAACCAATCAGCCTGTCATCAAGGGTGATACCTATCCGCATAAAATCCTCGGACTTATTATTTACACAGGTTTCCCACCACTTCAACAACTCATCCCGGTCACGGTAAGCCGGCCATTCATTTGCTGAGCAAAACGCCTCATCCCTGCTCCAGAGCAGGACTTCGTTGAAATCTGTAAGTTTAAGAGGACGTAATTCGATTGTCTGCATTGATATTCACCTCGCTTTTAGAAGACGTTTTAAAACAACGATCAGTACGATTAATACAATAAATGTAACTAAAATAGATCCAACAAAGTTTGACCAAGATGTGATAAAAATGGAGCAACAATCTCCTCCATACCGATGAGGCAAAGGGAGATCAATCACCGGATTACGGAGCTCTCCAAAATGAAATGGAAGGCCTGTCTTCATTGGGAATGCTGTCGCCAACTCTTCCTCAGTCTCAATCATTTGTCCAGTCATACCTGTCCATATCACAAAAAGAATAGAGAGGATCAGACTGCCGAAGCCTAATAAGAGTTTTGATTTCATGAGATGCCCCCTTTTCTTCTAATCATACCTCAATTCGCTCTCACTCAGATTCTCAGATTCATTCGTGCATTTAAAACTAAGAACAAATCCGATCAATCCGACACTCATTAATAAAAGCCAGGGAATGATTGAACCCGGCAACTGCTGAAGTAACACTGTTCCTGCAAAGCTTCCGAGAGACGCACCGATCGCAAAAGAAAAATCGCTGAATCCATAATAGGCTGCCTCATTTTCACCCTTTGAGAACAACGAAATCACGAAATCTGATGAAGGAAGTATCATCGTTTCACCGATTGTGAAAATGATTACGCAGAATAACAGCCAATAAGGGGTTCCGTTTGCCATAATCAGAAAAAAAGAGAGTGAGGTAAGAAGAAAACCAAACCTAATTAATATAAATGGAGACAAGTACTCGAACGCTTTCTTAGCGAAAAGCATTAGTGAAATACCTGTTATTGCATTCACTGTAATGACATAGCTGACCCATTGCTCACTTTGCGTCATGTTGTACATATGCACAGGAAATACAACAGTCAGCTGGACAAATAAAAACCAGTAAAAGATCATCGTAAAACAAAAGAGGAGGTATGGTTTGTTATGTAAGATCTTTTTAAAACTAATCGCTATTGAACCTGAATATAACGTTCGTTTTGACGGGGGTACTAATTTGACTTGAACAAAGGCAAGTAGTAAAAAAATGATACTGCTGATGACAAATGGGATTGTGGGGCTGATCGAAAACAACATTCCTCCTAACAATGGCCCAACCGCAGCGCCTGCATTCAATCCCATATTTAGATAGAAAAAAGAACGTCTTTTATTTTCTGCATGCTGTTGAGCAGAAAAGAAAGCGAGAGCGGAGGGTTCGTAACACGCTGCACCAAAGCCAATGAGAAAAGAAGAAAGGGCAATGAATTCAAAATTTCCGGACAGAGCTAATCCTAAAAAACCTGCAGAGCGAAGAAGTAAGCCTGAGGTCATCATTGTTTTGTAGCCTATACGGTCTCCTAACAGTCCAGTGAAGAATGGGAAAGCACGTGATGATAAAGTCAAAATTGAGAGTATGATTCCAGTCTCGAAGCCGTTAATTCCTATTTTAAAAGTCAAATAGACAGCTAGAAATGAGAAGACAGCAAAACCTGCCAGATTTAATAGGAAAGCTGAAAAGATCACGACCCTCTGTCCAGTTGCCCGCATGTTTTATACCTCCTGCACAAGTTGTAACCATCTATTATTTTAAATGGTTACATTGATTGTATGGTATACTCTTCCATAAGGCAACCTCTAAAAGGAATAGGTGGTTACGATGAATACAGAAACAGAGAATTTAGTATCTTTTTTGAATACCTGGTCTATATCAAATGCTACAAGGCAGGCAGAAGAAGCGCTTCATGATCAGTCAGCATTGGTCAATTTTGCAAAGAAGCATTTTCAATCTGACCCAGGGGAATCCTTGAATGATACCCTCTCTTTTAGGAATCTAGTAAGGGAAATGCTGAAAGAGCATGATTTCACTGTGTTAAATACTTTGATCGATGAGCAGATAAAGTTCGAGGTTCATGCCACAGAAAACAAGTATGTACTAAAACCCGTTGCTCTTAAAAATAGCATGACTGCAAACCTGCTAATCATTATCGTTCAGCTTGCACAAGAACAGCAGTTCCACAGATTGAAAATGTGCCCTGATTGTCAATATGTCTTTTTTGATGAGTCGAAAAGCGGGACGAAAAAGTGGTGCAGTATGACGAAGCGAAGTGAGAGTGGACGAGCTTGCGGGACGATTGCGAAGGTGCGGACTTTTAGAAATAAAGAATAGGCCTGATCAAGATAACCTTGAGCAATTTTTTATCCATTTATTAAAAAAAATACACAAGCTAGACTGCTTGTGTATTTTCTTCTGAATTTATTGATTGAACGACATGGAGCCCTCTCCTCCAAGCAACCACAACCCCCAAAACACTCGTGATCATCACTAAACTCAGTATCATAAAACACACCGCAATCAGCTCCGCAGACACAAGTCCTGTAAACAATCCGAGCAGAATCATTCGCAGCATGAGCCCGATCGTTCGAAAAAGGCCGTCGATTCTCCCGATCAACTGGTTTGGAATCTGGTCCATCATAAAGGAATTTCGTGCGACACGGGTACCGCTGTTTCCGATGGCAATAAAAAACATGAGTGCGAGGAATGCTGGGATATTGGCCAATAAAACGAGTGAAATCGCTAAGGTGTAAATGATCATGCCGTAAACCATCGCCCGGCCCGGTCCCAACTTTACCATTACAAGAGGCACGATCAGCCCTGCTGTGACAGCACCTATCGCATACATCATTTCCTTAATACCATAAATGCTACCTGAGGCTTCCAGCACCTCAGCCAGATAGACCGGGAACATGTAATTCGTGACCATAACGCCGATGAACGGCATGGTTGTCAGCAACAGAACGTAAAATAGCGCCGGCTGGTTTTTGATATACGTATAGGCATTTTCAGTTGAACGATTCGCTTCGTTCGGATCCTTTTTCGAACGCTTTATGTAAGGAATTCTGATGAATAAAATGATGGCTGCCATATACGCTGCTACATTTAGCAGTAGAATCTGGTGGATGCCCCAATTGACCAGCAACACACTGGCGACTCCACCAGCGATGACGCTCGACAGCTGACCCTGAACCTCCATGGTGCCATTGAGTGACTTGTACTGACTGCTCGTAAACAGCTCCTGGTTCAGCGCAAACATCGTCGGATAGAAAATGGTGTAATACAGACTTCCGGTGAAATAAATAATGATATAATGCCACGTTTCAAATGATAGTCCCAAAAAGCCGCTGAATGAAAAAGTGCCGATGACAATCAAACTCACAATCTTACTGATTAAAAGCAGATTTTTACGTGACATCCGGTCAATAAGTTGCCCGATGAGTGGCGTAATAATGAAACTGATCGCCGTCATCGTGAGCGTAATATAACCAAAAACCTCACTGCCATTTTCGCTCGTCACAAGCAGCCAGGGTATCGCGATCATAGTAATGCCAGAGCCGATTGATGAGGCGAGATTTGCCAGTAAAATCAGCCGAAATCTGCTATCTCCAAATAAATTCTTCATGTTAAAAACTTCCTCTCTTTATTATAAATTTAACTATATAGGAAGAGGTGGAGTGTGTATTCAGCCTGATTGATGAATGTGAACTCATCCAAAAGTCTTGGTATGATTTGTGTTGCAGAAATCCAATCGTTACTATGAGGGTATAACTATTTCTATTACATAGAGAGGGGTTAAAAGATGTTCTATCGTGGCAACCATAACGAGGAGGAAAATCGTTTTATCGTGAAATCTTTTCAAAGAATACCTGATTACGGAAGAATCACCGTGTTTGTCGATACGGAGACAGGTGTGCATTACATGCATACGTGGATGGGGCAGAGCGGAGGCTTAACACCGCTGCTCGATGAAAACGGTGAAGTGGTTGTAGAGAAGCCGGAGTGATCCGGCTTTTCATATTAAGTTTTATCTTTCCTGCTGTTTCTCCATTTCTTCCAACACTTCACTAATCACATACGTAAACAGTAAAATCAGTCCACCGGCTGTCATAAATGCGTATTTTCTTATTTCATAAGTGACGGGCTCGACATTTTCAGAATGCCACCAGCCCTGCATCCATCCGAAAATGATCATAAAAATTCCGAAAACAAACAAACCATTACAAAGCTTTTTTGACTTTCTAAACATGCTGCCTCCTATAAATAAACAAATTCTTATTAAAGGGTAACATACTAATTATCATGGAGAAATGATTCTTTGAATGGTTAGAAGCTTGTTTGTATTCCTGTAAAAACCTCAATCATGATTTTTTTGGAAATCTTCTAATATTATATTGAGTTTTTTCAGATAGTCGCTCACATACGAGTCTTGATGGGCCAGTTGTTTATAGGTGGTGGAGATTACGGAGTAGGAATGAGATGAAAAGTACAGCATTATACGATGTTGTGGGTTCGCATAAGTATATTTCTTTCTGATTTTAAATGCTGTTTAACAAGAATAAAAAATAGGAAAGCCACTGAAAAAAGATGTCTGTTTCAGTGGCAATAACAATTAAAGTATTGGGTATGGAAGGTCTGATCTATATAGGGTACCGGAGTAAATATATCTACTTTGTGAATATCCCTGATATGTTAAGTATCCTCTGTAAAGAACTCCGTTTCTATTCAAAGTATAGAATTTTGTGGCACCCTGATATGAAGAAAAATAAGCGTTTGTTGTAATTGTAGCTGACGCGCTCTGAATTTCTACATTTTTTGTTTCTACTATGGGTGCTGCATTAGCCTGCGGAGTACCAAACACAAATCCAAGAGAGATAATTAGTGTAAAGACAGTTGCCAAATATTTTTTCATTATAGAACCTCCTGATTTTAATAGTTTACGCTTATTTGAATCGTGTTCGTCTTTCAGTTTGTATGTACCAGCTTCAGGCTGAATTTAAAACGTAAATCTGGTATTAATGAAAAGTCCCGTTCTCTTTAGACCTCCTTTCAATTTGGATGAATAGAAAATAATTGTTTTTAATTATCTAACTATTCTAATTATTAATATAGAAATAAAAAACATAAATGTCAATAAATAAATTTAGCTTATAAAAATATTTGTTAACCTAAATAAAAACTCCATTTTTTTGATATGATAATTTTAATAAACCACTTATATTTGTTTAAAGAATTTCTTTGAGGAAGAAAAACATGAATATCACGATAGAAAAAATAAATCAAAGTCATATAGAAGATTGCAGCAAGAGTTTACATTTGAATTTGATTGAATTTGATTGGCTTTTAAAAAGGACATATCATCGGGTTTTTGGGGTGAAAAAAGGATCGGAATTTACAGCCATTGCCTTCACTTGGCGAAACGAATTCCATCCACACGCAGAGAAAATAAATATATTTGCAGATGAAACCATTGGATCGGAAACCATCAACGAATTGATTGGAAAGTTGATTCATTACACTCCGGACATAACAGCAGACCACTTCGTATGTTCTGTGATGAGTGATGAAACGATGATCATAGATACATTGAAGAAAAATCAATTCCAGCTGATGCGAAAAACATATATGCCTACTTGGAAAGTGAGCGTTCTTTTAGAGAAGCTCGAAGCACTAGACACGGTCACCCGTGGTCTGTATTCTCTTGATGAAATTTTGCAGAACGATGATCGAAAACCGTCTTTTATTCAATTGCTTAAATCTGATTACACGCATAGTCATTTAGTTAGTCCTGTGGCGGAAAGATCGCTTATCGAGTGGGAAGAGCTATTGCTGGATGGGGAACCGGATTTACAGAACAGTCTGGTTTACATGGAGGACGATGTGATAAGAGGCTACATTTCGCTGTATCCTGCAGGTAACAAACATTATGAATTTGGATGGATTGGATCGCTCCAAAAGGAAATACCTATTGAAGTACTCAGAGGTATTTTAAAGGAACAATTGATCAGGCTGAAGAATAAGGGTGTTCAGACAGTAGAAGTAGAGGTTGATTCTACAGATTTGCTGGCTTTCAGTTTATTTAGCTTTGCTCATTTTGAAGGGGAGCATTCATGGGACAGTTATAAACTTGTCTTTTAACTCGGGGATGGTGCAATCGTAGTGATACAATCCACTTCTGAATCAGTACATATCCATTTTGAAACGTTACAATTATTGATCGTAACAGTACAAAAAACCATGGCTGGAAGGCTAACGATACAATTAAATCCTGAAACGATGAAATAAAAAATTCATACAGTACAATAAAAATCCGGAACGATTGAATAACTCGAGATAACGATACAAAAGCACCGGACCCTTCGATCCCCCCCCGCCCCCCGATCACACCAATTTGACGCGGACAAACCAACCTGAAACCAGCCATCCAGCTCCGCGTCACAAAATCATACTAAGAAAGGACTCACCAGACATGACACTAAACAAGATCATTAAACACTTCGGTCTCCAGACGCAATCAATCAGTGATGTGGCCGATTCGCATAGTTCAACTGTTTATAAAGTGCTCCTTACCAATGGAGAAACGGTATACATAAAGATTCCGTTCAATATATTGAAGTTTCACCGGGAGATTAAGGCTTACAGCATTCTTGAAGGGCGGATTGCGGTTCCGCGTCTGCTTGATGTGTGGGAGGGGGACGATGAGACAACCGGAGCGCTGCTGCTTTCGGAGCTTGAAGGACAGCCTCTCATGCCAACCATTTCTACATCCCTTGCCTATGAAACAGGTGTCTATCATGCTTCGATGCACGCGATTCAGCCGCCTGCCGGATTGGATTTGGCGAACATAGATAATGAGTTTCCGAACTGGTCAGCATTTTTGGATCGGATGTTTTACGGTTTTGCAGAGGATACAAAAAAGGTGATTGATCCGGCTTTATATGAAAAGTCGATCGACAAGTACGTTGAGATGAAACGTAACCTGCCTGCCCCGGATGGTCCGAGCTTTATTCATATGGATTTCCGGCCGGCAAACATATTAGTAAAGAACAATCAGATCACAGGAGTCATTGATTTTGAAAGTGTGCGCTTCGGTGCAACGGAAATGGACTTTTCGAAAATTCATCGCGATTTTTTAAGTTTGGATCCGTCTCTCTATCAGGCGTATCAGGATGGATACCGGAGTATCCGTCCATTAGTTGACCTGGATCGTGTACTGATTTTCTACCGTTTTACAGACGCGTTTAACAGTATTGGCTGGTGTCAGAGACGCGGAATTGATCAGAATAGAGACTTTTATGAACGCAACCTTGAGATATTAAAAGAAGAATTGAAGGTATACAAATAAGCCTCAATAGACATATTTTTCAGTTAAATCATAATTTTTAGCGAAAAAGAAGGATAAAAGTCCTTTTTTGTCTAATTAGTTTGTTGTAACTATCCAATTTATGCCTGGGAGGGTTAACCATGGATGTGCAGCAGAAGGTAACAGACGATTTAGTTGTCAATGCCATAGAGGATAATTTAGCGATTATCAGGTTTGATGAGGATCGCCGGGTAGCCTATGTGAATAAACTTTTTGCCAAAACGGTCGGCTATGAGGTCAGTCAGCTGGAAGGGATGTATCATCGGGATCTCTGTTTCAGTGAATTTGCAAATAGCCGGGAATATGAGCAGTTCTGGCGGGATTTGTTCAACGGGAAAACTTTTCAAGATAAAATCGAGCGGAAAAATGCTGCAGGAGAATCGATCTGGCTTGAGGCTACGTATATGCCTGTATTTGATGAGCATAAACGTAAAGTCGTTGGTGTGACGAAGATTGCATCAGATATTACTGCCAGATATCGTAATTCAAAAGAGCTGGCGGATGATCTCCGGGATATGTCTGATCAGTTGAATCAGCGATCTGCCCAGGGTGTTATCCGAAGTCGTGAGCTTCTGCAGAAAATTGATCATATCACGACGGTTTCATCAGACAATTCAACGACTCTCACATCGTTAAACGAAAAGACCGATGAGATTAGCGGAATTGTCAAAACGATCAGTGAGATTGCCAGTCAGACGAACCTGCTTGCTTTAAACGCTGCGATCGAAGCTGCACGCGCTGGTGAGCATGGCCGCGGTTTTGATATTGTGGCAAAAGAAGTCCGGAAGCTGTCAGCAAGAGTGGAGCAATCGATTGGTGAGGTTAGAGAAACGGTGAATGCCATTACGAGTGAGGTTGAAAAGATCACAACAGGCACTCACACGGTCATGACAAGCGTGACAGAAAGCCAGGATCAGATTAAAACAACAGTGGAAGACTTTGAAATGATCGGATCATCAGCCAAACAGCTGGATGCAAAATCAAAGCAGTTTGTGCAATTGATCTAAATCGTCTTTCTGACAATGAATAAACAGGTCATTTTGCTAACGTCCGCTTTAAAAACGGTGGAGGGTGAAATGGTCTTTTTCGCGTGCAGTTAACTGCATCATCTTTTACATGAAAATGCGCAGGGCGTTATCCCTGCGCTTTGTTAACTCAGCTCTTTTGCAAACATCTCCTGCATCTCACCGGCAGGCACAGGTCTACTGAAATAAAAGCCCTGCATGCAATGGCAGCCTTCCTGCATCAGGCGATCGATCTGCTCCTTCGTCTCAACACCCTCAGCAATGACCCTGTAATCAAGGCGTTTTGCCATATGGATAATCGTTGAGTTTAAAGCGGCAATGTGTGGAATCTGAATCATATTTTCAACAAACGAACGGTCAATTTTAATGCAGTCGATAGGGAAATCTTTAATATAGCGTAACGACGAGTAGCCGGTGCCAAAGTCATCAAGCGACAGGCTGATCCCTAGAGCTTTTAGTTCGTGCAGCTTCTCAATATCATGGGCCTGAATCAAAGTGTGCTCTGTGAGTTCGATCTCCAGATATTTGGGCTCCAGATGTTCCTCTTCCAACATGGATTTCACCATTTGAACCACGCGCGGGTGCTGAATCTGGCGGATAGAGAAATTCACTGCCATGGTGATGTTGTGTCCCAGATCATGCCATTTCCTCAGCTGCCTCAGTGACTCGCGAAGTACCCATTCACCAATTTTTAATATCATGCCGGTTTCCTCAGCTAGTGGAATAAATTTATCAGGCGGGACTTTACCAAGCTCGGGATGGGTCCAGCGAAGAAGCGCTTCTACGCCGGTAATCTGCTTATTCTCATAGTCGACTTTCGGCTGATAATAAACCTTCATCTCATTTCGCTCAACAGCCTGATAAAGGGCATTCAGTAAATTAGACCGCTCGATATTTTTCTCCATGAGCATTCTGGTGAAGTAGTGATAGGTGCCACCTTGTTCTTTAGCCACATACATGGCGGTGTCTGCATTGCGGATCAGATCATCTTCATTTTGAGCATCATCCGGATACATACTGATACCAAGGCTTGCGCCGGTAAATAACTCATGTTTACCAATGTGTATAGGGTCTTTCAGAACATGAAGAAACTGTGCCGCGATTTCATCCAGTTCTTCCGGACGTTCTACCTCCTCCACTAAAACAATAAATTCATCACCACCAAGTCTTCCGACCGTAATCCTGTCAGTGACAAGCGTTTGGAAACGCTCTGCCACCTCGCAAAGAACCCGGTCTCCAATCGTATGACCATAGGAATCGTTGATCAGCTTGAATCGGTCAAGATCCAGAAACATCACGGCTAGTCGATGCTTCACAGGATCGATGTATTTTAATGCATTTTTGATTTTCTGAACAAGATAAGTCCGGTTTGGCAACCTTGTAATCAGGTCATAGTAGGCCTGATTATGAATGCGTTTTTCCATTTGTTTGCGTTCTGTCACATCACGAAAAGTGACGACAACACCATTATGATGATCCCCATTTTGAATCGGCGTAGAGACGTATTCAACATCAAAAACCGCGCCGTCTTTTTTAGCGAATTTTTCATTTACAGAGTACGCTTTTTGACCTGTTAATAAGGACTGGTGGATTGGAGAGCTCATCTTTTCGTAAAGTTCCTGCTCGTTTTTATAATGAGCGATCACGTCATCCTGTGTTTTGCCGACAAGCTCTTCAACATCATAGGCAAGCATGGAAGCAGCGGTCGGATTACAAAATGTAATCACGCCATCTTTGTTCAGTCCGTAAATACCTTCCCCGGCAGAATTTAAAATGGATTCGTTCTTTTTGCTGAGCAATCTCAGATCGTTATTCATAGTTTCCAGAATTTCATTTTTTTCCTGAAGCTCACGTGTTCGATGTCTGATAATCCGCTCCAGCTGCTCAAGATGAATCAGATTATCGAGTACCCCGGCTGTTGCCCCGGCAATCGAGATGGCGAGCTGCTGTTCGGCATCTGTATAATGGCGGGGCCCATCGAAGCTGACGACACCAAGTGTTCCGAGCACCTCTCCACGTGAAATAAGTGGCAGTGTATACATGGACCTGATTCCAAAACGCTCAATGGCTGTTTTGTTGGGCCGTGGATCATTGATGGCATCTTCAATTAATAAGGGTCGTTTTGTTGCGACCACTTCTTTGAAAACAGGATCCTCCTGAAAATTCACTTTTACCTCGCGATGAACCTGAATCCAGTCTTCTTCCTTCCACTCGCTGTCAGCTGACAGTCGGTGAGGAGAGGGGGTCTGCGTCTCAATATCCTTCAGGTGCGCGCCGACGTTCGGATTGTTCAGCGCCTGTCCGACATATCGAAAGCTTGTTTCAAGTGCTTCCTGTAGGGTAAGACAGCGCGACAGGTCATTCGTTGCATCAAGCAGCAGCTGCTTATCTTTCAGCAGTTTTTTTGAGGCAGTAAACAATTCAGTGTTACGAATCGCCACAGCTGCCATCATCACGTAGGATTCGATTGCCTCAAGTTCCTCTTTGTTTAAATGGAGCGGCGAGCTGTAGTCAAACAGAAAAACAAGACCGTAAAATGAGTTCTCAAAATAAATAGGCATCCCAAAAACTGATTTGATTTTAAATAATTCAATTGGAATCGGGTCTGGACGGGAATCTTTACTTGTATCCGGTATATAAATGCTCTTTTTCGTCTGAACAATCTCGGCTGCAAACCGGTCATTTTTCAAATCAATCACCATTTTATCGAGCGTGATTCCATTAAAATTATCCGGTTTTCCGACAAAACCCTGAAACTGATCCTTTGCAATCGGCAAATAAATGCCCACTGCATCACACCTGACAATTTCTTCAGAAATGGCCATGACAACCTGTTCAAGCACAGACTTCTTATCCAGCTTCAAATGAATCATCTTTGTAATTTCGGCTAACCTTGAGTAACGATCATGGTGCATTTGTTTCACCTCTCTCAATCTTTATGTGTTGAGACATTACCGTTTCGCGTAGTTGACCGTAAACATTTCGACATGATATACAAATTTTTATTCATATTCGTCATTCTTCAATATATACCCTTCTTTTTATAGTATAAAAGTATGTGTTTTAAAATTTTTCCTACTTATCAGGGGTGGTCCGACGTGTCAGTTATTTAAAGGGTGATTAAATGAAGAAGAGAGTTGGAGTGGGTGAAACTTTATCTGGAGATGTCTTTTGAAAGAATTCCTTCATTCGTTGAAGTTATTCAGTCTTTTTAAAAAATGTATTCGCTCGTTTGAGATTTTAATTCCTTCTTTCTGGGATTTAATTCATTCAGTAGCGCTGTGACCTGCCTTTATTCCTTCATTCAAATTCTGGATTCTTTCATTACCCCGATCGGATTCCTTCACTCCAGATAACGATTCCTTCACTTCATCCGCAACCACTGTTTGACGCGATACAGGACTGTGAATGTTCATTTTGTCACTTTCCGCGACAAACCAGATCCACACTAACTCCATACAAAAACCCCTTCCACAAAGGGAAGGGGTTCGAAGTCATCGATATTATTTCTCTACGTCAAAGCGGTCTGCATCCATGATCTTCACCCATGCAGCAACAAAGTCTTTTACGAACTTTTCTTTGTTGTCGTCTTGTGCGTAGACTTCTGCAAGGGCACGAAGAATGGAGTTAGAACCGAATACAAGATCAAAGCGTGTTGCCGTGCGAACAACTTCGCCTGTCTTGCGATCGCGGCCTTCATACTGGTTAAAGCCGTTTGGCTTCCACTCAACACCCATGTCAAGCAGGTTGACGAAGAAGTCGTTTGTCAGTGTACCGACGCGGTCTGTGAAGACACCGTGCTTTGTATCGCCATGGTTGTTTCCAAGAACGCGAAGTCCACCAACAAGTACTGTCAGTTCAGGTGCAGTCAGACCTAGAAGGTGAGCTTTATCTACAAGCATTTCTTCAGGGCTGAGGCTGTATTCCTTCTTCTGATAGTTGCGGAATCCGTCAGATACCGGCTCAAGAACGTCAAAGCTGTCAACGTCTGTTTGCTCCTGCGTTGCATCGCCGCGGCCAGGTGTAAATGGAACCGTTACGTCCACACCTGCATCCTTCGCAGCTTTTTCAACAGCAGCTGTTCCGCCAAGTACGATCAGATCAGCGAGGCTGACTTTCTTTTCAAACTCACCCTGGATTTTTTCGTAAACAGCAAGCACTTTTTGAAGCTGTTCAGGCTCGTTTGCTTCCCAGTCTTTTTGCGGAGCAAGACGGATGCGGGCACCATTTGCACCACCGCGCATATCTGTTCCGCGGAATGTGCTTGCAGAAGCCCATGCTGTTTTCACAAGCTCACTTACTGTTAAACCTGAATCAAGGATTTTCGCCTTTAAGTCAGCGATTTCAGCATCAGAAAGTGTGTAATCTACTTTCGGTACCGGATCCATCCATACTAGTTCTTCCTCAGGTACTTCTGGTCCGAGGTAGCGGTCTTTTGGTCCCATATCACGGTGAAGAAGCTTGAACCATGCGCGTGCAAAGGCATCAGCAAATTCATCCGGATTCTGGTGGAAACGGCGTGAAATCTTTTCATATTCAGGATCCATTCTCATCGCCATATCAGCAGTTGTCATCATTGTTGGAACTTTTACAGATGAATCTTCTGCATCAGGTGCCATATGTTCTTCCGTTTGGCCAACAGCTTTCCACTGGTATGCGCCTGCAGGACTCTTAGTCAGCTCCCACTCGTAACCGAATAACAGATCATAGTAACCGTTATCCCATTTCGTCGGGTTCGCTGTCCATGCACCTTCGATACCACTTGAAATCGTATCGCGGCCTTTTCCGCTCTTATACGTGCTCTTCCAGCCAAAGCCTTGATCTTCGATTTCTGCCGCTTCAGGAAGTGCGCCTACGTGCTCATCAGCATCGCCTGCACCGTGAGATTTACCGAATGTGTGTCCACCTGCAGTCAGTGCTACAGTTTCTTCATCATTCATTCCCATACGGGCAAATGTCTCGCGGATGTCACGTGCACTTGCCAGTGGATCCGGCTTTCCGTTAGGACCTTCAGGGTTAACATAGATCAGACCCATCTGAACAGCGGCTAATGGATGCTCAAGATCGCGGTCTCCGGAGTAACGGTTGTCCCCAAGCCACTCTGTTTCTTTACCCCAATATACATCTTCTTCCGGATGCCAAACGTCTGCACGTCCTGCTCCGAAACCGAATGTTTTTAATCCCATTGATTCAAGTGCCACGTTACCCGTTAATACAAGTAAGTCAGCCCATGAAATCTTATTTCCGTATTTTTGTTTAATTGGCCATAGCAGACGGCGTGCTTTATCAAGGTTTGCGTTATCCGGCCAACTGTTCAGTGGAGCGAAACGCTGCTGTCCAGTGCTGCTTCCTCCGCGTCCGTCACCTGTACGATACGTACCGGCTGCGTGCCATGACATACGAATAAATAATGGACCATAATGACCGTAATCAGCTGGCCACCAGTCCTGGCTATCTGTCATTAAATCATGAAGATCTTTCTTTAATGCATCATAATCAAGCTTTTTGAATTCCTCCGCATAATTAAAATCTTCACCCATTGGATTAGATTTCTTATCATGCTGACGAAGAATGCTCAAGTCTAACTGGTTTGGCCACCAGTCTTTGTTCGTTGTACCGACTTTTTGTGTTGTGATTGCACTGTCCTCAGAAGACTGTCCAGTGATTGGGCAAGTGCCGCCATTGTTTTCGTGATCCATGTTTTATTCTCCCTTCTAAAGTAAAAATATTAATGGATCCTTGATCTGACTGCGTTTTGCAGCAAGAGAAAGGATTATAATCGTTCTCAGATTATAATTATAATAAACTAGCTTTCGAATTGAAAGAAAAATGCATCACTTAAAATGATTATTATTTAAGATGGAAAATAATCTGTGACACACAATTTAAGAATAATAGAATAGATGACTTAAAACAAATTTTAAGCGACCTGAATTTGCTGGTGATGTTATCCAGATGACGTATCGAATTAGGGAATCATTTCCCGTCACGGCTATTACGCGATATACTTTCTGTGAAAGATACATAGCGGGAGGCAGGCAGATGAGCAGTACACACAGTCGTTTATTACAACAGCCGGTTCATAAAGTTTTTTATCAATATTTCTTTCCATCACTGCTCGGCATGATGCTCATGTCTGTCAATATTCTCATTGACGGCATTTTTGTTGGTAATGGGGTAGGGGAAATTGGTCTTGCCGGGGTAAATCTGGCGATGCCTGTTTTCTCATTGATTTTTTCTATTTCTCTCTGGATCGGAATTGGAGGGGGCACTGTCTACTCTATTAATATGGGAGAAGGCAATGTTGAAAAGGCAAGAGGAGTCTTTTCTCAGGCGCTTGCCAGTACGATTTTGATTTTGACTGCGATTGGCCTCATTGGTTATTTCAATGTTGAAACCATTGCAGGTCTCCTTGGTGCCAATGCTGAAACACTAGCGCCAACGGTTGATTATTTAAGCGTATTATTCAGCCTTGGCTGGTTAATTGCCCTCCAGCAGCTGGTCAGTATTTTCGTGCGAAACGATGGGGGACCGACGTTATCCATGGTAGCGCTTGGTGTGACGGCACTTGTTAATATCGCACTGAATTATTATATGATTTTCGTTCTCGGACTTGGCGTGTTTGGGGCGGCCCTTGCGACGGTGCTCGCGAGCGTCGTTGGATTGTTCGTCCTACTCGTTCATTTCTTACGCAAGGATTCCAACCTCAGAAGGTTTTCGTTTAAATGGTCATGGGGCGCACTCGGTCTGATTTTCGCGATTGGGTTTCCGAGCTTTTTAGCAGAAGCGGGCGTGCTTGTGTTTGTGACAGGTTATAATCTGGCCATCGTGAACCTGCTTGGGACAGCAGGGGTTGCGGCGTTTTCGGTCGTCAACTATTTACACGGATTTATGTTCCTTGCGTTTTTTGGTATTGAATCCGCACTGCAGCCGATGATCAGCTTTTATCACGGAGCCAAAGAAAAGTTGCGGATAATCGACAGTGTCAAAATTGGTGAAAAGGCATCGTTCATTCTTGGAGCGCTGCTGCTAACGATTGGCCTTATTGCGGCACCGTTACTCGTTTCTTTGTTCGGGCTTCAGTCAGAGGAGGTCAAGGACCTTGCTGAAACCGGTGTACGCTTGTTCTTTATCGGATATGTGTTCCTCGGATTCAATTTTGTTTATATGACCTATTTCCAGTCGATCGGAAAAATCAGGACATCCACGCTGATTATTGTTTTGCGTAGTTATGTGTTTCTGCCGATTCTCCTGTTTGTACTGCCGACGTTTTTTGGTGCAACAGGCATCTGGCTATCCGTGCCGATTGCTGAAATGCTGGTAACAGCACTGATTTTGATGTTTGCAAGGCGGGATGTTGTAGGACAGAGTTGAGTGCTTGTTTGCCGCGGAGTGGGGTTTAATTTGAGTCAGGTGTGTTTCGCGGGAAAATGGACGTCCGTTGGTGTGATGAAATTCATTTCGCTAGTGAGGGAATCTATTCTGGTTATGAAGGGATCCACTTGGCTAAATGAAGGAAAAAGGAAGGCAGGAGGGTGTAGTGAAGGGATTAATTTCTGAAACGAGGGAATCCGTTTTTCAAAAGCCTGAATCCATTTCCAGAAAGATGGAATCATTCGATGGAGTGAAGGAATTCCGCAACGGAGCCAACTTGCGCAACCCACGCCCGCGAAACCACCCGTCTAAAATGTCGAGTACCTCCGCGTCCAACCTTCCTTCCAAACAAAAAACCGGCACCGCTCAAGTGAGCAGTGCCGGTTTTATCGTTCATAAGTTACATTATTTCACCGCAAGCTCTTTTTCAAGGGCTTCGATGCGCTCTGCGACGACGTCTTCGCTTAGTCCGTGACGCACGCTGTAGCGGTTGCGTTCGTGCTTCGTACACTCGATTGTGCATCCGCCTAAGTGCTTCGCTTCATTCTCTTCTGATGCGAGAATCTGCTTGTTGCACTCCGGGTTCGCACAATTAATGTAGCGTTCACATGGTGTGCCGTCGAAGTGGTCTTTGCCGACTACAACGTGCTCCACCTGGTTAATCGGAACCGTCAGACGCTCGTCAAAAACGTACATCTGGCCATCCCATAGCTGACCTTTTACTTCCGGATCCTTACCGTAAGTCGCGATTCCGCCGTGAAGTTGTGCTGCGTCCTCAAAGCCTTCGCGCACAAGCCAGCCGGAGAATTTCTCACAGCGGATTCCGCCTGTGCAATATGTCAGTACGCGTTTACCCTCAAGCATATAGCGGTTTTCGCGTACCCAGTTTGGCAGGTCACGGAATGTTTCCACATCCGGACGAATTGCGCCGCGGAAGTGACCGACATCATATTCATATGTGTTACGCGCATCCAGAACAATTGTGTCCTCGCGCTGCATTTCTTCGTAAAATTCCTTAGGTGACAAATAGCGGCCTGTTAATTCATTTGGATTAACATCATCCTCAAGACTTAGGTTAACAAGCTCCGGACGAGGACGTACGTGCATCTTTTTAAAAGTATGCCCTTCAGCCTCATCAATTTTAAAGACGATTCCTTCAAACATAGGGTTGTTTCTCATGGCTTCCATGTAAGCATCTGTCTGCTCGATTGTGCCTGAGCAAGTACCATTGATGCCTTCATGCGCAACTAAAATACGGCCTTTAAGTCCAAGCTCTTTACAGAAAGCAAGGTGCTCTTCCGAAAAAGCAGCCGGATCTTCAATCGGCGTGTAGTGATAATACAATAAAACTCGATAATCCACGTTTTTTTCCACCTATCATTTTATTTTGCAGGAATAACCTGATGGGTTTGAACCGTCTATTACTTTACTCCATTTCAGGCCCGTTCGTAAAGAGGAAAACCTGAACTTTCCATGAATTCTTTTCCTGGTTTACAGCCTGAAGCGCAATAAAAAGGCGATGAATTCCTTTTGAATGGTGAATTGATCTTTTGTCACAGCGTAAATGTAGGCTTTTGGCAGTTTAAATGTATCCGTCTGCACTTCAAGCAGTCTTCCCTCCAGCAGCTCCCGTCGGACAGAGGAAGAAGGGAGGTAGGAGACACCAAGCCCCTCCTCAATAAACCGCTTTGTAATATGAGTTTGAGACACCTTCATCATTTTGGCAGCCGGATAAAAGACTTTAATCGTCTGCGCCAGCTCGTCCCAGTACCCGGGATGATTATGCGTGAGTAAATAATGAGAGGACAAAAGCTCCTCTTCCTCTAAAGGATAAGCCGATTCCGCATCGCGTCCATCATGTGGTGCTACCATGATGACCTGATCTGTAAACAGCAGCTCACTTTTTAAATCGGACTGGTGACTTGGCAGGCAGGACAATCCGAGATCGACATCCCCATTTAAAACAGCTGCTTCAATCTCTTCAGACTCAATGATTTTGACTGAGATCTCAAGCTCAGGATGAACCTTTAAAAATTGCTTCAGCACATACGGCATCAGATGATCAGCGATGAGGGGTGAAATCGCCAGGCTCATTTTCGAAGAATAGCCTTGTGTAAAAGACTGAAGCTCAGCTACTCCTGCCTCATAACGATCGAGTAATTCTCTGGCATGTCTGAGATATTTATGGCCAGCCTCTGTTAATTTCACTTTTTTACTGGACCGGTCAAAAAGCGTCGTGCCGAGTTCCTTTTCGAGCAGTTTAATATGAACGGTCACAGTGGGTTGCGAAATATAAAGCTGATCGGCCGCCCGTCTGAAATTGTGATAGTGAGCCGCTGTTACAAAAGTGCGCAGCCAGACTAACTCCATTGATTTCACCTCTGATTAATTAATTTAATTGATATTATTAATTATATTTAATTTTATTAAATGTTATGTCCCTTTACAATAAAGTTATCAAAACAAAAAGGGGATGGATCTAATGTTTTCTCCAGGTTTAAAAGGTGTAACGGCTGCCCGCACAGCCATCAGTCATATAGATGGTGAGGCAGGAAAACTATTTTACAGAGGGTATGAAATCCGGGATGTTGCCAGTCAATATTCGTTTGAGGAAGTCGCCTATTTGATTTGGAACGGAAGATTACCGGATAAGAAAGAGCTGAATGATTTAAAGAAAGCCCTTGTTCAGCAACGGACTTTGTCTGAGTCATCAATGAGCGTTTTAACCGCGCTTCCTGACCAAATGGATTTGATGAGTGTGATCAGAACCGTGCTTTCTGCTCAGGGAACTTCAGATTACGCGTGGAAACCAACGATCAGCCAGGCAATCAGACTGACGGCACTCGTGCCAACCATTATTTCAAACCGGTTGCGGCTTCTAAATGGAGAGTCGCTGATTGAACCTGACAGCTCACTGGATCATGTTGAAAATTACTTATATATGCTCACGGGCAAACAGCCTTCAACAGCAGTAAAAGCTGCGCTCGAAACGTATATGATTCTGACGATGGAGCACAGCATGAACGCATCCACTTTTTCAGCAAGAGTCACAGCATCCACGGAATCGGACCTTGTGTCAGCGATAACAGCTGCCATCGGTACGATGAAGGGACCGCTTCACGGGGGAGCGCCGTCCGGAGTGATTGATCTACTCAATGAAATCAGTACGAAAGATCGCGCGGAAAAAGTGATTCGCCAAAAAATAACGATTGGAGAAAAACTGATGGGATTCGGCCATCGCGTTTACAAAACACATGACCCGAGATCAGTGGCACTGCGTGATAAACTCACTGAATCCAATGGCGCAGATGAGTGGCTGGATTTGGCTCTGCACGTAGAGGAAACTGCGATCGCCGTACTGGCAGACCTGAAGCCAGGACGCGCGCTGTATACGAACGTAGAGTTTTATGCCGCAGCCATTATGAAATCCATCGATCTTCCGGCAGAACTATTCACTCCTACTTTCACCGCCAGCCGCATCGTTGGCTGGACCGCGCACGTGCTGGAGCAGGCGGAGGATAACGTGATCTTCAGACCTCAGGCCGAGTATGTTGGGGAGTTGAAGTGATGTAGCCTGGATGAGGTTCGCAAGATTTTGTCTGAGTTTCGCAGGATTTTGGTATTGTTTCGCAAAATGATGAGTGAGGTTCGCGGAATAATGGAGCGGTTTCACAGGATTTTGCCGCTGGTTCACAAGATTGTGATATTTGACCTGCATGTGGAATGTTCAGTCGCCCCTCTTATCTATAAAAATATTTATCATTTAAGTCATTTTTTCTAATTTGTATTATCGATTATTCCGCCTTAAGATAAAGCTGTAATCAATCACAGGGAGGAATTAATCATGACGAAAAAAGTATTAATGGTTTTAACAAACGCATCTGAAATGAAGGATGGACATAAAACGGGTCTCTGGCTTTCTGAATTTGGTGAAGCCTATGTGGAATTTGATCGTGAAGGTTACGACATCACAGTGGCGAGTCCGGCAGGCGGTCAAACACCAGTCGATGCACGCAGTCTTGAAGGAGAAGTGTCAGAGGACATTCTTGAAACAAAGCGCCATCTTGAAAACACTATTGACTTAAGAACAATTGAGGATTTCAGCGCTTATGATGCGATCTTTCTTCCAGGTGGACACGGTACGATGTTTGATCTGCCAGGCAGTGAGGTACTTGGCCGCGCCCTTCGTGAGTTATATGAAGCAGATAAAACGGTTGCCGCAGTGTGCCACGGTCCTGCCGGTTTAGTTGGGGCGACGCTATCAGACGGGTCACCTCTTGTAAAAGGCAAAACAATTGCCACATTTACTGACGAAGAAGAGCGTGCAACAGGGCTGGATATTTATATGCCATTTATGCTTGAAACACGTCTTCGCGAGCTTGGTGCTAACGTTGTTTTAGCCGATAACTTCACGGCAAACGTTCAAGTGGACGGTAAGCTGATCACAGGTCAGAATCCACAATCAACCGTTGGCGTGGCAAAAGCTGTTATTGATTCGCTAAACGGGTAAATAAGATGAAGGCCGGTTCTTATTGGAGCCGGCTTTATTTTAAATAGAGAGGAGAAGTAAGATGATCATTATTCAGGCGATTTTAACTGCAAAAGAAGGACATGAAGCAGCATTGCGTGAGGTTGTGCAAGATGTTGTTGCCCCTTCGCGTTTGGAGTCAGGGTGTGTACTATATACACTTCATGAATCAACAGAAAATGAAGGTACGTTCGTGTTTTACGAAAAATGGGCGGATCAGGAGGCCTTCGAGGCACATATGAATTCGGAGCATTATCTTGCCTATCGTGAGAAGAGTGCGGCGCACACAGAGTCGAGGGTGGTTCACCGGTTAAAGGAATTATAAAAAGAGCAGGGCTGCCTGCTCTTTTTGTGTGGATGTTTTGAGTTTGACGCGGAAGAGAGTTGTGCGCTTGGAGCATGCAGACTCGGCCGCGTTCACGGAATTCCCTCATACACTCTGGTTATTCAGGCTTTTGAAATTTCGATTCCTTCTTTCTGGAAAATGATTCACTCGTTTCAAAAATTAATTCCCTCACAACGTGTTGAAGCACTCATTTTCCCTTCAACATCCCGTCTGATTGCTTCACAACAACCCACGGATTCCTTCTTTTCAAAAAAGGATTCCATCACTCACTTTTCAAAGCATCAACCAGCTTTTGGATCATCGGGTCATGCCTGCTTTCAGTGCGATAGGCCAGATAGATGACATTGGTTGCGCTTCGCTCCGGCGCAACGACCCGCACTTGACCAAGTTTCACCGCTTCTTCTATAAAATAGGACGGCAGGACACTGATACCGTGGCCTGCTTTAATACCGGACAAAATGGCTTCCATATTTGGCAGGATCAGATCTGGGCGGAACGTGGGCCGCTGACCGAAATGAGTCTGATAATAGCGGCGGATAATGGGCAGTTCAAGACCGAAGCTCAGCCAGCTTTGCTGATCCAGCCATTCATTTAGATCACCAACTGGTTCATCTACGGATGCAGGTGCAACAATCACAAAATGTTCTGTTTCAATCGGAATATATTGAACGCCTGATTCCCTGCTCCGTTTTGTAGAAATAATAAAGTCCAGCTCTCGATTGACAAGTCGCTCTGTCAGAGAATCCGCCAGCCCAAATGTTGCGATGAATTGTGCAGCCTCCATAGGTAAATTGGGGATCACGCGTTTTGATACATATTCAACCGGACCGCCAAATTTTAAAAGAGGTCGTGTCAGATCGGCGCCAGCCTGATGCTTCGCCTCCAATGAAATTTCCTCCAAACGGTCAATCAGTCCAATCACCTGCGTATAAATCTCCTTACCCTTATCAGTCGGAATCATTTCCCTTGGCGCACGAATGAAAAGAGATTCCCCAACTTCCGCCTCCAGTGCCGCAATATGCTGACTGATGGCCGGCTGCGTCAAAAAGCGTACGCGGGCTGCTGCGGAAACCGATCGCTGCTGATAAACATGTATAAAACTCCTGTACCATTCAAAATCAATCATCGTCCTCGTCCTTTACAAAAGAATGTTATGTTCAGTTTAAATCGAGGTCTGGTATAAGACAAATAAGATTTGATGTGATTTTGGATAAAAATATTTATTGGTGTGTGGATGAATCTTTTTCGCATTTATTTATGTAAAATAACTGGATACATAAAAAGGAGTGTTTACATGAACATCAGACCCGCACAACCACAAGACATCCCGCAACTGATTAAAATGAGGTGGGATTTTACGATTGAGCATGATGAGACAGGGAAGGTGAAGGATACCTCCTATCAGGTTTTTGAAGAGGAATGCAGGGCTTTTTTAGAGAGCGCGATTGAAGGTCAGAAGTGGTGGATCTGGGTGGCAGAAGAGGAAGGTAAGGTGCTTTCACACATTTACACGGAGCTGGTTGAGAAGGTGCCGCGTCCTGGCCGGGTAACGTATCCGATTGTGTTTATGACAAATGTATATACGCTGCCTGATTACAGAGGTAAAGGGATTGGCAGTAAGCTGCTGACAGCTATTCATGAGTGGGTTGAGGAGCATCGATATGAGTTTGTGATTGTCTGGCCGAGTGAAGACAGTGTAGACTATTACGAACGGAATGGCTATAACCGCGCCACGGAACCGATGGAATATTTCCCGGAGTCATAAATAAAAAAGTCAGGCTTGCGCCTGATCTTTTTCTACAGTGAGACCGTGCTCTCTAAAGCCTCATTTTTCACTTCGACAATAAGTTCTTTGTAAATATAGTCTCTCCCGCCGTGCTTTTCATACCAGTCCCGGATCCTTTGGACGTGTGCCTCATTCTGCTTGATCCGCGTTTCGATTTCTACATACTGGTCATAATGATCGTATTCCCAAATGGCAAAGATTTCGGTCAGATTCTCATCCTGTTTTCTCATCCAGCGTCCAACCAGGCGAGAGCCATTTTTAAGCTGGTTGGGCAGGTTTGTATCATTAAAATGCTGGTTGAAAGCATCAACAAATTCATTTTTTACGAGATAGTATTTTCTGCGATAGAACATAAGTGACCTCCGCTTAAGATTTTACCTTATAATCTCAAATATAATTATTTGTGTAAATAGAGATCTTTTTCATTGGATTGCCCTCGAAATAAATGGGGTATAGTAAACGTAACTTTTAGTTTACATGCTAAGGCGGTTGATGATCATGGACGAGTTTGAGAGATTAAGAATTGAAAATGAGGCATTAAAAAGTGAAATTGAAGATTATAAAAAGATGGTGAAGGAACTGTCTGCGCCGATCATTCCATCCATAGTGCCGAATACGATTCTCGTCCCGCTGAATGGCACGCTGAGTGGGGAGCGTTTTCTGCAGATTCAGCAGAAAGTGGCTGAAAAAATTCATCATGAGGATACGTCTGCTGTACTGATCGATTTTACAGGAATAGACGAGCTGGATTTTGACAGCAGCGGAGAGTATCAGCTGTTGAGTAATCGGATGAATGATCTGGTAAATGTACTGAAAATGATGGGAGCGGAGACGATCTTTGTGGGCTTTTCACCGAAGCTTGCTCAATATCTTATTCAGATGAATCCAGTAGCCTTTAAGGAAACGCAGGTGTTTTCCTCGTTTAAAGCAGGACTTCAATACCTGTTACAAAAGAAAAAATTAAAGCTTACTTTACAGGCAGAGTAAAAGCACAGAGCGGATCTGTGCTTTTATTTATGCCATCCATTGACAAAATAATCGAGTACTTCAAGCTCATCTTCCTCGGGTGATTTCTCAAGACGCACCTCAAGCGCTCTGACCATGTCCTCACGATTTCCCTCGTGCTTTGTAACGAGTTCAGCCAGCGTCCGTAAAAGTGTGGCCTCTTTCTGAAACTCCTCTTTTGAAGCCGGCTTCCAATGGGAGTAAACGTACGTTTCGGCATCAAATTGATCGAGCGTATCCAGGAGCTTCACTGTGTTTTCAGCGTCATAATACCACTTTGGCGCGTACATTTTCTGGGCCGTGCAGTCGGCCAGAAAGAGAAGTTTTTCTTCTTTTACATAGACGACCACACTATCCTCTGCATGATCCCCGCCAACCTGTCTCAGTATGCATGTGATGCCGCCTAAATCAAGTGTCAGTTCATCTTCAAAAAGAATATCCGGCAGTACAATACGAATATCCCGCTCCTCTTGAAACTCCTCCTTGATCGCTTTGGCGCAAAATTCAATTTCCACACCTGAAGCCACCCGTTCGTCAATTGCCTGATCATCCCATGTGAAATCAACGAGCTCTTCCATCGCTTTTTTCGTATCACCGGAGGAAATGATCGGGGTGGAGAGGGCAGCGAGTCCGAAAATGTGATCCCAGTGCCAGTGCGTCACGACGGTTAAGGTCGGTGCAGGAAACCCCGCTTCTTTTAAATGCTGTAAAAACAGCTGCGCATGTGCTACGGAATTTCCTCCATCAATCAAAAGCGTATGGCGATCCCCTCTGACAGCCATTAAAATCGGCCGGTCTGTTTCACTGACAGGCGTCATGTAGGCGGTGTTATCTGATAAATGAATCAATTGCTGTGTCATCATATCATCCTCTCTTCTCACAATATTGTACCTGATTTTAAAAGCAGTAGTCAGGCAGATTAATTGATTGTCCTGCCCGACCTGTTTTATACTCCTCAACAGTATTTTCTAAAAAGACGTTTTGTGACAAACGCCAAAAAAGGAGTTTTCATCATGAATAAAACTAAAATTAACGACTACCAGGAAATTATCACAGGACGCCGTTCCATTCGTCATTATGATCTGAACGTCAAAATCAGCAAGGAAGAAATGACAGAGATTCTCCAGGAGGCAACACTTGCCCCGTCTTCTGTGAACCTGCAGCCGTGGCGATTCGTCGTGATCGACAGTGAGGAAGGAAAGGAAACGTTAAAGCCACTGGCTAAGTTTAACCAGTCACAGGTCGAAACGTCTTCTGCTGTGATCGCTGTATTTGTGGATATGAACAGCCTTGATTACACAGACGACATTTACAATACAGCCGTTGAAAAAGGATATATGCCTGCCGAGGTCAGAGACAGACAGGTTCCGGCGATCAAAGAAATGCTTGGTGCAGTACCTGAAGAAACGCTGCGTGAAATGAACCTGATCGACGCAGGCCTGGTGTCCATGCAGCTGATGCTGTCCGCCCGCGCATTCGGATATGACACAAACCCGATTGGCGGTTACGAAAAGGATAAAATTGCAGAAGCATACGGTATGGACAAAGACCGCTACTATCCGGTCATGCTCATTTCAATCGGTAAAGCAGCAGACAAGGGCTACCCATCTGTCCGACTGCCAATCGAAGAAATTACGAGTTGGAAATAATTATAGAAAGCAGGCGGAAACATGATTATCATATTAGCCGATTTAACCATTAACCCTGAAAAGGAACAGGCTTTTCGCGAAGCGGTCAAGCCGCTCGTTGCAGCGTCTCAAAAAGAGGAAGGCAATATCTCTTATTCTTTGAAGCAGGACGTTGAAAACCCTGCGCACTTTACCATGGTCGAAATGTGGGAAAGTGCTGAGGCGATTCAAAAGCACAACGAAGCGGAACACTTTAAAGCTTTTTCAGCTCAAGCAGCCGGATTTTTAGCTGGACCTGTGACCGTGAGAAGCTTTGATGCGAATGAACTGAAGTAAACAAACAAGCCGGCATCACCCGTTTGGTGATGCCGGCTTGTTTTTTGAACTCCGGTTCCAGATGAAGTTCGTTCAATCAACAGTTTCTAGGGTGCTATCAACAAAAGTTGATGTGTGATCGATGGCCTATCAACATCAAGTGGCTTGCTATCGACAGAAAAGGTTGTGAGATCGCCCACCATGGCTCTTTCCATTAAAAAGGTAATGCGAAAGGCTAATGCATGCTGGAGTATCGACAATCTGGTGGGCGTCAAGCACAAAAAAGAAGTTGCTTACAACGTTAATAAGTCCGCTAACGACAGAAAAAGCCCGGCTAACGACGTTTTGCATCTGGTTTGAGATGCTAACGACAAAAATCGGTCTGCTTACGACAGAAAAGGTTGTGAGATCGACAGAAAACTGGTGAGATCGCCCACCATGACTCTTTCCATTAAAAAGGTAATGCGAAAGGCTAATGCATGCTGGAGTATCGACAATCTGGTGGGCGCTAAGCACAAAAAAGAAGTTGCTTATAACGTTAATCAGTCCGCTAACGACAAAAAAAGGCTGGCTAACGACGTTTTGCATCTGGTTTGAGATGCTAACAACAAAAATCGGTCTGCTTACGACAGAAAAGGTTGTGAGATCGACAGAAAACTGGTGAGATCGCCCACCATGACTCTTTCCATTAAAAAGGTAATGCGAAAGGCTAATGCATGCTAGAGTATCGACAATCTGGTGGGCGCTAAGCACAAAAAAGAAGTTGCTTACAACGTTAATAAGTCCGCTAACGACAGAAAAAGCCTGGCTAACGACGTTTTGCATCTGGTTTGAGATGCTAACAACAAAAATCGGCCGGCTTACGACAGAAAAGGTTGTGAGATCGACAATAAGATTTCCTCTATCGACATTAATATACTAATCGTCCTCTGTCGTGCTAATGACCTAACTCCTTCTGAACTTCTTCATCGAACTGTTCAATGATTTGCCGGGGATCGCTCGTTTCATATTCTTCCTGCAAAATCGGCTCGAGCTCAAGCCACATCAGGTTTTTTTCGTATAAATCCCGTTCATAGTCATGGTTCAGCTCTTCAAGCGTAAGTCCCAATGCATCAGCTAAAGCCAGGTGCTCCGGCAGCTCACTCGTGTCTGGTCCCTGTGAAATAAATTCATCCAGCTCCTCATTTGATACTGTCACACCATATTTTTCACTGGCTAAACGAATCCAGGTGGCCAATTCATCCTGTTGCTGTTCGGCAAGTTGAATCACCTGAGCCTCATTCAGATCCGTTTCATAGTACAGCGCTTCCTGCACCAGGGTATATATGATCCATCGTCCAAGAGATGTTTCGGCGTCATAGGATTCCGCTTCGGCAATCGCCGTATCATATACTTCTTTATAATCATCATAAGTAAAGGTATTAGCAATTTGCTGTTGTTCTTCAGAGGTTTTATAGTCTATATCGACTTGTCCGTTGGCAACAGGCTGACAACCTGCAATCATTAATACCCCGGTAATCATCATTGGCCAGAATCTCATCTTTTTCAACATCATCCCCCCATAGTTCATTAAATGTAAATCAGTACACTATCTATTTTAACATTTGATCAGGGTGGAGATGTTAAAAAGAGAAAAATATGTCATTTTAAATTTTGATTTTTAAAAGCATGGTTTGATTATGTACCTTTGAAATTACAAGATCCTTCAAGCTGGTTTGAATGTGATAAAGTTGATTGAAAAAGTGTATTGGAGGGGAAATGTCATGGAAAGCATGCCGGAAAAAAATCTGTTTATGATGTGCAGAGAGATTAAGCGGACTGCATTCAGCTCTATGCCTGAAGGCTTTACTATAAGGTCGATGAAAAAGGAGGATATGGAGGCATGGCTGGCAATGCCTTTTGATGATGAGGCTACGGCGAAAGAATACCGGTCATTTATGGTGGATTATTTCAACCGCGTGTATCTTCAGGATGAAGAACAGTTTTATAACAAAACTTTATTTGTTTTTAATGAGCAAAACCAGCCAGTCGCAACCTGTGCAACATGGAAAGCTTATGGGGAATTTACAACCATTCACTGGTTTAAGGTGATAAAGGAATACGAGGGACAAGGCATAGGCAGAGCGTTGTTGACGATTAATATGGATGGGTTGAATAGTTGTGACTATCCTGTTTATCTGCACACTCAGCCTGAAAGCTTCAGAGCGATAAAGCTTTATTCAGACTTTGGTTTTCAACTGCTCACAGATAAACGTTTTGGAACAAGGGACAATCATCTCGAAGAATGCTTGTCCTATTTAGAAAAAGTTATGCCTTCGCAGGACTTTCATCAGCTGACTTTGACAGAAGCGCCGGCGGATTTCAAGAAAGCATTGAAGGATGTAGTGACGGAGGAGTTTTGAAACTAGAATACGTTGTGTTTTGTCTAAAGAGGTAGGGAAGGGGGCAACTGAATCGGGGTGAAAAAGGCCTAGATTACTTCTTTTACAAGCCCTTTTTTCGACTTTGAACAATGTAACCACCTAAGCACATGATCAGACCAGCGAAAACGTTGAGCAATAAATTACCGGCTGTGCCAAACTGGTCTATTGTTAAAGATATTAAAAAACAACCAATGAAAAGAATGAAAAAGCCAATGAATATTCTCATACAGTATCACCTCTTGATATGATAATTTTACCAATAATGAAATAGAAACACATCCCCAACCCGAATCTTTAGACACAGCTTTCTTTGGGCGTTATCATACACCTAACACTGACTTAAAAACAGAAAGGGTGACGAACATGAAAGTATTAGTGATTGGAGCAAATGGTCAGGTAGGGAAACATCTGGTGGCGAAAATTCAGGACACAGGTGACATTAAGGCAAAAGCGATGATCCGCAAAGAGGAGCAGGTTCCGTATTTTGAGGATCTGGGCGCTGAAACGGTGTTAACGGATCTTGAAAAAGCTGATATTGATGAGATTGCAAAAGCAGTTGAGGGAACGGATGCGATCGTCTTTACAGCAGGATCCGGTCCTAAGACAGGTGCTGATAAAACGATGCTGATTGACCTCGATGCTGCGGTGAAGACAATTGAAGCGGCTAAGAAAGCCGGCGTAAAGCGTTATATCATGGTCAGCTCGTTTGATACGACGCGTGAAGCGATTCAGTCTGCACCGTCCTCATTTGCACCGTATGTTGTCGCGAAGCATTACGCGGACGTCTGGTTACGTGCAACAGATCTCGATTACACGATTGTTCACCCTGGCGGACTGACAAATGACGCCGCAACCGGTAAAGTACAGGCAGCTGAAAATGTGGGACGCGGTGAAATCCCGCGTGAGGATGTCGCAAGCGTGCTGCTCGCAACGCTGCAAAACGACTCGACGATCGGAAAAGAATTTCAGGTAGTCAGCGGGGAAACCGCTGTTGACGATGCCGTGAAGGTTTTATAACTGAACATCATAACACCCATCCTGAAAGCTTACAGGGTGGGTGTTTTTATTGTATAAATGTTTAGATCTTGATGGTAAAATCAAGAAAAAGAGTACGGGGGTTTGGCTGATGAAGAAGCTTTCAATGGTGGTGATATTAATAGTTGTGCTGTCCCTTAGCGGATGGTTTGCGTTTGACTATGTGAGTCAGGCGGGAAGCTTCAATAAAACAAGTCACTCTTCCATACATGACCTTTCTGCGTTTGAGCAGGGTAAAGAGATATATCTGTCCTATGGTGTGACGTGGGAAGGCATTGGGACACCTGAATTGAAGGGAATTGAAGTGAGACAAAAAGGTCTGACACTGGAAAGGGAAGCTGCAGATTTTCACGTGGAGACATTGATCAATCCAGACATGACGATAGGTACATTTTCCACTGATTCTGTTCACGAGCTAAACATGGATGAATCTTTACTTGAGGTCGAAGGCTTTCAGGTGGAAGGGCCGTTTCAGATTATCCTTCGTGTGTCTGGCAAGGATATGCGAGAAGATTTTGATGTGACGGAGCTTGCCGTGACGTATGAGAAATTTGGTGTAGAGCTGACGGAGTATATTGAAATGGATGAGGGCGTGCTGGAGCTGGAGTAGATGGATACGCTGTCTCATTTTGTGAAGTAATCCTGGGAGAGACGGTTTGAAGGAATCGGGCTTGGGAGTGAAGGAATCATGCGGGTGAATGAGGGGATTCGGCTACCTGAATGAAGGAATGATGGTGGCCCCAAACGCTAATGAAGGAATGATTTTTTCAAACGAGGGAATAAAATTTTGAAAAGAAGGAATAAAAATCTGGAAAGAATGAATAAGTCGGACGAGTGAAGGAATCCCACCGATCGCACCCACCTAGCCACCACCCCAACCAAAAAACAGACCCCCTCAAAAGGGAGCCTGCTCTATCATCCTTACGACTCGTTAATCACTACATCCTTCAACTGGTAAAGGCCGCTTGGGTTCATCCAGAAGCCTTCCACATTGTCAGCGTGGCCAGCCAGATAAGTCTGGTGCTGCAGGTAAATCATCGGTGCGAGCTCAATCAGACGTTCCTGTGCATCGCGGTATAGTTGAGCCTGCACAGCTTCATCATTCGTTTGTCTGGCTTCTTCAAGGTTGGCATCAATCTCTTCATCGCGCAGCATAAAACGGTTTCCTGCTGAACCAATTTGTGATGAGTGGAACAGTGAATACAGTCCGTTATCTGCGTTCGCATTCTGGTTGGACCATCCGAGAATGAACATGTCGTGATTACCCTGTGCTGTCTGATCGAGGTAAGCACCCCACTCCAGCACTTCAACCTCAACATTTACGCCGATTTGTGAAAGAGCGTCCTGTACTGCAACTGCGATATTTTCGCGCTCCGGATTGTCATTGGTCCAGATTGTTGTGTCAAATCCGTTTTCATAGCCGGCTTCTGCAAGCAATGCCTTCGCCTGCTCCACATCATATTCGAGACCCGGCAGATCATTGGCTGCGTTTGGTACCGGCGGCGCAAGTGGACCTGTCGCGACCGTTCCGTAACCGTCATAAATTCCGTTGATGATTTCCTCTTTGTTGATGGCCATTGAAATCGCCTGTCTTACGCGAACATCATTAAAAGGCTCTTTTTCTAAATTAAAACCGATATAATTTAATCCGACGCTGTCCTGAGTGGTCAGAGAAGCATTTTCAAGCTGTTCGACACGTGCTGCTTCATTTGGCGCGAGTGGATCAATGATATGGGCATAACCTGTTTCAAGGTTGGCGACGCGCGTTGAGCCTTCCGGTACGATCTGAAATTTTACAGAATCGTAGTCAACCGGACCATCCCAATAATCCTCGTTTTTTGCTAAAATCATTTCCTCACCCGGCGTCCAGCTATCAAATTTTAAGAAGCCGGTACCTGCAGGGTTGTTATTCACATACGTTCCTGGCTGCTCGCCGTTTGCCATCGCTTCATAGTCTGCTTCAATGGAAGCCGGACTCACAATCGAGCCACCTACGTTTGACAGGTTTGCTAAAAGTGGAGCAAATGGGTAACTCAAGTTAAAGCGAACCGTGTAATCATCCACAACCTCGACGCTTTCGACCATTTCAAACTGAACAGCCCGGGGAGAACCGATTTCCTCATCTAAAATGCGATCAAAGTTTACTTTTACAGCCTCCGCGTTAAAAGGGGTTCTGTCATGAAACTCCACACCTTCCCGAAGCTTAAATTCCCACGTTACATCATCAATTGTTTCCCAGGATTCTGCAAGAGCCGGCTGAATTTCAGCATTTTCATCCTGCGTCACGAGGCGTTCATACACCTGAATCTGCATATTGGCAGACGGGATATCGTTTGTTAAATGAACATCCATGGACACCGCATCTGACAGAGTGGCAATGACAAGCTCGCCACCGCCATTTGAAGAGGATCCTTCAGATGAGGACGATTCACTGCCGCCCGCACATGCTGATAAGATAAGCGTTAATACAATCATTGCCGTTAACATCCAAGTTTTTCTCATGTTGCACTCCTCCTGATGTGAAATTTATTTAGTGTTACGAAAATTCTAATAATTGAAATTATAATCAGGGTCTTGCTGTGAAATCAACCTTAATTTGAGAATGATTCTTTTTAACCGTTTAAAGTGAAAGAGTAAGGTGATGTGATGGTCACTTCTTTTATGTAGGAACAGGAAAATTTAGTTTAGCGAAATAAATAGGCTGTGAAGATGACTTGTGATGGAATTGATTGCTGAAGTGAAGGGATTAAGTCCGGTAGTGAAGGAATTCGGAGACTGTAATGAAGGGATTATGCGGTCAGGAGACCTTAGTGAAGGAATACATTTTTCAAACGATCGAATAAAATTCTGATAAGAAAGGATAAAAATCTGGAAGGACTGAATCACTTCCACGAGTAAAGGAATCCAGCCATCCATCTCCAGCTTATCCTCATCCTGCAATCCTCCATATAAAAACGGACCCTTTTTCAGGATCCGTTTTTTATATAAATTTAGGGGGGAACAGGATTAATGGTCGTGCGCTTCGCCTTTTTTCAGTGCGATGACCGCAGTTGGCGGAGTTTCAAATGTTTTTACTACCTCAACTTCCTGATGAGCAAGATCAACAAGTGTCAGGTTCATCTCAGCCGGGTCTGTAATATAAAGGTTTCCTTCAACGAGTGACATAGATGGACTTGGTGCGCCGTGTCCATGCCCTTCAGATGGTGCGATTGGTTCAATGGAAGAAATGCTTCCTTCGATTTCCACGGTCGATAAATGAACGGTATAAACCTCACCATCCTTACCAAGGACATAAGCGTGTTCTTCGTCCATCGCCATGCTGCCAACGTATTCCGTACCTAAGTCAACTGTACTTACGGAACGTTCGTTTAAATCAAGAATGGAGATATGTGTATTTAATTCGGGATTCTCCTCGCTGCTGTAATTACCGACGATGTAGTCAGCGTTATCTAATCCTTTTAGTGTTCCGACGCGTGCGTTTTGATCAGGTAAAGGAATTTCAATCGCTTCCTGTTCAGTTACGCTGTAAATCAGCAGCTGTCCCTCGCAGCCGAAGGCAATCGTTTCAGTGTCGCCGGAACCGCCGGATGCTTCACCGTGAAGGCCTGGACATCCCGCAAAACGTTCTACTTCTTCGCCGGCTGCATCAAATAGTGCTACGCCTTCCGGAAGTGGCTGAGGGTTATCTTCAGGTGTGTAAGACGCTAAAACATGTCCATCCGGCAGCGGCACTGCCACACCATGATGAGGTGCAACCTGAATGGTCGTGACCGGTGTCAGTTCGTTTTCAGTTGTAAAGGCAGTCTCATCGAATACTTGAACCTCACCACTGCCATCATAAAAAATTGCAGAATAGCCTCCGTGATTAACGAAATGAGTAGGTTCATCTCCGATTAATTCAAAAGTAGAAAGGGATGGAGCTTCCACGTAATCATGGGCATGATCACCGTGTGCCTCAGACCAGACACCAGAATCTAAAAGCTTTACGCTGCCACTTTCACGATCACTCACAAAAAGGTGGCGATCGTCCGCTGCGAGACGAATCGCAGATGTTTTTGTATCAAAGGATTCTGTTGCTTCATAACCTTCGCTGTCAATAATCCATACACCATTTTCGTGAGAGACAGCAAGCCGTGCATGACTTGAGGCGTGCTCATGATCGTGGTGCTCGTCTTCCTCATGTTCTTCTTTGTTTGACTGCGTTGCTTCCTCTGCTTGTGACGCGCTTGTCTCCGGACTTTCTTCCTGCGCGGTGTCACTCGTGTTACAGGCAGCAAGAATGAGTGTGCCCAGGACAGACCACAGCACGATTAAAAAACGATTCATTCGTATTAGCACTCCTTCTATGTAAATAATAACGATTACGATTTACATCATAAACGCTAGAGAAAGTTTATGCAAGCAGGAATCAAAAAATGCATGGAATTGGTCAGAAGAATAAAAGATAAGTGATGCAGTTTGAGTGATCAAAGTAAGAAGGCGAACTGCCAATGAGAAAGGATTTCTAAGAGTGAAGGAATCCTGAAAACCGGCTCCAGCCACACTCACACTCCCCGTTAACCAACGTCATTTAGCGACAAGAGCCCTGCAAACCTAAGGTCTATTTCGTACATGTATGAACGAAAATCAATACAATCTCGTTCAACCTCAGGACTATTTATCCTGAAATTGGGTATTAGTTCATTATGTAATGCGATGCGACCAAAGCACTCATTTATGGAATGAGTGAAACATTCCCATATAAGAGTCGTAATGAATAACCGAGGTGAACTTATTATGTATTATCAGGAACCGAAAACAGATACGTTTTATTCTGTGGCATATGTGATTATGTTTGGAGTTGCGATTTTATTTTTAAGTGCGGTCACGTTGTTGCCTATTGTGTTGTTTTTTATCTATCAGGCCTCATGGATCTGGTTTATCGCGTGGATGACACCGTTGTTTGGCTGGCTGAACTGGTTGACGATCCGGCATGCGGAAAAGGTGTTTTGGAAAGAGAAGCATCATGCTCATTATGAAGTAAGAGACGGTCACTTTTACGGAACCACCTATCGAATTGAAGAAAAGCAGCGGAAAAGAGAACATTCTTTTCCAATCTCGGATATTAATAGAGTCGTGATGCTGCCTTACATTATCAGGATCGTGACGAGGCCGAGCAGGGAGTTTTATGACTATGGCAATGCTCCAAGAACGATTAAAGTGACTGCTCCAATGATTGCTGTTGTAACGGACAATGATCTGGTTGAAATGCTGATGGCTGAAAATGATATGACGACAGTCGACCAGTGGGTGAAGTTTTTTGAAGAACAGGAAGTCCCCATTTCTTATTCATCAAAACTGTTATACTTTTATGCGAATAAAAAATGGTATAGTCGTACACAAAGGCACCAGCATCTCCTGAATGATGAGAACGTAGTGTTATTTAAGCCGTCAGCATACAGTAATATCGTTGAGGCGAGTGAAATCCTTCACAGAGAATGGACTAGAAAGGTCAATGATGATTTATCGATTGATGAATTGAATGAATTACATGAGAAAAAGTTGAAGAAGCGTAAAAGAGGCAGATTGATCAGCGCCTTTGTTTTGGGGTTCTTTATACTCCTAGCCTTTTTATCTGTCATTTAAACGGAGGGAGCATCATGAAGCAATTATCACCGTCGCAAATCAGAGAAATGATTCGTGTAAATGAATGGACAAAGCCGACTGCCGGACTGGCAAACGGCTATATCCAGACAAACCTTGCCGTACTGCCAAAGGATCTGGCGTTTGAGTTTCTATTGTTTTGTCAGCGTAATCCGAAGCCGTGTCCGATTATTGATGTAGTAGAAGCAGGCGAAATCTCGGCCCGGTTCGCAGCACCCGATGCCAATTTGAAAACAGATATTCCGAAATACCGCATTTATCGAAATGGTGAGATGACGGAAGAGTGCGAGAACGTTTCTGACATTTGGGATGAGAATATGGTTGGTTTTTTAATTGGATGCAGCTTTACGTTTGAGGAGGCTCTTCTGCAAAACGGGATTCCGATTCGTCATCATGAAGAGCAGTGTAATGTACCGATGTATAAAACGAATATTGCATGTACGAAAGCCGGGCGCTTTCAAGGGCCGATGGTGGTCAGCATGCGCCCAATGAGCGAGCAGGAAGCGATACGTGCCGTTCAAGTAACGAGCCGTTTTCCGTCTGTGCATGGTGCACCGGTCCATATCGGAAATCCTGAAAAAATCGGAATACAGGACATCCATCAGCCCAATTTTGGTGATGCCGTCACGATCAAAGAAGGCGAAGTTCCGGTATTTTGGGCGTGTGGTGTTACACCGCAGGCCATCGCCATGCACGTAAAACCTGAGCTTATGATCACACATTCGCCTGGGCATATGTTTATCACAGATTTGAAGAACGAAGAGTTTTCAGTTTTGTAGAGATACAGTTATGGAATTACCTCCTTGTTGAGAACAAGGGGGTTCTTCTGTTTTAAAACACCACCAAAAAATCCATACATATTTTAGAATGAATGGTATCCTTAAGTTAACAGTTAATGACAAAAGGGGGGATGCCATTTGTTTTGGGATGAAAGTTCATTCACTGTGTTGATCATATTCGTAATTATGTTTGCGGTTGGATCGTTTTTAAATATTATGTTTAAAACGACTAAAAGACGTGACTGGCTGACCATGTTTCTATTTTGTTTTGTATTTTCGGCTTTTTTTGTTGGTGTGCTGAATTAGGGATAGGGGGAGTGAAATGCACAGATACGGGCCAGGTATTTTAATTTCGATCATCATATTTCTCGTGCTTGTTGTCATCAATGATTGGTACTATGCCAATACAGGGCCGTTAAATGCGATTGTGATGGTGCTGTCCAGCTACTGTATCTTATTTCCTTATCTCATTGAGAAGAAAAAATGGAAAACCCATCTATTATTTTTCCTGATGTTGATCGTAGTCATTTCATTTTCCATTCCACAGGTTACATATGTCGAGGCGGAGTCAACGGCTGCGGAGGAATATGGATTGGTTGACATCACAGACAGAGGGAATATGCCGTTAATGATAGAACGATGGGAAGACCGGATTAACCCTTTTCATCCTCACACTGCTTATTATTTTTCAGGAGTGAATGAAGATGGGAAAAATGTTTCTGTGATGGTGACAGCTGACGGGAAGAGAATAGTGGAAATAAATCCATAACGAAGAGCGATCCTTCTCATAACTGGGGTCGCTTTTTCATTGGCAATGAATATCCCTTTTAAAAAACCTGTTGCAATCGCTTACAAGATGTTCTATAATTCAAATCAATTAATCCGAAACGTTTCGGGAGCGTGATGAAATGACGACTATAAAAGATATTGCAAAGACAGCCGGCGTTTCCGTAACAACTGTTTCGCGTGCCCTAAATGGGTATTCGGATGTAAACGAAGCGACCCGTAAAAAGATTGTAGAAACAGCAAGACAATTAAATTATGCCCCTAACACGATTGCCCGGAGTCTGGTCATGAAGAAGTCGAAAACGATTGGGCTACTCGTATCAGGATTTATCAGGGAAAGTCTGAAGGATAATTTTATGCTGAATGTACTGGCAGGGGTCAATGACTTTGCCTCTACAACAGAGTATGACATCGTCCTGTTCAATACGAATTCCTCAAAACAGCGTGAAAAGACTTATCATCAGCTGTGCCGTGAACGTCAGGTAGACGGTGTTGTCATCCAGGGGATTAAAACGGATGATCCTTACCTTGAAGAAATCATCGATGCAGATATCCCATGTGTGCTGGTCGATATCCCGAAAATCGGACCAAAAACCGGATATGTTTCGACAGATAATATTGCCGGAGCTTACGAAGCAGGGAAGCATCTGATTGAGCTTGGTCATCAAAAGATCGCCATGATTAATGGGCATGATCAGGCATTTGTCAGTAAAGAGCGTCTTGTTGGCTTTGAAAAAGCATTAAAGGAATCTGGACTGAAGCTGCTTCAGGTAGAAGATGGAGGATTTTCTGAAGAAGGCGGGAGAGCAAGCTTGCTGAATATAATGAGTCAGAACCCTGATGTAACTGCAATTTTCTGTGCAAGTGATTTAATGGCCATCGGAGCTTTGTCAGCATTAAAGGAACTCGGCAAAAGTGCACCTGAAGACTTGTCGATCGTCGGATATGACGATATTTTACTTGCTAAATATGTAACACCTGCTCTAACCACGGTTTCACAGGATACGCACGGACTAGGTTATGAAGCGGCTAAAATGCTGATCGGCATGCTCGAGGGACAGCAGCCTGGAAAGACAATTGTAAAACACGAACTAATGATTCGCGACTCAAGCCAACAGTGTCTATAATTTATCGGCGCAAGATAAGCTTGGGTTCTTTTTTTGACTAAATCCGAAACGTTTCGGATCTTGATAGGAGAGGCTTTTATGAACTATAGAGTAATCAAAGAAAACGATTTGTTTTTACTGACTGATGAAAAGGGAGATATTGTTCCTAATCATACATATGAGCTTGGGCTCTACACAAAGGACACGAGGTTTTTAAGTAAATTCAAACTATTGATCAACGGCGAGTCACCGATTCCGTTGCATTCAGATGGCGGTGAAAATTATCGATCAACGATTTTGCTAACGAACCCTCATCAGGAAAGAGATGGCGAGCTGATTCTTTGGCGCGAGTCGATTCAGCTTGAGCGGACAAGATTCATTCATGATGATGTTCTATATGAAACGGTAAAGGCAACCAGCTATTTTCCGAAGGAAGTTACTTTTAATCTTGGCCTTCAAGCAGATGCTGATTTTGCGGATATGTTCATTGTACGAGGTTTTCAAAATGGAAAGGTTGGAAAAAAGGGCTCCACGATTTCAGAGCCTGGAAGTATTACTTTTACCTATGAGGGAACTGATCAGATCAACCGCAGAACTGTGATCAGCTGGAACGAGCCGGAACGCAATGCGCACGGAGGGACGGTCGATTTTACCTGGACATTAAAGCATGGGGAATCGAAGGAGCTGACGTTCACTGTGGAAGCGCTTCAACAGGATGAGGCAAGTAAGGTGACGGATCAGGAAAGCGCATTGAAAGCACTGCAGCATTCCTACCAGCAGTGGAATGATTCATTACCGCGAATCAGAACAGACCACCATCAGCTGGAGAAACTGATTCAACGTGGTACAGACGATCTGAGAGTGCTGCTGACAGACGTTGGACATGGCTCATTTCCAGTCGCAGGTCTTCCATGGTTTGGCGTTCCATTTGGACGTGACAGTCTGATCGCTGCCCTTCAGCTTTTGCCTTTCAATGCAGAGGTGGCAAAAGGAACGCTGCGCACGATGGCGCATTACCAGGGAACGAAGGTGGATGCATGGAGAGATGAGCAGCCCGGGAAAATCATGCATGAAATTCGTTACGGAGAGCTTGCGAACACAAATCAAATTCCTTTCGCTCCTTACTATGGAAGTGTTGATTCCACACCGCTGTTTCTGATGCTTCTCGTGGAAACGGTGAACTGGACGGGGGATTTGAAGCTGGCAGAGGAGCTGCGTTCCAATATTGATCGTGCTCTTGAATGGATTGATCAATATGGAGACCGTGATGGTGATTTGTTTGTTGAATATCATCAGGAAGCATCAAAGGGGATTGCCAACCAGGGCTGGAAGGATTCCGGTGACTCGGTTGTTCACCGAAATGGTGATTATGCAAAATCTCCAATTGCATTAAGTGAAGTTCAGGGATATGTGTATCAGGCGAAAACGGGTATTGCCACACTTCTTGAGAGGCTGGGTGAATCCGAGCGTGCAGAAGCATTGAGAGATCAGTCAGAACAGTTGAAAGAAAAGTTCAATCAGGATTTCTGGATGGAAGATGTACAATTTTACGCCATCGCATTAGATGAACATAAAAAACAGGTGGGAACGATCACATCAAATCCCGGTCACCTTTTACAGTCAGGCATTCTGACAGAAGAAAGAGCTAATAGAGTCTCTGAACAGCTGACAAATGACAACATGTTCTCAGGATATGGGATCCGGACAATGGCTGTGGGAGAAGCCGGTTATAATCCGATGAGTTATCACGATGGCAGTGTGTGGCCGCATGATAACAGCATGATTCTGCTCGGCATGGGAAAGCTTGGTCATCAAAGACAAATGAACCAGGTGATTGATGGGCTGATCGAGGCCTCCAGACATTTTGAGTATGATCGTCTGCCGGAGCTTTTCTGCGGCTATGATGCATCACTGAATAAAGTGGTTCCATATCCGGTTGCGTGCTCGCCACAGGCGTGGGCTGCCGGAACACCTCTGACATTTATTCAATCCTTGTTAGGGATTTTCCCTGACAGCTTAAATAATAGGATTTTCATTAACCCTGTATTACTTGATTCCATGGATGAGTTACAAATCGATCAACTGAAGGTGGGTGAAGGGGTTCTTTCGCTGAATGTGAAACGAGTTGGAAACAAAGTGAATGTCGACATTGTGAAGAATACAACAGGCTTTGACATCGAAAATCGTTTAACGGCACAAACACATTAAAAGGGGAAAAGGAGCGAATAAGCATGAACAAGAAATGGATGGTTTCAATGAGTGTAACAGCACTTTTAGCAGGAGGCGTATTAGCGGGGTGCAGCTCTGATAATGGTGGGGAAGGCTCTTCTGATGAGGGTGGTAAAACAACAATTACGCTTGCAGGCTGGGGAGGGAATCCGACTGAGCAGGATCTGCTGCAACAGACATTGGATGATTTTGAAGCGCAAAATCCGGATATTGATGTCAAGCTTGAGGTCATTGCAGATCAGTATATGGACGTGATGAAAACGCGGCTGATCGGCGGGGAAGGCCCTGATGTTTTTTATCTGGACGCTTTTGAAGCACCGGCAATGATTGAAACAGGCGTACTTGAACCTTTAGATGACTATGTAACGGAAGAATTTGATGTGGAGGACTTTGAAGCCCCGCTATTGGAGGCTTTCCAGAAAGATGGTGTCACTTACGGATTTCCAAAGGATTACTCTACACTCGCTCTTTTCTACAACAAAACGATGTTTGAAGAGGCTGGCGTAGAGGTGCCGACAACGTGGGAAGAAATGATGGAAGTGTCTAAAGCGCTTACAAAGGATGGCGTTTACGGATATGGTGTAGCACCTGAGCTTGCACGTCAGTATTTTGTAGCCGAATCACTTGGTGGAAGTGTCGTAGAGGATAATATGGCGAACTTCGGCAGTGATGAGGTCATTGAAGCCCTTCAGCCAGTTATTGATCAGCACAACGTAGACAAAACATCTGCGCAACCATCAGAAGTCGGTGCCTCATCAGGTGGAGATATGTTCGGTCAACAGCGTGCGGCAATGGTGATCGAAGGGAACTGGAATATCCCTTACTTAGAAGAAACATTCCCAGAGCTGGAATACGGAACAGCGGAAGTACCAACGATTAACGGTGAAAAAGGCACGATGGCGTTTACGGTTTCTTATGTGATGAATGCTGCCTCTGAGAAGAAGGAAGCATCATGGAAGCTGATTGAGTACCTGACTGGTAAAGAAGGAATGGAAACATGGACAAGTAAAGGGTTCGCTCTTCCGACACGTAAATCAGTTGCTGAAGAGCTCGGTTATGCCAATGATGAGTTGCGCGGTCCGCTTGTAGCAGGTGCAGAGTATGCAACAGTCTGGGCAAATGGAACAAATCTTCCAACGATCACAAACAACTTCAATAACCAGTTTGTCAGTGCGTTTCTGGGTGAGCGTCCACTTGATGAAGCATTAAAAGAAGCAGAGGAACAGGCAAACAGCGAAATTGAGGCCAATAATTAATCAGCCGTAACTTTTAAAAGGAGGAAGCTGACGAAGTAATCGTCAGCTTCTTACTTGAAATGGGAGTGACATAAGATGAACCGTAAATACAGCCGAAAGAGATTGCAGGAAGCGGGACAGGGATATTTCTTTATGTCTCCAACCCTTTTCGTATTAGCCTGTTTTATTCTTGGACCGATTTTTTATGCTGTTTTCCTGTCGTTTCATAACGTTCGTTTACTTGGAGAAACAGCCTTTAACTTCGTGGGATTTGCTAACTATGAGCGGGTTTTCGATGATCGCAGAGCATTGATTGCTTTGTGGAATACATTTAAATACGTGATTATTGTTGTGCCATGTCAAACGGTTCTTGCAATTATTCTTGCAGCAACGTTAAATGCAGGAATGAAGGGTGAAAAGTTTTTCAGGATTGTCTACTTCCTGCCGACGCTGACATCCTCAGCCGTTTTAACATTAATTTTTATGTGGATGTACAATCGGGAAGGATTAATTAACTTTGGTTTAGAAACGCTCGGCCTGCCCACCTATGATTTTATTGGAGACCCTAATATTGCGTTGACGGCAATTATGATAATGAATATTTGGGCAACGGCACCATTCTTTATGGTGATTTATCTGGCAGCCCTTCAGGATATACCGGATTCATTGTATGAAGCAGCAGAATTGGATGGGGCAGGGCCGATTCGTAAATTCTGGTCCATTACGGTTCCGCACTTAAAGCCGATTACCTCGTTTGTTGTGATTATGGGGATCATCGGCACGTTCCAGCTTTTTGACCAGTCTTATATTTTCTCAGGGGGTTCAGGTGGACCGGATAACTCAACCCTAACTGTTGTTCTGTTAATTTACCAGTATGCTTTTAAGACGCTTGATACGATGGGATACGCAACAGCGATTGCCTTTATGCTGGCGATTGTCATCCTCATTGCGACGCTACTTCAGCGCAAGTTTTCAAAAGAGGAAAATCTTTATTAGAAGGGCGGGATTGATGTGAAGAAAAAAACGAGCATTGGACGAATCATTTTGTACGGAATCCTTAGCCTTTATGCGCTTATTACACTGATTCCATTTCTATGGGCGCTGTCATCTTCCTTTAAGCCTTTATCTGAAATTGTCAGTGGTGCGATTACCTTTATTCCCGAAAATTTCACGCTCGATAATTATCGCCAAATTTTTATAGAGGAGGAGCTGTTTCCACGCTGGATGTTTAACAGTGTGTTTATTGCTACCGTCGGAACAGGATTAAATCTGATTTTTAATTCGATGGCGGGTTATGCACTGGCGAGACTATCTTTCCCAGGGAAAAAAGGGCTCTTCATCATTATCCTTGCTGTTCTGATGATTCCGGCACAGGTGACGATGATTCCAAACTATCTGATTCTCCGTGAATTTGGCTGGCTGAACAGCTATCAGGGCATGATTGTACCGTCTATGATCAACGCAACCTTCATCTTTATGATGCGTCAGTTCTTCGTGAATTTCCCGAAGGAGCTTGAAGAGGCAGCTGCGATTGACGGACTGAGTCGGATCGGGACCTTCTTCAAAGTCGTGCTCCCACTTGCAAAGCCTGCGCTTGCTGCCCAGGCGATATTCGTTTTCATGGGCTTCTGGAACGACTTCATGCGACCGCTAATCATCATGACAGACTCAAGCATGTACACCCTGCCACTCGGTCTTAACACGTTCAAGGGTCAGTTCGTCAGCTACTGGAATTACATCATGGCGGCATCAATGGTCTTTACGCTTCCAGTCCTTGTGATTTACGCGTTCTTCAATAAGTACTTTATTAAAGGACTGTCATTAACAGGAGGCAAATAAACGTTTGTTTGATATATGGTAACATGGAGAAAATGGCTCTTTTTAGGAGTCATTTTTTCTTTTTAAAGGAGGAATTTATTTGTACCCGAGAGCAAAGGTGTTTGGACTGATGATTCAGGATGGGAAGCTGCTGCTTGAAGAATACGAGGAAGAGCATGCAAAAGGCAGTGAATATTTTTATCGGCCTCTGGGTGGTTCTATTGAGTTTGGCGAAAGGTCTGATGAAGCGCTTGTGAGGGAGTTTCGGGAAGAGCTTGGATATGTGATTTTGATCGATGAATATGTGACTTGTCTGGAGAATATATTTTTGGTTGATGGAGAGATGGGACATGAAATTATTCAGGTTTACCTTGTGTCATTTCAGGATGATGAAGCTGCTGGGAAATCTGAGTATAGCATTATAGATAAAACTGGTGGCAGAGCGGTGTGGATTTCGATTGAGGAATGCGTTTCAGGGGATCGAGTGCTGTATCCGGAGGGATTGGCTGGAGTTTTGAAAGGCATGTGAATTTTTCGAAGTGATGGAAATAATTTTTGAAACGATTGAATTCGGAGTTGAAGTGATTGAATCGGGGAAGTTAATGAAGGGAAAAACCAGGGTTGAACAGGTTATGATGGAAATAATTTCTGAAACGATTGAAATATTTTTTGAAACGATGGATAAAAATTTTCAAACGATTGAATAAGTGTCACGAGTGATGGAATCCGGATGAGTGCCACTTTTGTCAGGAAATTTAGAGGGAACTGTTCAGGAATCCGCAACATAGCTTACTGATCGAGCCGGATCGTGAGGACCCGACCCGATCATGTTAAATATCTATACGTGCAGTTGAACGTCCACGCTTCTTCAGTCCAATAAAGAGTGCGAAGTTCACTGGAATGAACAACATGACGAAAAAAGACAGGATCATTAAGTAAGGATCTCCGCCAGAAGCAATTTCATCCGATACATATCCGGCAATAATCAGGTTAAAGACTGTGATGAAAAAGGTCACGAAAGAAGTCAGAATCAGCGTGAATGTACTGACCGCTTGTTTTTCTTTTGTCACGATCAGCCTGACACAAACGGCTACCATCCCCATCAGCAAGGTGAACAAGATCATATATTGAAAATCATATATTTCCATAAAGCAGTCCTCCTTTTATAGCAGAGTAGACGTGTTTCACCTGAGGGAAGTTTCAATGAAAAATCAAAAAAAGTTTTCAGAAAACGGTATTTTATGTGGTAATATAGAGGTAATAAATAACAAATATGGAGGAATGCAATGTTCAAAATTAAGAGTGTTTTATTTGTAGGGGTATTAATTGCGGGGTTGGTCATTATGGCTAATTTCCTGACTGCTTACAGGCTGACGCCACTTGGTGCTGCAGAGCTGAATGAGCATATCAGTGAGGACTATGAGTTAATGGATGAGTACGAGATGGATGGCGTGACCGTTTTTCTATTCAAAAGTGACCTGAGAGAGGCTTATCGTGCCGTCATATCTGAAAAACAGGAATTTTTCTATTCAAGTATTTCCTCCACTTATGTCCCGTATGATGATCGGGAGTCCCCTATTTATACCATTGGTGGCATTAACTACAGAGGTGAGACCAAAGAATTTACCTATTTCACCTTCCAGTCCAGCGATGACCAGATTTCATACATAGAAGTCACTGAAGGGGAAGAAGTGAAAAAAGAAGAAGTGAAGCAGGGAGAACTGACTACGATTGTGCTCGATCAGGACATTCCTTTAAAAAGGCTGAATGCTGTGGCCTATGATGAGGACGGGAATGCGCTGTATAAGTATGGTTATTTAGATGGTCAGGCGCAGACAGCACGATCTTTAAAATGGCATCCGGCTGATCAGCTGGATTAAGTAAAATCACGTCCGGTTTACCTCAAAAGGGTAGCCGGTTTTTTGCTGTTAAAGGGTGGTTCAATATACTTCAACATGATTTAGTGCTACCATTAATTTGTAAATTTATTTTAAAGGTGGTACGCATCATGAGTTTGATTCGTCATGGAACACCGCTTTTTAGAAAAACGAGCTTTGCCTTTTTTGCAGCGGGATTTAATACGTTTGCGATTTTATATAGTACGCAGCCTTTGCTTCCTGTTTTTTCAGAGGAGTTTCAAGTATCACCGGCAGTTTCGAGTCTTTCTTTATCGATTACCACGATTACACTTGCGATCAGTCTGATTATTTTCGGGTCGTTGTCAGAGGTTTGGGGTAGGAAGCCGGTTATGAGCATCAGCATGGTGGCTTCTTCAATTCTGTGTATTCTTACAGCCTTCAGTCCGGATTTCACGACTTTGCTTGTTTTCCGTACGCTGCTTGGGATCACGCTTGCAGGGCTTCCCGCGATTGCGATGGCTTATCTCGGAGAAGAGATGGATGCCCGCAGCCTTGGTGTGGCCATGGGGCTATACATAAGTGGAAATGCAATTGGTGGCGTATTTGGACGGGTTTTTTCAGGCGTTGTGGCAGATTGGCTGAATTGGCAATTTGCCATGGCTGCCATCGGCGTTTTAGGTCTGATATCAGCTGTTATCTTTACTCTAAACCTTAGATCATCTGAACAGTTTGAGTCTGAAGCGATGCATGTTGGCACCCTGGTATCATCTATCATGAACCATCTGAAGGATCCGGGTCTGCGGTATTTATTTGGCATCGGCTTTATCATCATGGCAGGCAATGTAGCGATTTTTAATTATATGGGGTATGCCTTGACTGAGCCGCCATACGATCTGAGTCAGGCGCTGGTCAGCTGGCTGTTTATCGTTATGATCATCGGGATGTACAGCTCGATCTGGGCGGGCAGAAGAGTAGAGAAGTTTGGCCGGCAGAAAATGCTGTTGATCAGCCTGCTCATTTCATTTACAGGTCTGCTGATTTCTCTTGAAGGCTCCCTTTTGAGCAAGGTGCTGGCACTGACGCTTTATGCATTCGGATTTTTTGCCAGTCAAACAGTTGCGACAAGCTGGGTGAGTGCACGTGCGCTTCAACATAAATCACAGGCATCCTCTCTGTACCTGTTTCTTTACTATGTGGGTTCAAGCATAGGTGGGACACTGGGCGGCTTTTTCTGGTCAGGATTTGGCTGGATCGGCGTTGCCGGAATGATCGCTGTCTTTTTGATAATTGGATTTTGGTGTGTGAGAGGGCTTGTAAAGGTGGAGAGGGTTCGTGTTGTGGAGGTTGAGGCAGCATCGGCAAAAGAAAACAACCATTTCGGCAAATTATAAAAGGAGATCATGACAATCTTCTTGAAAAGTATAGAATCAGACAATTTAAGGTGGGACCATATGAATAGATCAGACACATTATCAATGAATAAATCAAGCTGGGAAAGAGAAGCGCCACGCTTTTTCGGCCGCGCAGCGTTGCCGGACTTTGGTCCGCTTGCGCCATCTGAAGATCGGCTTCAATTGTTTGGAGAAATAAGTGGTAAGAGGGTTTTAGATATTGGCTGCGGCAGTGGTCATTCTCTTAAGTATATGGCTGAAATGGGTGCAGAAGAATTATGGGGACTGGATTTGACATCTGCTCAGATAGAAGCGGCGAGACAAGTGCTTGAAAATCAACAGGTTCGTGTGTCATTGTTTGAATCCCCAATGGAGAAGAACCCCGGACTGCCGGCAGATTATTTCGATATTGTTTATTCCATTTACGCGCTTGGCTGGACGGTTGATTTAAAACAGACGCTTGACCACATTCACAGCTATTTAAAGCCTGGTGGGACTTTTATTTTCAGCTGGGAGCATCCGATGCACGATCGGATTTCTTATGAGAACGGGGCATTTCAAGTGAAAAAGTCGTATCAAGCTGAAGGACCTGAGCTCAATGAAGCGTGGAAAAATACGGTCGTGATTCACCATAGAAAACTAAGTACATATGTGAATACACTGATTGACGCGGGATTTATCGTTGAGAAAATCATTGATGATCCACTTCTGCCGGAGGAGTATCCAGATGATCATGAAAAGTGGTATTCCGTACAAAAGGCTGTGCTTGTACCGGCGACTTTTATTGTGAAAGTAACAAAGCCTGTTTAACATAAGTTGAGTTTGCCAAAAGGAGGAGCAATCATGATCAAATCATTTACCTGCGAGATGACGCAGCTGAAGCGTCAACGCAGAATCAGTGTTTATTTACCAGAGGATTATCAGGGGGGAGACCGTCACTATCCTGTTTTGTATATGCATGATGCACAGAACCTGTTCAGTGATGAAGAGTCGTTTTTCGGAACAAGCTGGGATGTGCAGGGGGCGCTCAAGAAGACGGGGCTTTCGCTGATTGTAGTAGGAATTGACTGTAATCCTGAAGGACATAAAAGAAGTGACGAGTATTCTCCGTGGGAAATGAAGGATGACATTAAGAAGGGGCTGGATATTGAGCTATCTTTAGAGGTCGGCGGTGAAGGCGCGGCGTATGCGGACTTCATTGTTCATGAACTGAAGCCGCTGATCGATGAAAAATACCGGACGATTCCGGACGAGACTGCCATGGCTGGAAGCTCGGCTGGCGGATTGATTTCTACCTATGCGATGTCCCGTTATCCGACCGTTTTTAGACGGGTGGCTGCGCTGTCGAATGCATATTGGTTTTGTCAGGCGAACATTGAAGCATTAGTAAGAGAAAGTGATCTATCTGCTGTAGAACGTTTTTACTTTGACACGGGCACAGATGAATGGACAGGTCAGTTTGGTCCTGACGTTTATGTAAAAGTGAATGAAAGCATGAGGAAGATCATTGAAGAAAAAGGCGTCCCGCATCAGTTTCAGCTGGTGGAGGGAGCGATTCATAACGAGGGTGCCTGGAAGAAGAGGTTGCCGGGGATTTTGGGGTATTTATATACCTGATGTTTCCGTAATGATTTTTACTTTATAATTAAGGTACATAAAGATCGTGCGAGGAGGCTCCAAAATGGCTGAATTTCATTATCGTGAGGAAGTGTTTTCCTGCCCTGTTCAGTTAAGCATGAATGTCATTATGGGAAAGTGGAAGGTGCTGGTGCTGTGGCATCTTATGGGGAAAAACCGCCGTTATGGTGAACTGAAAAGACTGATTGATGGCATTAGTCACAAGGTTCTGTCTGAAACACTGAAGTCGCTTGAGGAGGAAGCGTTTATTCTTCGAATTGACCATCATGAAAACCCGCCTCATGTTGAGTATGAGATGACTGAAAAAGGGAGAGAGCTTCAGGAAATTCTGGTTGCCCTCCAGCAGTGGGGGCTGAAGTATAAAACTGAAACTGTGTGAGGCTACTTACCTGAAAGTGCGTACTTGTCCTTCTTTTAAAAGGTGATACGATCGAGTTAACAGGATCCTGTCACTTTTTATGAGGAGGTTTTTTTAATGAAAACGATTTTGCTGGTTGTGTCTAATCCGGCTGTTTCAACGACAACGGGATGGCCGGTTGGATTTTGGCTGTCAGAGCTGACCCACCCTTATCATACGTTAAAAGAATCCGGATATGAGGTGACAATCGCAAGTCCGGAAGGTGGAAAAGTGGAGTGGGATGCACTCAGTAATCCAAGAGATGAGAGCGGGTATTCGAAGCATGATGAGCTGTCATTAAAGTATCTGGATGATCCGGCTTTTCTGGCCATGCTTGAACAAACACCTGCGATTAATGACCTTGATCTGTCAGGCTTTGACGGCATTATTGTAGCTGGTGGTCAGGCGCCGATGTTTACATTCAAAGAGGCTAAAAATCTTCAGGATGCATTTCTTTCCTTTTATACGGCTGGAAAGCCAAGTGCAGCATTGTGTCACGGCACTGCGCTGCTGCTTTATCTCAATGAGGATGGACGTCCTTTTGTACAGGACAAAAAAATGACCGGTTTTACAAATGAAGAGGAAGCTCTCGCAGATCAGGCTGCCGGCTTAAAAGTGATGCCGTTTAAAATAGAAGAAGAGGCCGTTATGCTTGGTGCAGACTTTCATAAAAAAGAACCATGGACTTCATTTGCAGTGAGGGATGGAAACCTGATTACAGGACAACAGCAGGAATCGGGCAAAGAAGTGGCGGAGCTTCTTGTTTCGTTCTTTCGTGAGGAGGGTGTGGCGTCATGAAGATCGGTATACTCGGAAAAGGGAATGTAGGAAAATCATTGTCAGAGCGGTTTCAAGCGGCTGGTCATGAAGTAGTATTCGGATCTAGAAACCCTGAAGAGGGAGATCTTTCGCAGCAGGATGCAGTGGATGTTTCAGAGGTTATCGTGCTCGCAGTTCCTTTTCAGGCTGCTCTTGGATTGATGGAAAAGCTTGAACGGCTTGAGGGGAAAATTGTGGTGGATGTCACGAATCCGATTAAACCTGACTTTTCAGGCGTAGACCATGCGGACGGGTTATCAGGAGCTGAACGACTTCAGCAAAAACAGCCTAAAGCACATGTAGTAAAAGCCTTTAATCAGACAGGGGCAGAAAATCTGCGAAACCCTGATGGCTCGATGATGTTTGTAGCCGGGAATCACACAGAAAGTCTTGAAGTGATCCATCAGCTTTCTGAGGATGCGGGATTTGATACACATACCCTGCATGGACTGTCACTCGCAAAAGAGCTAGAATCATTGGCCTGGTTATGGATTCATTATGCTGTCAAGGAACGCAAAAAGCGTGATTTTGTGTTCCAGTTCAAACGGTTATGAGCGAGTGGAGCCGTCCCAGGGTCAGTGAGACAACCGGTCACCGGCAGGCATCGTGGATTGAGCTTTTCTTTGATCTGGTTTTTATTGCGTCATTGGCTGAATCCATTCATTACGTGGAAGCCCATTTGCAGGATGGACTGATCGGAACGATTCACTGGTTTCTGATTATGTTTACAGCTCCGTGGATCGTCTGGAGAAGTGTCACTTTTTATTCGGATCGCTACGAGGAAAATACGTCCCGTCATCGCGTGCTCATTATTGTCTTAATGATTCCGATTGGCTTGTTTGCTTATTCGGTTCATGGTTTGACAGAAGGACACTTTGGCTGGTTCTGGATTGCCTTTCTTGCCTCAAGAATCTGGCTTTTAGTCATGTGGGGTACGGTCAATATGGAGCATGAAGCGCAACGGCAAACGTTGAAAATCCTGATATTCGGGCATGGTGCAGCGATGCTTTTGGTAAGCATAGGCTTCCTTACTGACTTTTTTATTTGGTTTGTCACGGCAGCTTTACTGATTGAGCTGTTTCAAACGCTGCTTACATTAAGATCCCATACAAAGCTGCCTGCCCTGACCCAAAATCATCTCCCTGAACGGTTCGGACTGTTTACGATGCTGATTCTAGGAGAAGGTGTGCTGGGTGTGATGTATGTGTTAAGTGGCAGCTCAGGGTTCTTTCTTCCGATTGCGTTGTTTCTGCTCATTGTTTTCTGTTACTGGATCTACTATGACCAGGTCATTTACCGCCTGTTTCAGCCAACTGCCTGGCACATTTACTGGTGGGGAATGTGGAATTGGGGGATTGCGATTTCCCTGCTGTTACTGCGTTCGTCTTTCGTCGGGTTAAAAGATGGCCAGCAGGATGCCCAGCTTTTATTCTTATGCGCGGTGCTGCTGTTTTTACTGACAACGGGAGGCACAGGGCTCGTTGGGAGAAAGGATGCGCTTGCCCGAAGGATGACGGTGCGGTTTATTCAGGCAAGAGTCATTCTTGGCCTTGGCTTAATCAGCGCTTTTTTATGGATCGACTCGGTATACGCACTGATCACGATCACACTTCTTGTCCTGCTCACAGTGCTTTTACAGGGGATGTATTATTGGGTGAAGCACTTAAAACGAGTGCAGGAAGTTTGAAAGTCCGGAATGATTTTCGGGCTTTTTTATTTGTCATGCCCGATCGTTTGTTATTACATAATCCGCACGCTATCAGGAAAAACTAACCTCATTCATTGACGAAAGGGGTATGAACATGCAAATCAACGCACAGGAAATACTTGAACGCTACAGACGGGGGATTAGTCTCGTGCATGAGGAGATGCCGTCTGCGATTCATGAGTACAACCAATTTACCGGAAAAGCTTTTGAGGACGGTGAGATCGACCGCGCTCACAAGCATTTAATCGCGCTTGCCATTGCCGTCACAGACGGAGACGAATCCAGCATGGTGTATCATATGGATCAATGTATTGAACACGACTGCTCAGATAAACAGATTCATGAAGCGATGATGGTGGCAGCTGCATATGGCGGCGGTTCATCTATGAGCCATGGTGTGACGATGGGGCTGGAGATGCTGAAGCAGCTTCGGCATTAATGATTACCTCTGACAATGGATGATGAGGTGTGTGGAATACTTGGGCGATTGTCAGTAGCTTTGCTTCAGCCCAGCGAATCCATGGAATACAAACCAGGTGATCACTACTGTCAGTCGGCAAAGCCAGTATGTCATCAGTAGCTTTATCTTTTAGCGGGTAAAGAATGATTTTAGTTGAGGCCGAAGTATTCTCTGTATAGTCAATTTGATCTTTCGATATGTATTTGTCTGTTATCACATACAGCTGCTTCTCAGTATAAAGAAATGGCGGGTGAATCAGGCAAAGTAACAGAAAACCGGATAAGATGATCATAACAGGTGCTTTAGACATTCAAATCGTTCCTTTCATTTTTTCTCAGTGTAACGAAAGAAAATGAATGAAAAGGAACGATTTTTCTTAATAATTTCTTAAATCAAGAAAAATAAACAAAACATCCGGACAAACGCTTCATTGCGCTTGTCCGGATGTTCATTTCTTTAGCAGTATGGTGACTTTGAATAAATCGCCGTCTACTGTAAGATCCATTCTTCCTTCATGCAGATCAATGATGGATTTTGAGATAGCAAGGCCGAGTCCGGAGCCTTCTGTATGTCTGGATTCATCCCCACGTTTAAAACGTTCAAACAATTCATCCAGATTATCACTCAGTTCAAACTTGGAAATGTTCTTAAATGTGAGCTTTATCTGATGATGATCTTCCTCTAATTGAATATAAGCACGTGTGTGATCCATAGAATATTTCAGGATGTTTCCAATCAGATTGTCAAAAACCCGCCACAGCTTCTGTCCGTCTACAAATGCCATCACTGGCGTATTTGGTTTCGACACGCGGATTTGGATTGAGGACTGCTGGACGGCATCATCATGCTCACCAAGTGCCTGTTCAAGCAGCTGATTTATATCTATCCTTGATTTAATGAGTTCGACACTGCCTGACGCCATTTTAGATACTTCAAACAAATCTTCTATCAGCATTTTAAGGCGCTTCGATTTCTGATCAATAATGTCTACATATTTACGCTGCTCTTCCTGGGGTAACTGTTGATCCTTCAGTAACTGAGTATACGTCATGATAGATGTCAAAGGTGTCCTGAGATCGTGACTGACGTTTGTAATGAGCTCTGTTTTTAAACGCTCACTTTTTGCCTGCTCCTGTCTGGAAACATGGACACCATCCTTCATTGTGTTGATATTTTGAGCGAGCTCGGCAAAAATGGATTTTCCTTTTACAGGAAGGTTCTGCTGAAGATTGCCCTGAGCGGCCTGTTCGGAAGCCGTCACGATCTGATTTAAGTAACCGATTCTTTTAAACATGAAAAGCATCAATAAGCAGGAGAGTATAAACAAAGGCAATAAAAAGATAAAAAATTGCGCTTCAATTAATACGCCAACAACAAATACACCTGAAGCCCCTACGGATAGGGCGAGAAACAAAAGTTGCCAAGCCAGGTGACGTCGAACGAAGGCTTCGCTTACAATCTTCCACAAGCGATAAGAAAGTGATGCTTTTACATCATGTTGCCAATTTGAAAAAGCCTTCAACCTCCGATATAGAAAAACAGATTGAAACAAGCTGAAGGAAAACGCAATAGTTCCATGCACAAAGTAATAGATAAAGCTTGAAGAATAAGTATTCACGTAGTTTATGTCCAATATGTTTGAAGACCGGAAATGGTCAAGACAAACACCCCATGAAATAAGAACAATGATCAATGCAGCATCCAGCGGGATCCGGTCATAAAAAGGCTGCCATTTTTCAGGTGACAATTGCCTTGTTAGCTTTGCATTGTTGAACCAAATGAAAACAATAGCCAGAGCCATCGCCGCACCGCCGGTAAAGATCCAGGAAAATGCAGAGAAGTATGGAATGGACCACAGTGATGACCATGCGTTGAACAGACCACCCGTGCCGTATGACAATAGTAACAGCCAAAAAATCATCGCTAATTTATCTCTCAATTTTGTATCCAATTCCCCACACCACCTTTAAATATCTTGGATTTTTCGGATCAATCTCAATCTTCTCCCGGATTTTTCTTATATGGACTGCCACTGTATTTTCAGCGTTATAGGACGGTTCCTTCCAGACACGTTCATAAATATCATTAATGGAGAAAACCCGTCCCGGATGCCTCATCATCAATTCGACAATCCGAAACTCGGTTGGCGTCAATTTGACAGTCTCACCATCTACGCTGACTTCTTTGGCTTCAGGGTCAAGTGCAAGACCATTCAGTTTAATCACATGTGTCTGGTCTTCAAAATGACCGAGGGTGACAAACCGTCTTAACTGAGATTTCACCCTTGCAATCAGTTCAAGCGGATTAAAAGGTTTTGTCACATAGTCGTCAGCCCCAATTTGCAGACCAAGTATTTTATCTGTATCCTCACTCTTCGCACTCAGCATAATGATCGGGATATTTTGTTCTTCCCTGATTTTAAACGTAGCTGTTATGCCATCCATATTAGGCATCATGACATCCAGTAAAATAAGATGTATTTTTTGTTTTTTTAACTGCTCCAGCGCTTCTAACCCATCCTGGGCTTTTATCACCTGTAATCCTTCGTTTTTTAAATATATTTCAATTCCGTCCCGTATTTCTTTATCATCATCAACAATTAATACTGTGTGTTTATTCATTCAAGATTCCCCCCTCACGAAGTATAGCATGTCATTTTCAGGTGTTGTTTGTAAGTATAAATACAATTTCTTAAATAATGGGAAGGGGAAATATGAAGAATTTCTTAAGAAGTTCAGGGTTTAGATTTTTTTAGTCCAACCATTACCGTAGTGACCGCCATGAACGCAAAAAAACCGACAACCTAAACGGGTATCGGATTTTTTGAATTCATGCACTGCCAACCATAAAAAAGGCAACAAAACTAAGCACGAGCACAAGGTTTCCCACTAGCCCTAATCCGCTGCAGATAATCCCCGATATCGCCAGTCCTTTACCTAGTCCGTTATGTTCAACAATTTGAGATAATGCCCTCACACCTAAGATTGCGCCGGCGATACCAAGGATCAGTCCGATGAGGGGGATCAGTAGAGAAAGAATCCCGAGTGTCAGCGAGACAATCGAGTTACTGTTCGTTTGTTTTACATCCATCTTTAATCAGCTCCTTACTTTACCCTACGATTTAAGCATCGATTTGTTTCAATCATTTAGTAATTGCGGACAATCCGTTTATAATAAAGCAAACAGGACACATTAATCCTGTATGTCAAACCGGAACGGGGAGAGACTATGACACAGCATTTTACGCATCAGGCAGGCTGGTCGCTTCAACACACTTACACAGCGCTGCCCGAGATTTTTTATTCGCACATTCAACCAAATAAGGTCAGCAGCCCTGACTATGTTTTAGTAAATGACAGGCTGGCAGAGGAGCTTGGGTTAAACCCTGAAGGCTTACGTTCGGACGAAAACTTGAATAGGCTGGCTGGCAATGTGGCTTCAGAACAGGCGATTGCACAGGCTTACGCCGGGCATCAGTTCGGCTATTTCAATATGCTTGGAGACGGCCGTGCTTTATTACTTGGAGAACAAAAGAAGCCGAATGGTCAAATCGTTGACATTCAATTAAAGGGTTCAGGACGTACCCCTTATTCCAGAGGTGGAGACGGCCGCGCTGCACTTGGTCCGATGCTTCGGGAATATATCATCAGCGAAGCCATGCATGGCCTTGGGATTTTAACGACGAGAAGTCTTGCCGTTGTGGCAACAGGAGAGCCCGTTTACCGTGAAACCGTGAAGCAGGGGGCGGTCCTGACACGCGTTGCAGCCAGCCATTTACGGGTAGGAACCTTCCAATTCGCCGCTAAATGGGGAGGCAAAGAAGCGCTTCAGTCATTATCTGATTATGCAATCGAAAGGCACTACGCTGAACTGAAATCAGAAGAAAACCCTTATTTTGCTTTTCTGATGGCCGTCATCAAACGTCAGGCGGCTCTGATCGCTAAATGGCAGCACGTAGGGTTTATTCATGGCGTCATGAATACAGATAATATGACCATCAGTGGTGAGACGATTGATTATGGACCATGCGCCTTTATGGATACGTACAATCCGGCAACGGTCTTCAGCTCCATTGACCGTGACGGCCGCTACGCCTATTATAATCAGCCGCATATCGGTGGCTGGAATCTGGCTCGCTTTGCTGAAAGCCTGATTCCACTTCTGCATGAAGATCAGGATGAGGCCATCAAACTAGCCCAGCAGGCCATCGAACAATATTCCGGCTTTTATCAGGAAAACTGGCTGAGCGGGATGCGGAGCAAGCTTGGATTGTTTAATGAAGAGCAAGAAGACCTTGCACTCGCAAACCGCTTACTGGAGCTCATGGAACAGCACAGAGCGGACTATACAAATACATTCCGCGCATTGACGCTGGAGGAGAACACAGGACTTGAATCAGATGAAGGTTTTAATGAATGGCTGCAGCAGTGGAATGCAAGACTCGATCGTCAGGAACAGTCACTTTCAGACGTCCAGAACTTAATGAAGTCCGCTAATCCATCCGTGATTCCACGTAATCACCTTGTGGAAGAAGCATTGGAAGCGGCCGAGTCAGGAGATCTATCTAAAGTGGAGAAGCTGCTTGAAGTAGTTACGAATCCTTATGAATACCGCGTTGAAGAACCTGCTTTTTGTCGTCCGGGTGATCCGGATCGCGGGTATCAGACTTATTGCGGGACATAAAGTGAATATGATTTTGAAGGCCGGAACCGGGTATGGTGCCGGCCTTGCTTTTTTTTTTGAAGAGATGAGGGAATGTGAGGTACTGCGGCGGATTCGTGAGTTTGTGGTGGTAGTTTGTGAGGTTCGGGGATGAGTTCGTGAGTTCAGCCACCACTTTCGTGAGTTCCAAAAAAAGTTCGTCAGTTTAGTGAAATTAGACCTATGCTCAAAACCTCTCCATTTGCCGCGAATCTGAATCGCAGAATCCACGAAGCCTGTTCCGCGTCAATCTTCCACTCGCATCCAGTTGTCGCATGTTATAATGGGAATAAAAGGAGATCAGATCTTATGCTGAACAAAACTTCATCAAAAAAGAAAAGAAATGATTCAGAAAGCTTGTCGGGGGATTTTAGAGCCTGGGCCATTGGTGAAGCCGTCATTCAGGTCATTCTTTTTGTTCCGCGACTTATTATTACATTTATAAGATTTCTACTGCCATAAAGAATAAGGGGGGTTCAGATGCATTATCAGGTCAAAAATAATGGTGACTATTCAGAAAAAATCGGGGAACTCGTATCAATGCTTGACATCACACGAGATGGAACATTAAAGGATCTTGAGGGTCTATCTGTGGAAGATCTGGACTTTCTTACAGATGAATCAGCAAATTCAATTGGTATGTTATTAGCTCACATGGCAGCGATAGAGTTTGTCCATCAGCTGATTACATTTGAAAACCGTGATTTTTCTGAGGAAGAATGGAAAGTGTGGGGAGCCGCGATAAGTTTGGGTGAGAAAGGCCGCTCAGAAATCAAGGGATTTCCGCTCTCTTATTATCTGCAAAAACTCAAAGAAGTCCGCGAATACACACTGTCACAATTGAAAACGAAAACAGATGAGTGGCTATACACAGAAGGTCTGTGGCCAAACGGAGTGAAAGTGAACCATTATTATTTCTGGTACCACGTCATGGAGGACGAAATCGGCCACCGCGGACAAATCCGTCTGATTAAGAAGCAGTTGAGATCTAAAAGTAAAATTTAATTACACAAGTACATAAACAGATGAAAAGGTTTCAGAGAATGTCAGTTCCGGTCACACATTCGTGAGGTTAGCGCGAGAGTTCGTAAGCTTCCAGCATGAGTTTGTGAGTTGTCCATCCACTTTTGTGAGTTCCTGAAGAAGTTCGTGAGTTCAGTGATATTTGACCTATCCCGCAACTTCTTGATTTGCCGCGAATCAGCTTTTTCATGTTAACGAGTCTGATTCCGCGTCACTTCATTCTTATTTTATACATAATCAAACAGGTCTTCTCCACGATAAAAAAATTAATCCCACTACTCACATATTACCATGCAAGACCTGAAACTCAGTCTAAGAAGGAGTCTTCCAATGCACCCAAAATCCAGAGGCTGTTTTACCATTGTTCAAAATGAAAAAGAGGAAGTATTGCTGGTTAAAAGAAAGGACTACCCTCTCTGGGACCTTCCAGGAGGTGTGCTGGATGATGCAGAAACGCTGAGCCGGTGTGCTGAAAGAGAGATCCGGGAAGAAAGCGGATATATTGTTTCCATTCAAAAGCAAATCGCCCAATATGAGATTGATGGAAGAGATGTTCAATACATATTTTCGGGTGTCCTTGAAGGGGGCACACCGATACAGGATGGCCCTGAAACTGCGGAGGTCAGGTGGTTTCCTTTGAATAGACTGCCATACTTCATGATCCCCCATAGAAAAAAACAGATCAAATCCTATCTGAAAGTCCCCTGAAGCATTTATCCAACATTCGCTACAGGATCCATGGTATATCAAAATAGCGAAATCTAATAGAAAAAAGGGTTAACGCTACCTTAACGAGAAAAGAGTATAGAGGAGTTGAGGGTCATCTATGGGTTATGAACAAGCATTTCAGGAATATATAAACGCGACAAATACGCACGACTTTAACAATGTAAGGAAGCACCTGCACGACGATGCTTTATACTGGTTCACCAATAAAACCTGCGTTACCCCGTCTGAAATTCAGGCTTACTTTGAAACGACTTGGGAAGTCATCCGTGATGAAGAATATTGGGCAACGGACATCCGATGGCTGCATGCTGATGAGCAATCTGCGACTTGTGTGTATGCCTATCACTACCGGGGTATTTATGATGGAAAACCGGTCTCGGGGAGCGGACGCGCAACGAATGTGTTTAAAGTAGATGATGACGGAGATTGGAAGCTGATTCATGAGCATTTGAGCAGTATAAAATAATAAGGTTGGGGTGATCAAATGGACAGCATTATTTTTGATCTGGATGGAACGCTATGGGATCCGAGAAAAACGGTGTTAACCTCCTGGAATCAGGCGATCAGTCAAAGTTCGCTGACTGATAAGACCTTGACTGAGGAAGATTTAACGAAAACAATGGGCCTGCAAATGCACGAAATTGCGCAGGTGTTTTTTCCGGAGCTTGATGAAAAAAAGCAAATGGAGATCATGGATTACTGCACAGAAATTGAAATTCCCTACGTGGCGCAGCATGGAGGAGAGCTGTACCCTGATCTGGAGGAAACGCTTAAAAAACTCTCTGAAAAATATCAATTGTTTATCGTCAGCAACTGCCAGGACGGGTATATCGAGGCTTTTTATGAATACCACAAGCTTGATCACTATTTTCAGGACTACGAAAATCCTGGGAGAACGGGTTTGACAAAAGGGGAAAACATTAAGCTGGTGATGGAACGAAACAATCTGAAGTCGCCGGTTTATGTTGGTGATACGCAGGGAGACCGCAACGCTGCCCGCCATGCAGGAGTTCCGTTTGTATTTGCAAAATACGGATTTGGCGAAGTGGATGATTTTCATTACGAGATTGACGGGTTGAAAGAATTGCCGGAGTTGTTTAAGTGATAAAGGGATGGTTTTTCATTGCAGGGGGAGTGTTCATCCTTCTGCTTGTTTTTTATGGCATTTATGATTCCTTTTTTAAAGTTCATACAGGACCGGTTGGGGCTGGAGAGGTACCGGTTAGTACCTATATGTCGCTTAGTGTGGCTTTTTTATCGGCGATACTTTGTCTCTTAAGAGGTCGTTATGAGATCAAGAAGCGTGGAGCAGAGGAGGCTAATTCAAATGATGGTTAATAAGGAAAAGGGCCCTATTAAGATTTCCACAGAAAGACTCTGCTTAAAGACTGGGATTCAGCCTCAAATGGCGCTGGACTATTACGTAAGAAATCGAAAATTCCTGTCAAAATGGGAATCGGAAAGGGAAGAAGCGTTTTTTACACTTGAAATGCAACGCACCATATTAGAAAATGATCAATCAGCCATGTTGAACGGTCAATCATATCGTTTCTGGATCTTTGAACATGGTGAACCTGATCGCGTAATTGGTTGTGTTTCGGTTCAAAATATTCTTCGCAGCATTATGCAATCCTGTATTCTCGGCTATAAGCTGGATCACTCGATGGTTGGAAAAGGCTATATCACAGAAGCCTTGCGTGGTGTCATTACTTTTGTGTTTTCAGAGCTTGCACTACACAGAATTGAAGCACCTATTATGCCTTCCAACAAACCTTCAATCCGGGTTATCGAAAAGCTGGGTTTTCGTTATGAAGGGACAACACAGAAGATGATGAAGGTGAATGGCGTCTGGGAGGATCACGAAAGGTGGTCTCTTTTAAACACAGCAGATGAATTGTTGTAGAAATGGAAAGCTCATGATGAATATGGGAACAAAAATCACAGCAGAAGCCATCTATCACCGGCTTCTGCTGTTTTGTGTACCGCTATATTTAATGATTAATGTCCGAGTCTGAAAAGTTCAACCTTCTTGTTTTCAGGACTGTCCGGTTCATACGTTTGAACATAAAATTGCTGAGAATCTTCCGTCCAGTATCCGCTGTAGGAAATGACAGCATATAATTCAGCATGTTCCATCACCAGAGAAGTGTGGGTCAACTGAAGACCCTCAAGTCGACCGACATACACATTCTGAAAGAACTCACTTCCCATCTGGATGGATGTATTAAATAAAAGATACTGACCGTCAGGAGAGAGATTAAAGGATGGTGTCCAGATTCCTTCCTCCGTTTTTCCTCCGGAAACGAGCATTTCTATTTCGTTCGTTTGAAGATCCTTGATGAATATACCTGATTGACCATCCATCATGCCGCTGAATATGAATTTCTGATCTATCAACACGTACTCTTCGGTTGGATGAAGTTGATCCAGCTCAAGTAAAAGCTCCGGATATCCACCCTTGGCCAATCGATAAATACCATAAGCCCCATCTTTCAGTTTTCCAGATAACAAAAGACCGGACTCGCTGACCTGAAAGTTTTGAGGGTGAATGGAGTCCGCTATGAACCTTGAATCCATTATCCATTCGCTGGTTTCCATCGAAGCAGTATCAATGACTTCAATTGCTCCGTCCGTGTAATAGCTTTCAGGATTGATGATAAAATGACTTTCTCCCCCTGAAAAGTAAGGCTGGTCAATTAATCCTTCCTCACCAAGCGTTCCGATCAGCGTATCCTCACCTGACTCCAGATCAGCCAGAAATAAAAGCTCATCTTCTATCGTCAGCGCCATTTTTCCGTCCTTTGATATATCGATAAAAGGCTTGTCGGAGACCTCGGTATGGTTTCCTGTTTCTGTGTCAACACGGATCATTTTGTTACCATCAGAAAAGAAACTTGAAGCACCATGAAAGCCATAAAATTCCTCAGAGAAAAATGCTATGTCGAAGGTCTGTTCATGCGTAAAAGCAAGCGTTTGATCCGCCAGCATACTTTCTGTTTTGATGTCCTCTTGTACAGTGACAGTTTCCTGCGCAGCAGAGCTCATGACGCATCCTGCTGTTAACAGGCTGGTGAACACAAGTGCGATAGAAAGACTCTTTGGTTTGTTCATTTGATATCCTCCTCAAAAGTAAGTTCTTCTATAGAGTAAGGGAAGGATTTTTCCAACCTTTACGCACTTGTTTCCAGTTTGTTTCCGGCCGGGAAAATCATTTTGACTTGAACGGTCTGATCTTGCTGCTCCATTGTAATCGTGCCATGATTGGACTCTACAAGCTGCTTTGTAATGAATAAACCTAAGCCATGACTGTCCTTGGAAGACCGGAGAACGAATGGTTCAAACAGCTGACTTTTTATTTCCGCAGTCAGGCGGGGTGCATGGTTGGATACAGTGATTTCGTGAGACACATGAATATCAATGGCGTGTCCCGGTGTACCATGCTTAATCGCATTATCAAGCACATTCATCATGATCTGTTTCATCTCATTTCTGTTTGCTGAAAGGATCGTGGGTTCACCTGACAGCTTGAACGTCATCCCGTATTTGCCCGCCTTCAGTTCGAGATCTTCAAGGATGTATTGTGTAAAAGAATACATGTCGACTTCTTCGGTGCTGCGCGGACCCGTTTCGGCTGTCGAAAGGGACAATAGCCGGCTAACCATCTCGTTCAGGCGCTGGCTTTCCAGATGAATCCGACTGGCGGCCTTTTGCAGAAAAGCCTGATCGTCAAAGGATTCAGCACCAATAATCTGAGCGTAGCCTGAAATGGTGGTGAGCGGCGTCTTTAATTCGTGTGTGACGTGCTGGAAAAAGACTGTGCGCTTTTCTTCGGCGGTAAGTACACGTTGTTTTTCAATTTCAAGTTCCTGGATATAGTGCGTGATGTTTTGTTGCATGTGCTGAAATTGAATGGATAGCTCGTTCAGTTCATCTGACGTTCTGACAGTTGGGATGGTTTGAAAATCTCTTTGTGCGATTCTTTTGGCTGCTGCTGTCAGCGTATGTAACGGCTTGATCAGCTGATTCGTAAAGATCATAAGGAATACAAGGATCGCTGAGAATATGATGCCTGTGATCAGTGTCAAACGCTCCAGTAAAGCTTTATTTTGAGCGTAAATCGCTGTGTAGTCTGACGTAAATCTCACTACGCCATAAAAGTCACCATTCACATAAAATGGGTAAGCGAAATAAAGAATGGTTCCGTCATTTACCGGCGTCAGGGTGTAGGCGGCTTTATCGTCAAATGCCTGAAGCAGCTCTGCATGCTCCGTTTCTGACAGATCGACATGGAATTCCTGATGGTCAATCAGGAGTGACTCCTGTAATGGCATCGCTTCATACAAAAAGGTCCCGTCAGCATGGTAAAGAGAGACGGCCATGCTGTTGATTTTGCTTAATTCATTGGCAATAGGCCTGCTGTATTCATTAAACATACCAAGGTCCGCCCCTTGAAGCTCGGCAAACTGGAGCAGGTATTGGCGGGAAGTGTTTTGCAGGGTCTGCATTTCAGTCGTAATGCGCTCATGAACGTGCTCCTCCAGCATTTTTTCGATAACGGAATAAGCGAAAAGAGCGGCTGCTAAAAAAATCAGTGAGAAACCAATAAAAAACTTTTTTCTGATCGTCCACTTCATCTGTGATGCCTGCGCATTCTGTATCCCGCTCCAAAAACAGTTTCAATTAAAGCAGGATGGAGCTTTTGTCTGATTCGCTGCACATGGACATCAACCGTTCTGTCCCCGCCGCTGTAATCAAAAGACCATACATGATCAAGAATCTCCTCTCTGGAAAATACGCGGTTTGGATGCTGGGCAAATAATAATAAGAGCTCAAACTCCTTTGGCTTAAGTGCCACGGTCTCATTCTTTTTTAGAACAGTGTGAGCTGAAGGGTTCATGATGATATCATGATCAAGCGGTATGTATTGATAAGTCGCATCTTGTTTTTGCCTGCGTAAAAGGGCTTTTACACGGGCCAGCACCTCTCTGATGTCAAAAGGCTTTGTCAGGTAATCATCAGCCCCAAGTTCCAGGCCGAGCACTTTATCCACAATATCCCCGCGTGCCGTCAGCATCAAAATAGGCAGGCTGGTTGATGCGGTAATCTCCTTACACAATTCAAATCCGGTCGTATCCGGAAGCATCACATCCAGAATCACGAGATCAAAGCGGGTTCCCTGAAGCAGCCTGCGCGCCTCGTGTCCTGTGGCAGCCCCTTTTACTGCATAGCCTTCCTGCCTGAGAGAATAAGATAATATATCGAAAATGGCTTCTTCATCTTCTACAATTAAAATCGATTTGTTCATATAGACACCGTCCTTGAAAATCATTCTTCTATTATTTTACTGGAAAATTGTATCGAATTTGTTTCCAACTTTAAAAAGATCTTCAGAACACGAAGTTTTGCAGGATAACAGTCATTTGGAAGCGAAATACAAATGAGGACATTGAATAGACAGGGGAATAAAACATGGAACTCATTTTCTACACAGAGAAGGAAACATCATTGATTGAGCAATATCAGCTTTCAGAGGAGCAATTGAATTTCACAGGAGCTCCGCAGAACAGCATCAAGTTAGCTGAGGAGGATGATCAGCGGCGGTGCATTTTGCTGATGGATGAAGGGAAGCTTGTATCGTATTTTGTTCTACATGAAAAAGATGGAGCGGCTCCTTATTCTGATAATCCCAAGGCGATTTTAATGCGGACATTCTCAACAGATGTCAGGTATCTGGGGAAAGGCTATGGGAAGGCTGCCATCAAGCTGCTTCCGGACTTTGTACGAAAGCACTATCCGCATGTGAATGAAATCGTATTAGCTGTAAATATGGGCAATTTAGTAGCCCAGTCACTTTATGAAAAAAATGGCTACATTGATCACGGACGCCGGAAGATGGGACGTAAGGGAGAAATGAAAATATTGAGTCTGATGCTTGGGCAGAAAGCGGGTGTGCGATGAGTGGTGTATTGAAGGAATTTAAGGTGCCAATCGGTTTTCTAGTGCTGGGTATTGTGTTTTTACTGATTGGTTTTAATGGACAATGGTTGGCCGTTAATTTTTCGAGGCCCGGAAACGTCGGCTACTGGGAAACGAGTCAGGAAATGATTAATGGATTTACGTATTTCCCTGTAATTGTTGGTGTTGTCATGCTGCTGTTGTTTGTCAGTACGTTTTCGATTGTGTATGCACAGTCGTTTAAGAAAACGGTATAAGGAGGTCGTGGGAAATGGGGGTTTTTTTCGAAAATAGTGAGACGAAGTCTTCTAAACGAGTGACGACGATTCAGATCACCTTAATCGTGATCAGTTTGTTTTTTTTATTACTAGGATTGTTTACAGATGCCGGCGATCCTGCTTTGGCAGTCGGGTTTGTCCTTGCGGTGGTTCACAGTCTTATAGAGGTTGTTGAAGGGATCAGACATAAAGAAGGTAAGAAATACTGGTTCAATATTGTATTCTCTATCGTATTTCTTATCTTTGCCTATCAGGCTATCTTTGGTTGAGAAGGAGTGAAAATATGACTTCTATTGGAAAAGTAACCACAATCATGCGTCATCCGGTTAAGTCCTTGCGCGGTGAAGAGGTAGCGGAGACAAGGATCATGAGCTACGGACTGTATGGAGATCGCAGTCATGCACTGATAGATGGGGAGCGCTTTTACACCGCTACACAAAATAAGAAACTGCTCGGCTATCATGCAGCGTTTGATGGTGAGGAGCAGGACGTGAAATATCCACCTGTTAAGATTTACGGCCCGGAAGGACAGACATTTTACTGGCATGAAAAAGCCTGCCTATCAACGTTTGAAGAGCTGGCTGGAAAGCCTTTAACACAGCAATCCTACACGCCGGAGCACGTTCCTTTTGGTGCCATTGAGGAAGAGCATCTGCTGATCGTCAATGCAGCTTCCATTGAGCATCTTGAAAAAACACTTGGAAAAGAGATCGACTGGAGAAGATTTCGTCCGAATCTGGTCGTGAACCTCTTGGGTGGCGGGCCGTTTTCAGAGGAAAAACTGATCGGAAGAAAGATTTCTTTGGGAGAAGCGGAAATCGAAATCGTCCGCCCGTGCGAACGCTGCAGCATCATCAATATTGATCCGGAAACGTTAGACATAAACCCTGCTGTCCTAAAAACCGTTTACCAGCAGCACGAAAACTGCTTTGGCATGTATGCGAAAGTGTTGAAGGCTGGTTTGGTGAGGGTTGGGGATGATTTACTTACTAATTAAATATATTCGGTTCTTTTATATCGTATTATAAGATATAATCATATTATACGATATAAAAGAGGTGTGCCGAATGAAAGACGTAATGCAATTAAATGAATGCTGGACAGATCTTTATTTCATGCTTCACTATCAGCATGAAGAAAAGATTTCCCACCAGGCAGTCCGTATTATGCAGCTGCTTGAAAAGTCTGATGAGATTGGGATTAAGGAGATAGCTGCTTTTCTAGGAGTTTCTCACAATACGGGATCAGAGCATGTGAAACGCCTGATTGATAAAAAATATATAGAAAAATTCAGAAGTAAGCAGGATGAAAGAAGAGTCGTGCTAGCACTGACGGAAGAGGGAAGGTTTGTCCTGCACCGGAATACCAGTCTGGATGAAGATAAGCTTAAGATACTTTTAGAGTCATTATCTGAAAAAGAGCGGAAATCGGTCTTAGGTGCATTTGCTCTTTTGAGTGACAAGGCGAAGTCATGTTTTTAGTCGTTAAAATAATCGTGTCGGCTGTCATCATTGCTGTGGTGACGGAGATCGCACGGCGTTTCCCGACCTATGGAGGGATCATTGCTGCTCTGCCGCTCGTCAGCTTACTTAGTATTTTCTGGCTGTATGTGCAGGGAACCGAGAAAGCAGAGCTCAGTAAATTTGCGCTTGGCGTTTTGTGGGGCTTTCCGGCAACAGCCGTTTTGCTGCTAATTGTATTTCTGTCCTTAAAATATTCGCTGAACCTCTTTGTAGGACTCGGTCTTGGAGTAAGCGGCTGGATGATCTTTCTGGTGTTACAGGAGAAGATTGTCCGGGGATGGATTTAAAATTATGTGTGATGAGAAAAAGCTCCGGCGATGCCGGAGCTTTTTCAAAGGTTATTAAATTTAAAAACGTGACAGGTCATTCTTCAGATTTTAGATTAGCGTAACTGTTTTTATGTCGCTAGCAAGCTCATTTCTGTCGATAGGCAGGCTGTTTCTGTCGATCGAGACTCTCGACGGGATAGATTTGTTGTTAGCGCAGGATTTAATGTTGATAGACCTCTAATTGATGTCGTTAACTCTCCCATATCTGTTGATAGCATCAAAATTTTTGTCGATAGACCATCCGGTTGCATTCGACAATATTCGGGAGGTGCCTGGCACCTCAAAGAACCTCAAAACCACCTCAAAACCCCCACCCGTTCATAGTTCGTTCATAACTATCCACTATTCTATCTTCATCAACCAAAAGGAGGACGTAAAATGTCTAAAAACAAACGTAAAAAAAGAGGATGGATGATTGGGGGAGTTGTGGCTGTGGCGGCGATTGCGATTGCGGGTCCGCTTTTTGCAGCTGAGGATCAGGGTGTGCAGAAGACGGAGGAGGTTCTTGAGGAGACGATTACTACTTATAATTATTTTTCGGGTAGCCTGAGTCCTGAGGAGCGGACGATGGTGAGAGCGGAGCAGATGGATACGCTGACGATTGTGGTGGAGGAAGATCAGGAGGTTTCTGAGGGTGATGTGCTGGCGGAAGGCGCTCAATCTTCTATTACTGCTCCACAGGAAGGGACGGTTCAAAGTATTCAGGCAGCGGATGGACCGGTTACACAAGGTGCTCCTTTGATGGAGATTGTTAATTATCAATCACTGCAGGCAGTTATCCAAATTGATGAAGCTGACATTGGTTCTGTTTCAGAAGGGGATGAAGTGACCATTAAAGTGCTGTCGATGAATGAAGACATAACTGGAACCATCACTTCTATTTCCAACGAAGCATCATCTAACGAAACACCAAGTGCGCGTGCTTATTTTACAGCTGAAGTAGAGCTGGAGATCACTGATGGGATGCGAGCGGGAATGACGGTTGAAGCAATGACGGTGAGAGATGAGGCGGTTCAGGTACCAACACTTTCTCTGGATGGCATTGAGTATGACGATCAGGATCAGCCGTTTGTCTGGATTGAAAACGGAGAGGGTGATCTGGAAAAGCGGTTTGTGGAAACCGGTTTAACGGATGGCAAACGCATTGAAATCACAGATGGCCTTACAACGGGTGATCTTATTGTGATGGAAGAAACGTCTGCTGTCGGAGGCTTTGCACCGCCAATGATGGGAGGCGGAGGGCAATGAGCGCCATCGTCGAAATGAATAGACTGACGAAAACCTATCGTCTTGGTGAGGAGACACAAACCGTTTTATCTTCTATTGATCTCGAGATTTATAAAGGAGATTTTATCTCGGTCCTCGGTCCTTCCGGATCAGGAAAGTCCACGCTGATGAATATGATCGGCTGTCTCGATACGCCAAGCTCGGGTGAGTATAAAATCAGTAATCAAAGTGTTTCTGAAATGACGGAAGGAGACCTTGCGTTACTGAGAAATAAAGAAATCGGATTTGTCTTTCAGCAATTTCAGCTATTACCGAGATTGTCGATTTTGGAAAATGTGGAGCTTCCGTTGATTTACGCTAAAGTTTCAAAAAAGGAGCGTAGACAACGGGCAGCTGAACTGCTCAAAAAGGTAGGACTTGGTGATAAGCTGAGGTATCGGCCTAATCAGCTATCAGGCGGTCAGCAGCAGCGTGTAGCGATTGCGCGTGCGCTTGTGACGAACCCGGCGATTCTGCTTGCAGACGAACCAACCGGAGCGCTGGATCAGAAGACAGGTAAGCAGATTATGGATCTTTTTGTTCAGCTTCATCGGGAGGGAAAGACCATTGTGATGATCACACATGATGAAAAGGTTGCCCGTTACGGCAGCAGGATCATTCACCTGCTTGATGGAGAAATACGTGAGGAGGCTGTTGTCCATGTTTAGAGAAAATATCAGAATGGCATGGCTGAATATCGCGGCAAATCGAATGCGATCGTTTCTAACGATGCTCGGGATCGTGATTGGTGTTGGCGCCATTATTGCCCTCATGACAATCGTAAATGGGGCAACAGAATCGATCAATGAAGAGGTATCTACATTCGGTGCTGATCGCGTGAGTCTTCAAATTCAGGGCACTAAACAAAAAGCAGGATTGAGCGCAAGTGAAGTAGAAGAATTAAACGGAATGGATGCCATTAAAGGTGTGTCCCCTGCGGTAAATGGACTCGTAAACAGTACACTCTCCGATGAACAGGTTCAGCTTTCAGGGAGAAGCGAGGTTTACTTTAATCAGACACCTGATGCGTTAGAAGCGGGAAGAGGTATAACAATAGCAGACGTTGAACAGGAAACACCTGTCGTGATCATTGGATCAACCGTTGCGAAAGAATGGTTTCCTGCAGAAAATCCACTGAATCAGTCGATCGAGCTTAATGGACGTACGTTTACCGTAGTAGGCGTACTGGCACCTTCAAGCAGTTTTTCAGTGACATCTGTAAATGACGTTGTCATGACGCCTTATACAACTGCACAACGAGTACTGGGTGTGACATCAGTCAACCAGGCGGATTTGTATATGGAAACGGGTGCAGATGCGAATAACATTGTAGACGAAACAACATTTTTGCTAAAAAAAGCATTTAATCAAAGAGAAGATGTCTTTGCGGTAACGAATTTTGAGGATGCACTTGCTTCAATTGATCAGATCAACGCCATGTTATCGATGCTGCTGGTAGGGATTGCATCCATTTCTCTGCTGGTGGGCGGAATCGGGATTATGAATATGATGCTGGTATCCGTAACAGAGAGAACGAGTGAAATCGGGCTCAGAAAAGCACTTGGTGCATCACCGCGATCGATTCAGCTGCAATTCTTACTGGAATCAACGTTTTTATCTTTACTTGGTGGTGCGATTGGCATTGTTTTTGGAGCGGGACTTGCTTATCTTGTCTGTCTGGCGATGGGAATCGGTTTTACATTATCCGGCACAGCTCTTTTGTTGTCAGTCGGATTCTCAGTAGGGATTGGTGTCATTTTCGGATTCATTCCTGCAAGAAGAGCTTCCCGATTGAATCCAATTGAGGCTTTACGGAGCGTATAGGAGGGAACAAAATGGTCCGGATCTTGATCGTAGAGGATGATGAAGGACTACGGTATTACTTGAAAGAAGGACTGAGTCAGGCGGGATATCGTGTGTTCGAGGCTGAAGACGGCCGGGATGCAATGGACCTGCTTGATCAGCAGGCAATCGATTTAATGATTACGGATGTGATGATGCCGAATCTCGATGGCGTAACCCTGACGTCTGAGCTGAGGGAGGTTTATCATTTCCCCATCTTAATGCTGACGGCACTTGAATCGCTAGATGATAAGAAAAAAGGTTTTTTATCCGGAGCGGATGATTACTTGGTGAAGCCGGTCGAGCTTGAAGAGCTGTTACTCAGGGTGAACGCGTTGTTGCGAAGATCTAACATCGCAAAAGAAAAAAGAATTGTCTTCGGTCAGATCGTCATAGATGAAAGTGCCAGGGTGGTGATGAATGGATCGGAAAAAATTGATCTGCCTTTGAAAGAGTTCGACATTCTATTTAAACTGGCATCGAATCCGAAGAAAATCTTTACTCGACAGCAGTTGATGGATGACATTTGGGGCTATGAAGCTGAAAGTGATCTCCGAACGATTGATGTGCATATTAAGCGGATCCGAAAACGTCTTGAACATGTAAAAGACATTGAGCTTACAACGGTTTGGGGACTGGGATACAGGCTGGAGGTTCAGAAATGAAGCGCTTTTTTCATACCATTTACGGGCGTTTCCTTGTTATATTTATCGGTCTTTTATTAATTCCGATGATGATTTCATTTGCAGTGTTGTTTACTGTTCAGCTCGGGCAAATCAGAGAGGACGTAACCGCACAGATCAAGGATCAGGCGGAGGTTGTTCAAACGCTTATTGCATCAGATACCTTTACAAAAGAAGAAGCGCTTGATCTGGTCGTCAGTGATCTGCTGATTGCAGAGGTCTACTCTTCCGCTGCTGAGTGGAGAAATTCAGATACGGCAGTCTACACAGAGCAGACCATTGAGCAATTGACAGATGGGGAAGTCGTTACAGGCGTTCTAACTGACTTCAGAGAGCTTCCTTATGCAGCCTTCGAGCAAAACGGGGCAATCTATATGATTACGCCTGATCTGAACAACAATCAAATTACACAGTTTCGGGAAATGACGATATACAGCTTTTTAGGAGTGGCTGTTGTGGGCTCCATCCTTCTATTATTTGCGATCTCATTCCTGACTAAAAGGCTGAAGCGGATCAGTCAGGCCTCCAGACAGGTTTACGAGGGGAACTATTCTGTGCGGATTGAAGATAAGGGAAATGATGAAATCGGTGATCTGGCACGTCAATTTAACCAGATGGCGAAAGAGCTTGAATCAAATGAATACCTGAACAAAGAATTGTCAGCGACCATGGCGCATGAATTTAAAACGCCTGTTTCGTCCATGATCGGTTTTGCTGCCCTTTTAAAGAAGAAGGACTTACCTGAGCATAAACGTCTCGAATATGCCTCTGTCATTGAACGTGAAGCAAGAAGACTGGCGAATCTATCTTCTACGCTGTTGAAGTTGTCTACCTTCGATCATCAGCTCATTCGTCTGGAGAAAGAATCATATTCACTTGATGAGCAGGTCAGAGAATGCTTGCTGACGCTGCAGCCGCAGTGGGAGGAAAAGGAACTTCAGATGAACATTGAGCTGGAGGAAATAACGCTGATGGCTGATCAGGAGCTGATGTCCCAGGTCTGGTTAAACATCATGAAAAACGCGATTGAGCACTCTGATCATGGAGGAGAGTTGGCCGTTACACTGTCTCATAAACCGGGTGAAATCCGGATCATGATAAAGGATCAGGGAAAGGGGATTGAACCTGAGCATATAGGCCGGATCTTTGACCGCTTCTACCAGGCTGATCAGACGAGACATTCATCAGGTACAGGACTCGGACTGACCCTCGTGAAAAGGATTGTGGAGCTTCATAACGGACGTGTTGCCGTCGAGAGTAAGCCGGGAGAGGGCGCTTTATTTACCGTTACTCTTCCTCGCCATGACAGTTCCCAGCGCCTTTAAAATCGTACCGAATCAGTCTACTGCGCTAAAATAAGATTGGATACGATGGCAAAGGAGGCTTTACGATGTCTGTGTATGATTTTATTGTAGATAAACCAAACGGTGAATCGACGAGTCTGAAGGAGTATAGAGGAAAGCCGATGCTGATTGTGAATACGGCAAGTAAGTGCGGACTGACACCACAGTTTGAAGGGCTTCAGAAGCTGCATGAAACGTATCACAGTGAAGGTTTGCAGATTCTCGGGTTTCCATGCGACCAGTTTAATAATCAGGAATTCGAAAATATTGAAGAAACAACAGAATTTTGCCAGGTGAACTATGGCGTGACATTCCCGATTTTTGCGAAGGTGAATGTGAACGGCAATGATGCCCATCCTTTATTTGATTATTTAAAGGATCGTCAAAAGGGACTTCTCTCAAAGGACATCAAGTGGAACTTCACCAAATTCCTTGTAGATCGTGAAGGCAACGTTGTGAAGCGCTTTGCCCCGACTACGACACCTGACAAAATCGAAGATGAGATTCGTTCAGTCTTATAATGCAAGAAAACTCCGGACTCAATGTTCGGAGTTTTTTTAACCTCCTAAAATAAATGAAAGCTCTAAAGCAATGAAGATAAAACTGATGATCAGTGTGAGAATAGGAAAAATCCTCCTTTTACCTTTCTCTTTTACGGATCCAAGTATGCCGAAAATAAGTCCAAGCAGACCGGTGAATGGCGTCATGATTATGAAGTACACAATGGCGCCAAAGGGGTTTTCAAATGTAAACAGTGCCAGAAAGAGAAACTGCGCGATTAAAATAAAGAAAAGTACAGCTGCAACCTTGCCGGATCGTGAAGCGGGCATGGTCCGATCCCTCCCATCATTTACATAAGGGTAACATGTTCAGGACAGTAATAGGAATAAAATTGAAAGTAATGTAAAATGATATTATACGTGAAAAGGAGGCGATGCATGATGGCTTATGAGCTGAAAACGAAAGAGCATGATGGGGATGTTTTTGCATTTATTGAAGCAGTGGATTCTCTGAAAAAAAGAGAGGACGCCTACCGGCTGCTTGATCTTTTCACTGAAACATCCGGTTATCCGGCAAAAATGTGGGGACCGAGTATGATTGGCTTTGGATCGTATCATTACAAATATGAGTCCGGTCATGAAGGGGACATGTTTTTAGTTGGATTCTCTCCAAGAAAAGCGAAAATCAGCCTTTACTTTGCAACGGGAGATCCTGATCGCACAGCGCTTCTGGAACGCTTCGGGAAGCATACGACGGGGAAAGCATGTGTGTATATCAATAAGCTGGATGATGTGGATGAAGACGTGCTAAAGGAGCTCATTTCGCAATCGATCACCTTTTTACAAAAAACGTATCCGGAGGGAACGAAATGAAGGATTTAACGAAAAAGCGTGCAAAAGCCATCATGATTGATTTTGCCGTTTCTACAGTTGCCACCCTTGCCATCGAGCAGCTGCTCCGCAGAAAAATCAAAAACGAGGCTTTTCATGCACTTGTGACGCCAACTGCTGTCATGTATGCGCTCGAAATCGCCCAGCTTAAAAAGTCCGGTCAGACACTCGGTTACAAAAAGATGGGTCTCGTGCTTCAAAACGAAGATGGGACATTGCCAACTTCTGAGCAGCTGTTAAAGCGCGTAGCCTATCGGGATACGGTTGGCACCATCTCGTATTTAAAGGACCGCGAAGCATTTGAAGGAGCAGATGGCTCAGTGATGCCTCACGACCGGTTTAGTGGACTGGTAGTGCGGGACAAATAACGTCTCATTTACATAACAATCTCATAACAGCTTCACAAATACTGTTTGTATCATAACCTCCCGGGGAATCTGTATTCTTTAGGAGGTCTTTTTATGTCGAAATTTAAAATGTTGTCTCTTGTAGCCCTTATTTTAGCGGCGGCAGGAGGCGTTTACTGGTATACTGATAAAACGATTCAACCGCAATCCGGGCGTGAGATGGTCGCGCTGGGGGACTCTTTGACCTATGGTGTAGGTGATCAAACAGGGCAGGGGTATGCAGATGAACTTGAGGAGCGTTTAAATGAAACCCAATCGTCTCCTTTAACCGTATATAACTATGGGATCCCGGGTCAGCAGACAGACGGCCTTCTTCAGCAGCTGCAGGATGAGGATGTGAAGGAAACGCTTCGCCATGCAGAATACTTTACGATTTTTATCGGCACCAATGATTTGATTAAAACGAATGGAGGAGACTTATATCCTCTATATGAAGACCGGATCGAAGCGGGGAAAGCAGATTACAGAAAAAATGTAGAAGAGATTTTATCCATCATCCGTGCGGAAAATCCCGATGCACCCATATTATTTTTGGGGCTGTTTAATCCGTATCCCGAGTCTGAAGAGATTCAGCAGGTGATCACGGAGTGGAACGGGTTGACGCAGGAAATGCTTGCTGATGACGGGCGAGTCAAATTCATCGCAACAGATGGGCTTTTAAAAGAAAAAAGCACCGATTACTTCAGCGATGCACTACACCCTAATAGTAAAGGGTATGAACTAATAACGGATGAAATCATCAGAGAGTATGATTTTTAATAGAAGGAGCGTGTATGCGCAATGGAACAGTACTTCCATGAAGCGTTTGAAGGATTGGTAAGATTAGGCCCGGGAAGTGAAACGTCTACAAAAAAGGCGATATCCCTTGTCCCGCTGCCAAAAGAAGAGCCAATCCGCATTTTAGATATCGGATGTGGAACAGGCATTCATACGATGCTCCTCGCAGAAGCCTTCCCGAACGCTGATATCACAGCGATTGATATCAGCGAAGAGCATTTAGAAGTACTGAACGAAAAGTTGAAAATCTTTCAGCTTGAGGACCGGGTTCATGTGAAAAATCAATCAATGTTTGAGCTCGATTATCCGGAAGGAACGTTCGATCTGATCTGGTCTGAAGGGACGATCTACATCGCTGGATTTCAGTCAGGGCTGAAGGATTGGCGTTCTCTTTTAAAAGATGGGGGATATTTGTTCTGCAGCGAGATTTCCTGGCTGCATGCCATGCCATCTGAATCAAGCCGTGCCTTCTGGGAGCAGGGTTACGCCGAAATGAACACCATCCCGAATAAAATTATTCAGGTTGAAGCGAATCAATATGCGTTCGAAGCCTCGTTTGTTTTACCTCAATCAGACTGGCTTGTTGAATATTATGCGCCACTCGCTGACCGCTTGAAGCAAATGAAGGAAAAATATCCTGAAAACGAAGAAGCGCTGAACGTTGTGGCGATGCTTGAGCAGGAAATCAACCTGTTCAAACAGCATCCGGATGACTACAGTTACGTTTTTTACGGGATGAAGAAATGATGAAGAAGATGAGGACGGAGCGGCTGTGGTATTCAGCGTGCTCTGTCCTTTTTGTATGCGATTGGAAAAAGGGGTGGCAAAAGGAACAGCTGCTCCGTCCCCCTGAATTGCTCTGAATGGGAATGTACTGTTCACGGCGGTTTTTGTATCGAATCAATTATTTATTGTCATGTTTCAGGAAATATATGTATTGTTTCAGCTGTTAATTGTATCGTTCCGTTCTCAGAGTGGCATTTTTGTTATGTTTGAACTTTGATATGTAACGTTCACGATCAGATTTGTACTGTTTCAAAATAGAATTGTATCGTTTGGTGTTAAGCACATTCTCGTGTAGAGGTTGAGCTGTCCCTGAACTCTACCTGTCGAATTCGTGCCAAAATGGTCGTGTGACGAGTGATGGAATCGTGTTCAGTTGTGAAGGGATTCCGTCTGGTTGTGAGGGAATTGACATTACGGTCTGAAGGAAAACAGTAGCGTGTGAGGCCTAGTGAAGGAATTAATTTTTCAAAAGAAGGAATCAACATCTCAAAAGCCTGAATGATTTTCCAGAAAGAAGGTATTGTTAGCGGTTGTGATGGAATTCCGCGGCGGACGGTCCTGGCCAACAGTGTAGTGTAACCCGTTCCCGCGGCGCACGTCACAGCCAGCAGTTGCTCCTCATTCCGCGTCAACCCCGCCTCACCCCAAACGCTTCCTCTCCGCAACTGGTGGATACTCCGTCAGCAGCCCTTCATAGATCAATACAGTCTGATCTGATTCCCTGAAATCATTCGGTTCAACAAGCGCGGGAAGCTTATCCCAGAGTCTGATGTCTGCGCGGTGCAAAATGTCTGCGACAAACTGTGAACAGAAATACATCCCGATTGGCTCAAAGGGCTCCTTCATTGCCACGCCAAAAACACCCAGTAAATTATAAATCATTTTACGGTCATTTCGTTTGAACAGTTCAATCAGTCTGACCACCTTGCTGTACTGGCGGTCTGTGACCTCAATTTCATAGACGGCACAGGTGGTTTTCGGAAAGTGTTTATAGGTGCCATAAAGCACATCTTCCTGTACAAAACCGCCATTTAAGGGGTTATTAGGATTTTTTCGCCCGAAGCTATATAATTGAATTAGCTCTGCATCTAATGAGAGAGAGGAATGGTTGTAGGGGGCTTTTGTGTATTTTTTAATGGTTTTGGTGAAGATCGTTCCCGTGTCTGATAACAGGATATAAATCTTTTTAGCCATGGGATGTCACTCCTTTTATGAATGGGGCTGTCAGTATGAATGATATATTTCAATACATATACTTTATTTTCCTTCTTTTAATATCGGTCAGTTTGCTCGTCTCGTTGATTACCTTTTATCAAAAGAGAAAAAATCATGGAATCAATAAATATGATGAGCTTGTAATCCGGACACGTCTCTGGTGGGGGATGGCTGTGATCTTCTGTTTGTCGATCGCCTTTCATCCGAATGTATCGCTCATTTCATTAATGATCTTATGTTTTATGGCCTTAAAAGAGTATTTCTCCATGATGGATACGCGAAAGCAGGACCGTCGTATTTTTATCTGGGCCTACCTGGCGATCCCGCTTAATTTTTATTGGATTTATATTGGCTGGTATGGCATGTTTATTGTCTTTATCCCGATCTATGTGTTTTTGTTTCTGCCGCTGGCCCGTATTTTCAGAGGCGGAAGTATCGGCTTTTTAAAGTCGGTCAGTGTGACGCAATGGGGACTGATGCTGATGGTGTTCGGGATCAGCCACCTCGCCCTTTTTGCAAAAATGCCTGAGATCACGCGGCACGATGTCACGATCGCGACGCAATACGGGGCGTTAATGGTGTTGTATCTTGTTCCTCTCACACAAGTAAATGATGTCGTGCATTACATGGTGTCTAAAAAGTTTGGCAGAAGAAAAGTGCTGACGGCTGCAAATCCTAATCTTACATGGGAGGGGTTTGTGTGCGGCGTCATTGCAACGATTCTTTTATCCATAGTCATCGCACCCTATATCACGCCGATGTCGCTCGGTTTCAGTATCGTATCCGGTCTGATCATCGGGGTAACCGGGTTTTTTGGAACGCTCGTTGTGTCTGTGTTAAAGCGGAACTTCTTCTTCCGTGAAAACGGGGGTAAAGTGGCAGAGAGCAAGTTTATTAATAAAATAGACAGCCTGACCTATACGGCACCAGTGTTTTTTCATCTTGTTTACTATTATATTTTCTAACGAATAAAAAGCTTCCTGTTGGACTGACGCAGCATTGTCTCTTTATCATAAAGTCAGACTGGAGGGAACCGCATGCTGATTGATCGTTTTCTTACATTTCTGGATGTAGAGAAAAAGGAGCCGTCTCTTTCTTATTTAAATGAATTGATCCACGCTCATCAAACAAAGGTTAGGTGGGAGACACTATCTAAGTTCATTGATTATGAGAACTTAAGTCCGGCAGACGCTTATCTGCCATCAATGGACTCTTACATTGATCGAATTATCAATAAAGGGGTAGGGGGTACCTGTTATACACTGGCAAGAGGGTTTCATTTGCTTCTTAGTGAGCTTGGTTTTGATGTGAATTATTTATTCATGGAACCGAATCATTTATGCCTGAGAGTGGATCTCGAAGGAGAACCTTATTACGTGGATGTTGGATACAGTGCGCCCTTATTTAAAGCCTATCCTATGTTTGAATCCTTCGAGGTTGTGGCGCCGGCAGAAACGTTTACTTACACAGTAATGGAGTCAAAGATACTCGTCGAAAGAAATCCTGGTCCGACTAAAACCCTTAACCCTGAGCCTGTTTCATGGTCGGAAATTGAAGCGCATATTAAAGGAACCTATGACTGGAAAGATGGATTTGCTTTTCAATCGTTAAAGCTTTTTGGATACCTGGATGGGGTTCCTGTATCGTTGCGTAATCATGAGCTTCGCATTTTCAAAGAATCAGGCTTCGAGGATCAAGTGCTGAATCCGGAAGAGGTCATGGGTTGGGTGAGAAAATTTGATGTTAATGAGGAATTTTACAAAAAAGCTGTGAGTATTTTTGTAAAAAGAAAAAATGTTAAACCATACTGATACATCCAGCCCTTGATCCGAAAGGTTTTCAGGGGCTGAAAATATTTTTGAGCTTTCCTGTTTACAAAAAAGTAAAAGGGGTGTATATTGAATATACCCACATGGGGTATATAGAGAAGGAGGTGAAGAAATGGAGCAAATAACAACAAATCAATTTTACGATCAAATGAAACTGATGGATCAACCTGTTGTTTTGAAGTTTTCAGCAGACTGGTGTTCAGGCTGTCGTCAAATTGCCCCAGTGGCTGAAGCAGTATCAGAGGAATATAGTGATTCAGTCAAATTCTACGAGGTTAATGTGGATCAGGAACCTGAATTAGCTGAACAGTTCGGTGTCATGAGTCTGCCAACCTTCATTGCATTTAAAGATGGTGAAGAGACAGGCAGAGAGGTTGCACCTTCTGCTTCAGAAGACACATTAAAAGCGTTTATAAAAAATTTTAAAAAATAATATACCCTATAGTGGTATATATGGAGGGATTTATGATGACAAATCAAACATTACAGGTAAAAGGAATGTCTTGTGGGCATTGCGTGAAATCAATTGAAGGAAATGTTGGAGAGCTCCAGGGTGTAGAAAGTGTAAAAGTTAACCTGTCTTCAGGAAAAGTGGATGTTGTGTTTCAATCCTCAGAGGTTAAATTAGAGCAGATCATTGCAACCATTGAAGATTCAGGCTATGAGGTCCAGCAATAAAAACAAAGTAAATCGTGCTGCATAAAGTCAGCACGATTTATTTTAAAATAATATATACCCCATATGGGTATATAAGAGGTGAAGAACTATGAGTGATTTTAAGGAAGCCAGCCTTCGTATTGAAGGGATGACATGTGCGTCGTGTGCGATCAGAATCGAGAAAGGATTAAAGAAAATTACGGGTGTGAAGGATGCTGCGGTTAACTTTGCTGTGGAGAAAACAACTATCGTTTATGATGATCAACTTACGAGTCTGCGGGAGATGGAGCAAAAAATCGAATCACTCGGATACAAGGTAGTGAATGAAAAAGCTGAGTTTAGTATCACGGGAATGACGTGTGCAGCATGTGCAAACAAAATTGAGAAGACGTTAAACAAAATGGATGGCGTTCAATCAGCAGTTGTTAATTTTGCCATGGAATCTGTCCAGGTACATTATCGTCCGGAAGATACATCCTTCTCAGATATGCAGAAAGCTGTGAAGAAACTTGGATATGAACTTCATCAAAAATCACAGGACGGAGCTGGTGAATCAGATTACAGGGAGAAGGAGATTGCAAGACAGCAAAGTCGTTTTATCTTCTCCAGTATTTTGTCCGTTCCTCTGTTGTGGGCAATGGTGAGCCATTTTGAGTTCACATCATTTATATGGTTACCTGAAATGTTTATGAATCCATGGGTTCAGTTGGCGCTTGCAACACCTGTTCAATTTATCGTAGGTGGTCAGTTTTACAAAGGAGCCTATAAAGCACTAAAGAATAAGAGTGCCAATATGGACGTGCTGGTAGCATTGGGAACCTCGGCTGCTTATTTTTACAGCATTTATCTGAGTGTTCTTTCAATCGGATCAACTGGTCATATGGTCGAGCTGTATTTCGAAACGAGTGCGGTATTGATTACATTGATTATTTTAGGAAAGCTGTTTGAAGCGAAAGCGAAGGGACGATCTTCTGAAGCGATTAAAAAGCTGATGGGTCTTCAGGCAAAAACAGCCACTGTTTTTCGTGATGGACAGGAGCTTCAGATCCCTATCGAAGAGGTTGTAACTGGTGACATCATCTCTATTAAACCAGGTGAAAAAGTACCGGTGGACGGTATTATTCTGGAAGGGAGATCTGCGTTTGATGAATCCATGATTACCGGCGAAAGTCTTCCCGTTGATAAAGTCACGGGAGATGAAGTCATTGGCGCGACAGTCAACAAAAATGGATTTATCAAAATCAAAGCAACCAAGGTTGGGAAAGATACTGCGCTGTCACAGATTATCCGCGTTGTTGAAGAGGCACAGGGATCGAAAGCGCCGATCCAGAGGCTCGCAGACAGTATCTCTGGGGTTTTTGTTCCAATCGTTGTAGGGATTGCGTTTATAACCTTCTTCGTCTGGTATCTGGTCATTGACCCGGGTAATTTTGCAGGAGCACTTGAGAAACTGATTGCCGTTCTGGTTATCGCCTGCCCATGTGCGCTTGGTTTAGCAACGCCTACAAGTATTATGGCAGGTTCAGGACGCGCTGCAGAAGCAGGCATTTTATTTAAAGGCGGCGAGCACCTTGAGACCGCACACCGGATTGATACCGTTGTACTTGATAAAACAGGAACAGTAACCAATGGTAAACCTGTATTGACAGATGTGTATCTCACTTCCGGACACAACGAAGCAGAGGTGCTGCGCCTGGTTGGATCAGCAGAGCAGCCGTCAGAGCACCCTCTGGCTGAAGCGATTGTTGAAGGGATCAAAGAAAAAGGAATTTCACTTGAAAAGACCGATGAATTTGAAAACATCCCTGGTTACGGAATTATCGCAGCGGTTGCAGGAAAAAAGGTGATTGCCGGAACGAGAAAGCTGATGAAGCAGCACGATATTTCCTTTGAGGATCATTTATCAACAGTAACGAATTTTGAAAAAGAAGGAAAGACAGCAATGCTGATCGCAATTGATGGAGGATTTGCAGGCATTATCGCTGTAGCTGATACTGTAAAGGATTCATCTGCCAAAGCCATCTCAAGATTAAAAGAAATGGGAATGGAAGTCATTATGATGACAGGTGATAATCCACAGACTGCACAAGCGATTGCAGCAAGTGTGGGTATCGATCGTGTCATTGCAGAGGTTCTGCCCGAAGGTAAGGCCGAGGAAGTCAAAAAACTTCAGCAGGCCGGGAAAAAAGTGGCGATGGTTGGAGACGGAATTAATGATGCTCCTGCTCTTGCAACCGCAGATATTGGAATGGCGATCGGTACAGGAACAGATGTCGCGATGGAGGCGGCAGATATTACATTAATCAGAGGAGATCTGATGAGTGTCGGTGATGCCCTGTTCATGAGTAAGAAAACGATTAGAAATATAAAGCAGAATTTGTTCTGGGCATTTGCCTATAACAGCTTGGGTGTACCGATTGCAGCAGCAGGGTTCCTTGCTCCATGGCTTGCCGGTGCAGCAATGGCATTCAGTTCAGTATCTGTTGTGCTGAATGCGCTGAGACTTCAAAAAGTAAAGCTGTAACATGACAGGAGTGAAGAGGATGAAAAAATCAGTAAAAATATGGACAGTTTCCGGTATAGCTTATTTAGGGCTGGTTATAATTGGGTATAGTCTTTTTGTGGGGAATGAAGAAGAGCCCCACTCTGATGCTCATGAAAAAACAGCAATGGAAGTAAAAGGAGATTCACATGAACATGAAGCTAATCCAAATGAAAAGGAGAATGAACAGATGGAAAATCATCAGCACCATCAGCACGCGACACATAACGATCATGCAGCAGTTGAAAATGAGGTATCTGTAACAGCAGCGTATGAGGATGGAAAGATTGTGGTGGAACTAAAGGACCCGGAAGGTAATGCGCCGGTTCTTGAAACAAGTCATGAAAAAGATCTTCACTTAATTGTAGTGAAAAATGATTTAAGTGAGTATCGTCACCTTCATCCGGTCAGCAAAGAGAACGGCGTTTTTGAGCAGGTCTATGAGTTACCTGATGGAATGTATAAAGTGTTTGTAGATATAAAACCTAAAGGACTTGCCTATCAGGTCAAACCTGTTGAACTGCATGTGGGTGAACATCAGAATCATTCAGCTGAGAATGATCTCTCAGTAGATACAGAGTTTGAAAAAACAGTAGATGGACGCACTGTAGCGCTTTCGGTTAACTCCTTAAAGGTAAATGAACCAACAGTTTTCACATATACAAGTAAAGATGGGAAGCCCGATCCGTATCTTGGCGCATTGGGTCACGTAGTGATTCTGGATGAGGATGCAGAGGAGTTTATTCATGTTCACCCTTCGTCAGAGGATGAAACCGTTTTTGAAACCCACTTCAGCAAGCCGGGGATTTACAAGGTATGGGGAGAATTCAAGTTTGGTGAACAGGTCCATGTGTATCCATTTGTTATAGAAGTAACTGAATAAGGTTGGAGCCATACAATTCTGTATGGCTTCCTGTAATCATTTTTATACCCCGTAAAGGTATAAAGGGAGTGAGGAAATGGACACAACACAGGTGCTTGATGTAGCTTCATCAAGAAAAGATAAAATAAAAGTCATTCTACTGTTGGCCATTCCGGCAGTGGCAGAAAACTTTTTTCAAACCGTACTGGGATTTGTTGATACGCTGTTTGTATCTCAAATCGGGCTGGCAGAAGTTTCAGCAGTAGGCGTAACGAATGCCATATTGGCCATTTATTTTGCTGTTTTTATGGCAGTGGGTGTCGCTGTTAATGTTTACGTGGCGAATAATTTAGGAGCAGGCAAAGTAGAAAGGGCACGTCATATTGCCCAGCAGGCTGTTATCTTATCCGTTTTACTCGGAGTCTTGTTTGGACTGGTGACATTATTCTTCGCTGAACCGCTGCTTTTGCTGATGGGGATCGAAGAAGAGGTGCTTGCTGCAGCCAGTATTTACTTTAAGGTAGTAGGTATACCTTCCGTGTTCATGTCACTGATGTTTGCATTGAGCAGTATTTTAAGAGGAGCTGGAGATACGACGTCACCAATGAAAGTCAGTATCGCTGTTAACGTGATTAACATTGTGCTGGATTATGTTTTTATCTTCGGTTTCTGGATGATTCCAGGCATGGGCATTCTCGGTGCAGCGCTTGCAACAGTAATGGCAAGAATAGCCGGAACTGTATTACTACTCCGTTATATACGCAAAACATCAACGGTTTCATTCCGCAGAGATTTCTGGAAGCCTGACTGGGAGCATCAACTGGAGCTGTTGAATCTGGGAAGTCCGGCTGCAATGGAGAGACTTGTCATGAGGGCCGGACAGATCGTGTATTTCGGATTTATTGTTGCACTGGGTACGAGTACTTTTGCTGCACACCAGATTGCCGGAAATCTTGAAGTGTTTTCTTACATGCTGGCCTATGGTTTTGCAACAGCTGCAACGATCCTTGTCGGCAAAAATATTGGTGCTAACGATCATCAGGCTGCGAAGGAATATGCAAAATTAAGTACGTATCTGGCAATTGGTTTCATGTCATTTTTCGGATTACTGCTATTCTTTTTCGGAGGATGGGCAGGTACTTTATTTACAGACGATCAGCAGGTCATCGCAGATATTGATATTGCATTGAAAATTGCTGCCATCTTCCAGCCGTTTTTAGCTGTCGTGTTAGTTTTAACAGGTGGATTTCAGGGAGCGAACAATACAAAGTTTCCTATGTATTTGACAACGATCGGTATGTGGACGATACGTACAGGTGCTGTTTATCTTCTCGCGATCACATTTGAGATGGGGATTGCAGGAGTCTGGATCGCAATCGGACTTGATATTATTTTCCGGGCTATTGTGCTATGGATCCGATTTACAAAAGACCGTTGGATTTCTGTTAAAAAAGAAAAGTTGTCTCCCTGTCACCCGAAAACGAGAAACGCCAGATTATCAAGATGTGTAAACAACTATTAGAAAAGAGGGAATCGGCATGAAACTGACACTTTATACAAGACCAACCTGTTCGGATTGTCAGCAGGCGAAGAAATACTTGAAGGAAGAAAGCATCCCTTATACAGAAATTGATCTGTCGAATCAGCCTGATAAGGAAGGTGAACTGAGGACTGTGACGGGAACGGGCATTGTTCCGGCTTTTGTTTTTTCAAAACAATTGTTTTTTGGCATTAAAGTAAAGAGAGACGTTTATATAGGATTCGAACGCAATGAAGCCGCAGTCAGAAAATTATCGCAAAAAATAAAGAGCGGCTGAGGCCGCTCTTTATGGCTTGCTGGAGTTATGCTGCCATCTGACGGCAGGCGTCGGCACACTTGCGGCAGGCTTCAGCACATGCCTGACAATGGTCATGATCATGTTTGGCGCACTCATCAGCACACGCGTCACAAATCTCTGCACACAATCCACAGATTTCCCTCACGTGCGGGCTGTTCGTTTGCATAGCTGTAATCGCAAGCTGACATACATCGGCGCATTCCCGATCCAATCGGATACACGCCGCCATCATTTTAACATCCTCTTCATTCAAACAGGCGGAAAAACACCTATTACAGGCTTCCAAACATTCCTGGCATGCTTTCAGACAGTCTTCAAATTGATGGCTCATCTTCATTTCCTCCTCTAAAATAAGTACTAGTGTAGGAATTCCCCTCTTTACTTCAAATAAACGGAAAAGCAGGATATCCATATAAAATACTGCGTTTCTGCACAAAATCTGCACGTAATTTACTTATAATTTTCAGTGATAGGGAAGGAACGGTGACATGAATAAGCTTTCACTAAAAATCAGTCTGTTTTACCTGACAGGGCTCATTATTATACTCACGGTGTCTCTATGGCTCGTTCATGACCATTTAGTCGATCAGCAGATTAAGAATGAGAACGATCAGTTGTATCAGCGTGGTGTAAGTCATCGTGATGCATTGGAAACAGACTCGTCAGCTGATGTGATACAGCACGTTATATTAATGGAAAGATCAGCGTTATCGGATGTAACCCTGTTTGATGCAGAAGGAAGTCTGATTGCTTCCTCGTTGGAAGATCCCTCTGTTGTAAGCGGCTGGCCTTTAAAAGAAGGGATAGTAGAGGCTGACTGGAGATCAGATGGCTATATCGGGAGCATCGCGATGCTGCCGGATGGAGGAGCTGTGGTCATGTCTAAAAGCACGGAATCTCTTCAGCAGCTGATTAATGAATTAAATGGACATTTCTTTCTTGCAGCTTTTTTATCACTTGTATTTATCGTGTTCAGTGTATATTTTTTAACCACACTTGTTACAAGACCATTGCTGAACATCAGTCATTCCGCCTCGCAGCTTAGTAAGGGGGAAGTGCTGACCATGCCGGAGACAAACAGGCGTGACGAGATTGGCAGGTTATCGCAATCTATCGAAAAAATCTCGGCTGACCTCCATCATATGAAGCAGTCCAGAAGTGCCTTTTTAACTTCTATTTCTCATGAGCTTCGGACACCTATTACGTATATAAAAGGGTACTCAGGTCTTTTAACGAAAGAGAATTCTGAATATGGTGAAATTATACATGAAGAAGCGAACAGGCTTCAGCGGTTGACAGAGGATTTATTTGAACTCGCGAAAATGGAGGAAACATCCTTTGCCATCCGTCCGGAAGAAGTAAGAATGTCCGAGTTGATAAGGGATGCGGTGAGTCGGGTGGACCAGGCTCTTTCAGAGAAAAAAATCTCTCTTCATTATCAGGTTGGTGAAGAAATAACAGAATGGCTGGATCCGATTCGTGTAGAACAGGTTTTTATCAATCTGCTTGATAACGCAATTAAATATACCCCCGCTTCAGGAGATATTATGATCAGGATCAGGAAAAACTATTGTGAGATTGAAGATTCAGGACCCGGTATTCCGGAGGGCGATCTTCCTTTCATTTTTGACCGTTTTTATCGAGTGGATAAATCGAGGAACCGTCAATCTGGAGGAACAGGACTTGGCCTGGCTATTGTAAAGGAAATCGTGGAAGCACATGGCGGATCTATTGAAGCATCAAACAGTGACCGCGGAGCGAAATTCATGATCACATGGAAGGGAGAGGGGCATGAAAAAAATTCTTTTAACGGATGACGAAGCGAGAATGCTGGACTTACTTAGCTTGTATCTGACTCCCGCAGGCTTTCACTGCATAAAGAGTACGAGCGGTGAGCACACTTTAAAACTTTTAAAGGAGGAAGAGATAGACCTTGTTTTGCTGGATGTATTAATGCCTGGGTTTAACGGCTTTGAAACAACGGAAGCCATCAGGCGTTTTTCAGATGTACCCATTATTCTCCTGACGGCTCTTCACCAAAAAGAAGATATTGTGAAGGGGCTGAAGCTCGGAGCAGATGATTATATCGTCAAACCGTTTGATGAGGACGAGCTCGTTGCCAGAATAACAGCTGTTTTTCGCAGGGTAAGTGATGATTTTGCCAGAAGAATCGAAAAGGACGGTCTGATATGGGATGAGTTTTCACATGAGCTGATTTACAATGGGATGACGATTCCTGTGACGCCAAAAGAATTTTCGATTATCGGGCAGCTGATTAAGAATCCGAATCGCGTGTTCTCAAGAGACCAGCTCTTATCGATTGTATGGGGATATGATGTAGGTACTGATGGCAGAACGGTTGATTCCCATGTGCGAAATCTTAGGGACAAGCTCAGAAAAGCAGGGTTTCCAGCTGATCAGTATATCAAAACAGTCTGGGGAATCGGTTATAAATGGCTGAAATAAACGATGCTAAAAAATTTCACATATAAATGTGCTGTTTTCCATAGAATCTGCACATTTACTGGGTAAGCTATTTAATGAATCTATTTATATGGAGGGTTAATAAAATGAAGCTGAAAAAGAAACTGATGACAGGTGTTTTAACGATCTCTGCCAGTGCACTGCTATTTGCATGTGGCGATGATGGGGACAGTCAAAACGCTGATAATATGAATGACGATGAAATGATGGAAATGGAATCCGACGAAGAAATGGATCACTCAGAGATGGATCATTCTGAGATGGACCACTCCGGCATGGAGATGTCCGGTTCAGGTGAGTTGCCTGAAGGACTCGAGGAAGCAGCTGATCCAGCCTTTGAAGTAGGCAGCACAGCCATTATTACTGATGCACATATGCCAGGTATGGAGGGAGCAGAAGCAACGATTGTTGGCGCGTATGATACAGTCGTATACACCATTTCCTATGATCCAACCACAGGTGGCGAACGCGTAGAAGACCACAAATGGATCATCCATGAAGAAATCGCGGATGCACAGGAAGAACCTTACGAAGAAGGCGATGAAGTAACCGTCGAAGCCACACACATGGAAGGCATGGAAGGCGCTACAGCTGAAATCGATTCCGCCGAACAAACCACCGTCTACATGGTCGACTTCACCTTAGAAAACGGAGAAGAAGTCACTAACCATAAATGGGTGACGGAGAGTGAATTGTCTGCGGAATAATAATAGTGAAGGTCTGTTCCGGGTCTGTGTTAGATCCAGGATAGACCTTTTTTCTTTAATAAAAATCAGAACATCGCCTTAAAAAAGGAGGAAATAAATACACTTAAATGGAAATTAATATACAGGAGAAGGTGGGTGTTTTTAATGTTAAAAAGAAAATACGGGGAGCGTCATGACTGGACTCGAATTGTAAAAAGGGAATTTGCTCAAAGTTACATAAAGTCAGAGTCCTATCAGGGGTATGTGACTTTACTGCATACAGTTGAAGTGACAGAACCGCTTTTTGTTACATATGGAGATGAACGAATCTGTATCGTCAATGACGGCTATATGTGGCTACAGCAATTTCCTGAGGGGAAGCATCATGCTGTAACGGTCATGTTTAATGAAAAAGGGGAAGTTGTGCAGTGGTACATTGATATTTCACGCGAAAATGGCATTCACGATGGAAAGCCATGGATGGATGATTTATTTCTAGATTTGATTGTTCTGCCTTCCGGTAAGCTGATTGAAAAGGATTCGGATGAGTTAGAGGCTGCTTTTCAGAAGGGGATCATTGATGATCAGCTGTATCATTTAGCCTGGAAAGAGCTGAAGAAAGTAAAGCAGGACATCCAATCAGAACAGTTTGGGTTATTAAATCTGGCGCAAGCTCATAGGGAAAAGCTTAGTCAGGAGCTTGCTGGGCAATGCCATTCATTTAAAGATTAAAGAGTGCTGCATGATTTAACATAATGAGAATAGATGTTGAGAAAAGGAGCCTTGATGATCAGGCTCTTTTTCTGTGCAGATAAACGACGGTCATCGCATCATTCGTTTATTTTAAACTCCATTTTACGACTCATCGTAGTCATGCCGAGCGATTCATAAAATTCAATTGCGGATGTATTGGCCTCTGACACACCCAATTCAATGCTGCTTACTCCAAGATTTCTTCCAAAATCAAAAACGTATTTTGTCAGCTTTTTACCGATTCCTTTTTTTCGATGGATTTCAGAGACGCATAAACTCTGTATGTATAAAACTTTCCTTGCCTTAACAAAAGTATTCTCATTTATTTCTTCTTCCTTCGTCACGATCACCCCAGCGATATCTTCAGCAATCACAGCGACAAAAATATGCTGTTTATCATCCAGTAGCTGACTTTCGAAAAACGCCTGTTCAACTGGGGTTGTATTCTCTTTATATAAATCCGGCCTTGCTGAAACATGGAAATCGTGTACCTGCTTAAATAAAGGCAGTAGTGACTTGTAATCATTTTGTTTGGCGGTGCGAATTGATAGTTCCATTTTATAACCTCTTTATGATCATTTATTGAGATCACTTTTTTTATTCTGACACGTCTACTTCTAAAGTGGAAGGTAAAAACAAATAGGTATAATCGATCGTGATCTTTTGAGGTGAATGATCTCCGAAAGTTCTTAATCCATAATGTTTTACTACCTGTGTATCCTCTACTGTATATAGGTCGTTCAGTTCCTCTGAGGATAGCGCTGGCTGAATAGCATATTCATTAATGTTATGAAAGCTAATGTAAGGGTCCTCGTCAAGACCGTCACCGGCAATAATGTGATTGCTTCTGCCTATGCCCAATTCAGTCTGCTCAACTTTTTTTTCATCAGCCATAACTTGTCTGAGACTTACATCTGTGAAACCGTCATTGATAATCTCTATTACTCTTTTTGTCTCGTCATCTGCATAAAAACTTACGCCATTTGCGGATAAAGGAGGATTAAATTTCAAATAAATCACGCTAACTAAAAGAAGAGCAATTATAGTACCGCTGATTATTAATAAAACTTTTCTCAATCTAACCACTTCTTTCCGAGAGGATGTAAAGTTTTACTCGACATTTTGAAGAATAGAGCTTGGAACAGCCACCAAAATCTCCACTACTGAACCGGAGTAAGTGAAATGTCTTCATAGGGTACTTTAATCAGGGCGTAAAAGAATCGATTGTCACCACGGAGCTTCAGGTTTCTTTCTTCACCATCCCCTGAAAGTTTCATTTCCTGAATGGTGTGATCGAAAGCTTTACCAGTTAGAATAGAGGCGGATATTCCACTGTCTGTTTGAAATGGAAATGCGGCAGTAGAATAAGGTAACTCGCCCTCAACTTCAAAATTAACGATCGGATCGGTTCTTTTCCAACTGTATGTACCATTATTTTCAATAATGTTTCCAGTGCCTAATCCACTTGAACTTTCATAAAAAACAAATGTTTCACCTTGAAATTTCTCTGTGCTTAAAACTGATTCAAGACCAGACCCCTCTTGCGCCAAGCCAGATTCAATCGCTTCATTTTGAGTGTCAAACCACTCCACTGCATTTTCATTGTTGCATCCGGCAATGAAGAAAGCGAAAGATAAGATGAAAAAGATAAATAAGATTCTTTTCAAACAATTCACTCCGTTTCTTTAAAGATTGCAACGATCGGTGTGGATAAGAAAAAAGGGTGATTCAAGCTACCTCAAACTTTCATTAATTTCTAAACTTCTTCCTTACTTTGTATTGTTGGACAGTTATTAACCAGAAAACAGCAGAAAAGATAAAAATAATGATGAGATTTTTTACATTAATATCAATCCCCATGACCAAGCTGAATAAAAGTAAAAATCCATAAAACAAGATAGCTACATCTAAAAACGAAGATTTTAAAATCACTTTTCACTCCTTTGCTGTAAACTTCAGAGGCATATTCTCAACTCTACGCTGTTCTCTTCATGCTGCGTTGATTTCTAACAAGTGCAAACGCATTAAATAATATTGTGAAAGCAATAAGGACTGATGACGCAAAGACCACGGCTCTGATTTCTGAGAGTGCAGACCAGTCTTCGATATTTACCAGGTGCTGTTCATAAAGAAATTGGAACAGAAGCGCGATCGTGCACGCAGTAAAACTCGTGAAAATCGTTATAGATATTGATATTTTAGGTTTTCTTGATGCCAGAAATACAAGTGGGATTGCCCACGCAATCAGCCCGAGTAGTAAGCTTCCAAGATTTAAATAACCCATTATTGTTTTGCCTCCTATTATTTTGTCAATGTAGACTTCAAGGACAGGCCCCAAGTCTACGCTAATCCAACAACGGAATGATGTACATCACTGCTTCTTCGTATGGGTGAATGTCTTTAACAATTTGTTTTGCCAGCGCAAGTTTGTCAATTGGGCATCTGAATTCCATTTTGCATTCTTCCCCGAAGGATATTTCGTTTTGATTTCCGTTGAAAGGTTTGGCGGTGTTTAGTGGCCGCCAGTAGCCTTTTGTATGTGTGTAGGACAGAACAGGTCGTAATGTCCAACCTGCAAAATGCCGGCATCATTCAGACGGTTTCGTAACGGAATAATGATGTCCTCAGGCAGTAATACTTCTATTTTTACAGACGAGAATCTCAACTTCCTCTATCCTTTCCTCTCTTTTTCCTGATATAGTCATTAGTATACTAAAAAGAGGAAAAAGTTTCATAATCCGATTAAAAAGTTGGTGTGAAGATGAATATTTTTCTTGAAGCGTTGAATGATGCTGATTTAAAAGCAGTTTATGAGTTTGAAAAAATGAACCGTGCTTATTTCGCCCGGTTTATTCCGGATAGAGGCGATGACTATTTTGAACAGGACTTTTTCCGGGAGCAGTACCAGTCTCTGTTAAATGAGCAGCTTGAAGGACAGTCTGAATTTTATCTGATCAAAAACGACCGTGGCCGGGTTATTGGCCGGATGAATGTGGTGGATATTAAAAATGCACGTGGATTTCTCGGCTATCGCATTGGAGAGTCAGAGGCTGGAAAAGGCGTTGCGTCTTCTGCGCTTGAGCAGCTTCTGAGGAAAGAGCTGAGTGTGACGAGAATGATTGGTAAAACAACGCCGGACAATATCGGCTCCCAGCGCGTCATGTAAAAGAACGGCTTCCGCAGAACACATGAGGACGATGACTTTGTCTATTTTGAATGGATGAAGATGAACTGAGCGTAGTGTGGGGGTCTGTCCCTGGGTCTATGCTAAATGGAATTGTCCTGTTCACAGCAGTTTTTGGATCGATTCAATTTTTTATTGTTGCGTTCCAGAAAATATATGTATCGTTTCAGATTTTTATTGTATCGTTCACCTTTTACCAGAGAGTTTTTGTTATGTTCGACCCTTGAATTGTAACGTTCACCATCATAATTGTACTGTTTCAAAATGGAAATGTATCGTTCCGTTGTTCCGCGCAACATTAGCGTCCGGCTCCGTCCCCGCGACTCTCCATCTCTTGACAATCTCCAACGACTTAGCATAAGCTATGTCTAACAAAACCCAATGTTTAACATTCGATGACGAGAAAGAGTAGCGATGGTGCTGAAGCAAAGAGAGCTGACGGTTGGTGTGAGTCAGTGTTCAGGCGATTGTGAAGATCCTCTCCGAGAAGCGGTGCTGAGTTTGTTTAGGTGCCGACGGGATTCCGCCGTTACAAGGAACGCGTATGATGGTACGTTGAATGAGAGTCCGGGATGTTTTCCGGGAATCAGGGTGGTAACGCGGGCTAAGCTCGTCCCTAACGTTTGTTTAGGGGCGGGCTTTTTTGTATGCAAAAAAGGAGGAACGGATATGGTTAGAAGTCAAATGCAGGAGACGGCAACGGAGCGTGAGAAGCGGGTTCAGGACTACTGGAGTGAGCAGCAGGTTTTTCAGCAGTCGATTGATCAGCGGGAGGGAAAAGAGACCTTTGTCTTTTATGAAGGCCCTCCAACGGCGAATGGTCTGCCGCATGCGGGTCACGTGCTGGGCCGTGTGATCAAGGATTTTGTCGCGCGCTATAAAACGATGAGCGGTTATCAGGTTTTAAGAAAAGCCGGGTGGGATACGCATGGTCTGCCGGTTGAGCTTGGAGTGGAAAAGAAACTTGGCCTTTCCGGTAAACGTGAGATTGAGGAATATGGTGTAGAGAAATTTATTGAGGAGTGCAAGAAAAGTGTGTTCGATTACGAGCGGCAGTGGAGAACGTTTACCGACGCGATTGGCTACTGGGTGGATATGGAGAAGCCATATGTCACGCTGGAAAATCGCTATATTGAAAGCGTCTGGCATATCCTTTCGAGCATTCATAAACGCGGACTTCTAGAGCAGGGACACCGGGTTGTACCATACTGCCCGAGCTGCCAGACCTCTCTTAGTTCACACGAGGTTGCACAGGGCTACAAGGATGTGAAGGATCTGTCCGTAACGGCAAAATTTAAGGTCAAAGGGGCTGAACATGAATACTTCCTTGGCTGGACCACAACGCCGTGGACGCTGCCATCTAATGTGGCGCTTGCAGTGAATCGTGATCTGGATTATGTAAAAGTGAAGCAGGGTGAAGAGGTTTATATCGTCGCAAAAAATCTTGCAGATGCGGTCTTTAAAGACAGCTTTGAAGTCGTAAGCGAACATAAAGGCAGTGACTTCACCGGGTTATCCTATGAGCCGCCGTTCCAATATCTTACGCTTGAAAAAGGACACGAAGTCATCGCTGCTGATTTTGTCACGGATGACAGCGGAACAGGGATTGTCCACCTGGCTCCGGCGCATGGTGAGGATGATTATCAGGCGATCAAGGACAGTGGGCTTGATTTTGTCAAAGTAGTCGATGAAGCAGGGCGTTACACGGCTGAAGTGACCCCATTTGCAGGGGAAAAGGCGAAGGATCAGGATGTGGCGATCATCAAGCTGCTTGCTGAGAATGGTCGCCTGTTTGAAAAAGAGAAATATGAGCACAGCTACCCGCACTGCTGGCGTTGTGATTCTGCCCTGATTTATTATGCGATGGAGGGCTGGTTTATCAAAACAACCGCGATCAAGGATACGATCATCGCCAATAATCAGTCTGTCGAGTGGCATCCTGGGCATATGAAAGACGGCCGTTTCGGTAAGTTCCTTGATAGCATGGTGGATTGGAATCTCGGGCGGAACCGCTATTGGGGCACCCCGCTGAATGTCTGGGTATGTGAAGATTGCGGGCATCAGCATGCACCTGACAGCGTGGCAGATCTAAGGCATCATGCCGAGCAGGAAATCGGTGAGGACCTTGATTTGCACAAGCCTTACGTGGACCGGATCACGTTGACGTGTCCATCATGTGCAGGGTCCATGACGCGCACAAAAGAGGTGATTGATGTGTGGTTTGACAGCGGCTCAATGCCGTTTGCCCAGTATCATTACCCGTTTGAAAATAAAGAGCTGTTTGAAAAGCAATTCCCGGCTGATGTGATTGCTGAAGGGGTCGATCAGACGCGCGGCTGGTTTTACAGCCTGCTTACCGTTTCCTCGCTTTTCACTGGGAAAGCGCCTTATAAACGCGTGCTGTCACTCGGACATATCCTGGATGAGGACGGCCGTAAAATGTCTAAAAGTAAAGGCAACGTCATCAATCCGATGGAGCTGGTCGAGCAATACGGAGCAGATGCACTGCGCTGGGCGCTTTTAGCTGATAGTGCACCATGGAACAACAAGCGTTTTTCAGCAAATCTTGTTGCACAGGCAAAATCGAAGCTTGTTGATACACTGCATAACGTTCATTCGTTCTATTCGCTTTATACAGAGATCGACGGCTTTGACCCGGCTGTTCATGGGAAAGGCGAGCAGGCACTTTTAGATCAATGGGTGCTGTCGAGGCTGAATACAGTAACGGTGAAGGTGAAAAAGCATCTGGATGACTACGACTTTACAGCAGGTGCACGGGAGCTGTCTGTGTTTGTAGATGAGCTGAGCAACTGGTATATCAGACGTTCACGCGACCGTTTCTGGGGAGAGGGGTTAGACGATGATAAGCGCGCTGCCTATCACACACTCCACACTGTCCTTGTAAATGTGAGCCGTCTGCTGGCACCTTTTACACCGTTTATCGCAGAGGATATTCACGAACATCTGACTGGAACAAGTGTGCACTTATCCGATTTTCCACAGGCTGACCTGAATCTGGTCAATGAACAGCTTGAAGCGGATATGGATCGTGTGCTGCAGGTCGTGGAGCTGTCCCGTCAGCTGCGCAATACAACAAACCTGAAAACAAAGCAGCCGCTCGCAAAAGTGACCGTGATCGGGTCAAAAGAAGAAACCGATCCGCTGAGAAAATATGAAGCGATTGTGATGGACGAAATCAATGTGAAAGCGGTAGAGCTGAGTCAGGAAGCGGGTGAGGCGGTACGCTACGAAGTGAAGCTGAACTTCCCGACCGCAGGACCGAAGCTTGGCAAAAAAGTCGGTGCGGTTCAAAAAGCACTGCAGCAGCTGACCTCAGAGGAAGCGAGGGCCGTTGCGCAGCAGGGATATGCGGACGTCGAAGGTGAGAGAATTGAAGCAGAAGATCTCCAGATCCGCCAGCAAGCAGACGAAGGACTCGAGCTCGCCTCCAATGCCGTCTACACCGTCCTGCTCGACACCGTCTTAACAGAGGAACTGAAAGCAGAAGGACTCGCACGGGAACTGATCAGAGGCGTCCAGCAATACCGGAAAGAGCTCAACCTTCCCGTCGACCAGCGCGTCACACTCAGCTTCCATACAAACGACCAAATCAAAAACGTCATCACCACCCACCAGCAGCTACTCGAAAACAACCTGCTGCTGAAAACCATCAAATTCGAACAAAAAAATGATATGAAAACACTAGAATTTGATGGGCATAGCGTAAAGATTGCCATAGAATAAAAAGAGTGTAGACATGGGGTCTGTCCCTATGTCTACACTACTACTTCATTAAGGGGGGAGAATGAATGGTCAACATTTTTTGGGGGTTAATTTTGATCTTTTTCAATCCGAATCTTAACTTTCTTGATCTCGGTGTGATCGATTACTTGTGCAATATACTTGGATATGCGCTGATCCGGTCCGGGATCAGGGTGATGGAAAAGCAGTATTCCGGGGCCTCAAAGATCCAGCCATACGTCCTGTTCATGATCATTCATAGCGTAGTCTTTTTTCTGCTGAGCGTTTTCGGATACTCACCTGTTCATCTTCCATTGAATATTGATTGGGCCATCATTACAGTCATCGGACTAGGTTTTATGATGGCTGGCATGTTCATGGTGTTCGTGATTATTGGAATGCTGATTAAAGTTGTTGAGGAGGATGAAAACAGCTTTGTTTCTGTAAAAAAACTCAAAACCATTTGTGCGGGGATGATGGTGATCTTTACTCTGGCAGCAGTCAGCTATTTCTTATTCCAGGCGGTACCGGGTGTCTCGCTGACGCTGACGGCCATTTTATTGATATTGAAGGGTGTATTCCTGTTTGAGTTTTATCGTGGATTTGTTCGGGAGCGGGAGGTAGTGAGGCTGTAAGTAAGCATGTCAAGTGAATCAAGATTTATGTCCCTGTGTTTCTTTTAGTTTGCCGCGGAATCAGCTGTTTGTGATCAGTCAGTTGGGCTTCGCGTCAAAAGGATCAATACAAATCATTTGTGGGACAATACAATAATAATTTGAAACAGTACAAAAAGCTTTTGCAACGAGACAATTAAGGTCGTTCTAATTGTCAACGATACAAATATTTTTTAGAACAGAACATTTATTTAATGGCTCGATACATAAAAAAATTGAAACGATTGAATAAATGATGAGAACGATACAAAAGCAAGCCGATTAAGTTTACCGCGAAATCAACTGCTCGCAATCAGCCAGTCGGTCTTCGCGTCAAACGGTCAATGGGGTTGTTACGAAGTGAGGGAATTATTGTTAGTAGTGAAGGAATTCGGATAAGAGAACGAAGGAATCCAAGTCTGGATTGAAGGGAAAACAACGGCTCGAAGGTCTAGTGAGGGAATAAAAATTCAGAAAGAAGGAATCGAAATTTGAAACGAGGGAATTAATTTTTCAAAAGCCTGAATAACTCAAGCGAGTGAAGGAATCCAAATCAGGCCCGTCAATCCCATCTGTCTATTTAAAATAGGGGCGTATATCTTGTTTCGTACATCGAATGAAACAAAATATACGTCCCTGTGTTTCAATCCAACCCTTCCCTCACCAACCCCAAAAAGTAAGCCCGATTCTCCGGGTGGCAGGCGATGAAATAAGGTGATTCGGATTTGATGCCTGTGAACTCGTTGCCATCGAAGTCGAATACGAGTGCGCCTGCTTCCCGGACCATGAGTAGTCCTGAGTAGAGGTCTTCTCCTTCGGAATTGTAGAGCACGACCCCATCAATTTCACCCTTAGCCAGCAGTGCCCAGCATAAGGTTGGTGCCCATGTACGTAGCATGCGTTTACAGTTCAGGTCTAGGTGCTGGCGAAGCTGGACGGCTTTGGCTTCGTTTCGCACGGCATGTCCCTGAATCCAGGCGATTGTAAAGCGGTTAGGGTTCTGGCGCTTTTGTACCTGCATGACCTGGCCGTTACAGGACGCACCAGCGAGTGTATCTGCCACATACAATCGGTCAATGACGGGTTCATAAATGACACCAAGCACAGGCTGATTTTTATGTATTAAGGTTATAGAGGACGAAAACACGGGCAGGCCGATCGCAAAGTTGTTCGTGCCATCTAGCGGATCCACTTGCCAGGTCCAGTCACTCTTCACATCATTGTGACCTGATTCCTCACTGATAATCGCATGGTCAGGAAATGATTTCGTCAGCTGTTTTAAAATAATCGACTCCGCTGCGTGATCTGCTTCCGTCACCACATCACCGAATTCATCCTTCTCTGTCACCTGCGCCGACCGGTCAAATGCCGACAACGCAGCCTGCCCAGCCTCAACCACCACTTTTGAGGCAACCTCTCTTGCTTTGATTAAAACCTGTTCCATCATTTTCACCGCTTTCCATTAAAATGGTTTTTACTGCAGTTTAATGGTAGTGGCTACACTTCATGCTGTCAATGAAGCTCAAAAAATCAAATGCCATTTTGTTCAAATGATATGAATATTGAAAATACATTGACGCAACTGAAAATGAACCTTCATAATTATTGTAAGAAATTTCTTTAGGAGGAGAATGGGTGGAAACAGTTATTAAGGTTGAAAATTTAGCGAGATCATTTAGAACAAAAGGACAGGTTAAGCGGGCTGTGGATGGGATCAGCTTTGAAGTGAAGAAAGGCGAAGTATTCGGTCTGCTCGGGCCGAACGGTGCCGGGAAAACGACGACCATTAAGATGCTGACAACCCTCCTTTTGCCGACAGAGGGAAGGGCTGAAATATTTGGTTATGACGTCCATCATGAGAGTCATGAAATCCGTAAGCTAATTAACTTTGTTTACGGTGGGGAACGTGGTGTTTACGGCAGGTTGACTGCAACTGAATATATGAACTATTTCTGTACGTTATATAAAATTCCGCGAAAGGAACAGCGCAGCATGATTGCTGAATTGCTGGAGCTGGTTGGACTGATGGAGGCCGCGGATAAAAAGATACATACTTATTCTAAAGGGATGATTCAACGTTTACATATCAGTCGCTGTCTGATCAATTCGCCGAAGCTTTTGTTTCTGGATGAACCGACCATCGGGCTTGATCCGGTTGGCGCACGGATGCTTCGAAGCCTGATTCAAAAGCTCCAGAAGGATGGCATTACGATTATTTTGACGACCCACTATATGCAGGAAGCGGATGAGCTTTGTGACAGAATTGCCTTTATTAAAGACGGGAAAATCAGTCTGATCGGAAGTGCAAAGGAGATTAAGCGAAGCAGTGGACACACGAGAATGTTTGAAGCCATTGTTCAAATGGAGGAGATAGAAAAAATCGAGAAAGAGCAGACGATTTCCATTCATACAATGGAAGAACTGAAGCAGCTGTTTTATTCCATTACATTTGAAGTGAAAATGAAAGAAATGGACATTCAGCAGATCAAACAGATCCTGTCTAAATATGGTGAAGTCGTTCACGTCATTCAAAAGGAAATGTCACTCGAGGATGCTTATATCTCTCACATGAAGGAGCTTGGGTGAACATGAACTCAGCTGAATTATTGATAAGAGAGATTAAGTATTTTACAAACTTCAATAATAAAATGTATCAATTTCTATTGTTCTTTCAACCACTCGTTTTCCTGACCATTACTTATTTTCTCGGGCAAATGAGAGAGGGGATAGAAGTGGAGCGTTTTATTGTTGCTTCAGCCATTATCAGTATGTGGAGCTATGTGCTTTATTCATCCGGCTCGGCACTCGTCAGCCAGAAGTGGAGTGACACGCTGAAGATGCTCGTTGTAGCGCCTGTTTCGCTGTTTTCAGTGATCCTGTCAAAAGTGCTGAGCAATGCTGTCATTGCCCTTATTTCCATGGTCATAACGTTTATCTACAGTGTCGTGATTTTTCGTTTTGACTTACATATTCCAAATGTCTGGCTGTTTTTCGGGAGCGTACTTGTTCTCGTTTTTTCTCTCAGTGTGATTGGCTTGATGCTGGCGTTTATTTTTTCAGCTTTTGAAAATGTGTTTGCCTTTCAAAATTTGATTCTCACACCGTTGATTGTTCTTTGTGGTGTCTTTTTGCCGGTGGAAAACTTCCCTGTATTTCTCCAGGTGATTGCTTACGGCATTCCGATGACCTGGGGAGTGGAGGCTGTCTATAGCTCGCTCAGTCTGTCATCTGAGATGTATCAGCAGGCCGGTTTTTCACTTTTGCTGAGTGGGGTGTACTTAATTGTTGGATTAGTATTTTATAAACGCATTGAGATCGCGCTCCGGAGTAAAGGGAATTGGGGGGTGATGTGATGATGGGTAGGTTAAATGGATTTTCGTATTTATCGTTTAAAGCACTGTATTCTTTTCATTCTGTCAGACTGTTTTTCTTCTTTCGCCTTATTGATCCAATGCTGCATTATGTATTCATTGCGGCGATTGCAAGCGCGCTTGTCGGATCAGGTTATTTATCTTACATCATCATAGGTAACATCGCTTTTTACGCTGCCCAAATCATGATCATCAATTTCATTACGATGTTCAGGATGGAGCGCCGGTTTGGCACACTTGAGCTGAATATTGCGGCACCCATGAATACGTTTGTGGTCATTTTCAGAAAATCAATTGTGCCGTTAGCTGATGGGCTGTTTGTTTTTCTATTCGGATTGTTGATTGGACAGCTGCTGTTCAAGGCCAATATTCCTTGGGATCAATTAGGGAATTTGCTGCTCATCGTGTTAGTCGTGACCTTTTCGGTTCTGTCATTGAGTCTGTTTTTTGCGTGCCTGAGTCTGCTGTTTTCAAACATCAATTTGTTTTTAAATCTTATCCTCGGCGGGCTGCAAATTTTGTGTGGCGTTCACTTCTCAGCGCATCTTTTACCAGGCTGGATCGAGAGCATTTCCAGAATACTGCCGCTGACTCACGGCATTGAAGCGCTTCGAACCCTTTACGGACTGGAAGCCTACAACGTCCAAAGTCTCTTAATGAAAGAAGCACTGATCGGTCTCGGTTATCTGACTGTCGCTATTCTGATTGTAAAAGTGATGGAATACGCCGCAAGAAGAAGTGGGGCACTGGTGAAGTCGGCTTAAATAAAGGGGTGTAAGAATGAAACTTTCACAGCTGACGCAAGCATTAAATCAAGAGTTTTCTATTCACCAATATGGCAAGGACCCAGCCTTCAGCCGTTTTATACCACAGGTGTACTCACCAGGTTGGGAGTCTTATTTTGAGAAGGAATTCAATGAGCTATTTAACGGACTGATGATAAAAGGGGCGCCGGAGGTTCAGTCCGTTTTTCTGGCTGTATTTCCAACGGAGGAAGTACTGGAGCGGTTTTTACAAGAGGGACAAGCAGGGGATTTGCTTTTTATGCATCACCCGCTTGTGATGGAATGTGGAGATCCGCTTGGTATATCAGGCAGAGGGTTTGTTCCGATTTCCGGCGATTATTTAACGGAAATCATACGCCGAAAGCTATCTATTTACACATGCCACATTCCGATGGATTATCATCCCGTGTTAAATACGAGCAAAGCCATTATCAAAGCATTACAGGGGACCATTACAGATGGTTTTGAACCCGATCACTTCGGAAATCACCTGATTCATATGGTCGAGATTGATCCGATATCTACTGCAGGGCTAATAAAAAAACTGAAAGGAATTTTTGAGATTCCCTATGTTGATTTTGAAGGCCGTGAGATTGAAATCATCACAAAAATTGCAGTTGTGGCCGGCTGCGGTGACAAGGTGGATTGGATTCAGGAAGCTGAAAAAAGAGGCGCACAGGCATATATATCGGGTGAAATTCACTGCCATATTGATAATGACTATGGACAAATGAAATATAGCCAAATCATGCATTATGTGAAAGAAACCAGCATGTCACTGATTGGCGTCTCTCATTCAGCCTCAGAATATCTTGTGAAAAAGACACTCATGAAGGAATGGTTTGAACAAGCAGGTGTGCAAACAAAACTGCTGCCACAGAGCAGGTGGTGGGTGTGATTCCTGACTGTTTTTTAGATGTAAAGATGATCCGGGAGGAATGACTTTGAAAAGGATGTTGTTTTTTATACTTTGCCTTGGTCTCGCTGGCTGCACTCAGTTAGACGAGAACGCTGAAACGGCACAGCAGCATTTAATCGATCTTGGATACGACGTAAAGTCTTACGAAGGCAGTCAGGCTTATTCATTTACAAAAGGTGATCTTGGCAACATGCCTCACAATTATATCTGGGCAGTGCAATCAACCTCACCAGAGCCATACTTCGGGGAAGAAATCACACAGCAAATCTTCCTTGTAGAAGATCATCCACTGAATGAGGTCTATTCAGATCAGGAAGGCTTCGGAGACAAAGTCGAAGTCAGGATCTTCATGCTCAATGATCAAATCATCGGCGGAACCTCATCTCCAACAGGAGAAGGCATCTCAGGGTCAGCCCACTCTATTGACGGCCGCACCCCTGAAGAAGTACAAGGAGAGAACCTCAATGAATTGCTGAGGGAGTGGGAGGAAGGTAGGTAGCGTAGACTTAAGGGAGAGACCCTGAGTCTACGCTTTTAAATGTTGAATTAAAAAAGGATGGTTATATGAAACGTGTAGATGTTGTTTATGTCGTAGTGAATGATGAACATGAAAATGTTTTGATGGTGAAGAATAGAGGGAAGAATGGGTCTTATTTTACTTTGCCAGGCGGAGCGGGAGCGGTTGAGAAGGGTGAAACGCTTGTTGAAGCAGCTGAGCGTGAAGTGAAAGAGGAGACAGGGTATGAGGTAAAGGTCGGAAACATTCTATGTGTGACAGAAGCATTTTTTGATGAGCCGAATCACCACGCGATATTCTTTACTTTCTCTGGGGAAATCAAAGGGGGAGACATTGATCTTTCAAACCCGGAAGAAATTGAGTCCGTTGAATGGCAGCCTTTAAAAGAAGCTGAAAAACATGCACTTGTGGTGAAGCAGGAAGGACTGCTTCAGGAAATGAAGACGGTACCTTATTTATTGAGGAGGTAGCGTGATGAAGATACAACTACAAACAAATAGATTGATCTTGAGAGATTTGGAAGAAGGAGACTGGTACGAGGTTCATCAGTACGCTTCTATTCCTGATGTGAGTAAATATCAACCTTGGGGTCCCAATACGGAAGAAGAGACACGGGAATTCGTCATAGAAGCCATAGAAGCTGCTCTTCATCAACCGAGAGCAAGATATGCACTTGGCGTTGTTTTGAAAGAAACGAAGCGGCTGATTGGTGCTGTCGAGTTAAATATAAAGGAATACAATCAAAGTGGAGAACTTTCCTATATTCTTCACCCTGAATTCTGGGGAAATGGGTTTGCGTCAGAGGCAGCGAAAAGGCTGGTTGCGTATGGATTCAAAGAACTTGAGCTGCATAAAATCTTTGCCACATGTGATCCCAGAAATACAGCTTCTTCAAATCTATTACAAAAACTAAGCATGACATACGATGGCAGGTTACGGGATGATTTGTTCATTAGAGATGGCTGGAGGGACTCATCTTTGTTTAGTTTGCTTGAGTATGAATACTAAAACAAGGGGACGGAGGGGGTGTTCCTTTTTTGCAGACCTGTCCCCTGTTGAACAGTCATGTTTAAAGGGACAGAGCACGGCAAATGGCACACCCGCTCCGTCCCTCTGTTACCTTCACACGCCACTTTTTATTTTAACTGCACCAAAAAACCCCGCTTCTGACTGTGTTCTATAGAGTAGAATCGTAATCAATAGCATGATCAGCGCCCCTGTTAACACGGTCATTCTTAAAGAGATGAATTCAGCTGAGTATGCGAACAGAGCTGTGATCATGACAATGCCAAGAGCTCCGATAAAATCAAACAGGCTGGATACACGGCCCATGCGATCGACCGGAATATGTGTTTGAATGTACGTCAGAAATCCTGTGTTGGCAAAGGATAAAGCGAGTCCGATGATGAATACGCCCAGACAGGCAACGATAAAGTGATTTGAAGCGGCGAAGATCATATAGCCGACTGCGGTCATCACAGCACCAGCCTGGATCATTGTCCTGATATTGAATCGGTCAGCGCCGTACAAATTGATCGCGGAGCCAATGAGAATCCCGGCTCCTGCAACGCTGACAAGAAATCCATAATCACTGTCTGAAAGCAGCAGCACCTCTTTTGAAAACGAAACCTCCAGAGAATCCACAGCTGTCTGCAGTACAACAAAGCCTGTAAACAGAAAGTATGCGATCGCGACAACAGGTTGATCGTATCTAAACGACAGAGCGAGTTTCCAGTCTGCCACCAGATCCGTTTTTATCGAAAAAGAAGGGATCGACACACTCTTTTTTCCTTCTTCTTTAATAAATGCAATGAGCACAGCCGCCACTGCAAGCGCACACGCATTCAGGTAAATAGCAAGCATCGGGCTCCCGGCCATCAGGATGACTCCAGCCACAGCAGGTCCCAAAAGAAAAGCTCCTGAGTCAAGTAAGCTGCGGATTGAATTGAAGCGTTGCATCTTGTGGTCAGGAATCATTTCAGCTGTGAAAGTAAGCATTGCCGGCTCATAAAGAGAGCTCAGCATTTGCAGAAAAAACACCAGCACATAACAAATCCAAATATGTTCAATAGAGAACGCAACCCCTATCACGAGGATACTCTGACCAATGAACAGTGAGAGCAGCAACCGTTTTTTAGAAACACGGTCCACCAGACTGCCACCCCAGAAAGTCGTCAGCAATGCTGACACAGGGCGGATCATGTAAAGAGCGGCTACGGCGGCTGCAGATCCCGTCTCGTTAAAAATAATGAGGTTTAACGCAATAAAGTAAATCCAGCCCCCTAGGCTTGCAAAACCCATGGAAATCAATAGTCGTATAGCTGCAACACTCATGTGAACACCGCCTTTTCATTTGTTGAAAAATAAAAAACCCCACCTCCAAGACTGTTGTCTTGAGGGCGAGATTTGATTCGCGGTGCCACCTCAGTTTGTTCATATGTCGCCATATCAACCTTTTCAGGTACAGCTTTATAGGTATACCCAAGCTCGATAACGGAAGCAGCCGTTCTGCCATCACCCATTCAGGATCCGGCAAAATGCTCAGAGGCTTGATTCAATAACCGCCATCCTGCTCCTTTTCACCAGTCGTCGGAGCTCTCTTTTGAGGATTCAGGTTACCTACTCTTCTCTTCATCGCAAATAAATTTCATTGATCATACCACAGGATGGAAATGACTGTCATCTGTTTTTTGGATTTTTAGTTTGCCGCGGAAAGGGTTGTTTTACGAACGGCTGGGGTGGTGCCGCGTCAAACAGGCAACGATACAAATCATTTATGGAACGATACATTAAACATTTGAAACAGTACAAAAAGCTTTTCCAACGTGACAATTAACCGGGCTTTGAGTGTTAACGATACAAATATCTGGTAGAACAGAACATATATTTGACGGAACGATACATAAAAAAATTGAAACGATTGAATAAATGATGAGAACGATACAAAAGCTCAGCCGGCCCGCCCGCCCGCCCCCAGTTTGCCGCGAAACCATCCCATCATCCACCAACCCATCTCCGCGTCAAACCAACAAAAAACCCGGCCGCAGCCGGGTCACATCTTTTATCCTTTAATCACATACAATCCTTCATTCCGAAACACACTCTCCATCGCTTTCCGGCCTTCCTGGAGAATGGCGAGGCGCCATTCGTGGTCATCCGGGTAGAACATGGCTGTGAATTCATCGAGGATTTCCTCGCGATCTTTTTCGTGGACTGCGCCTTCCCAATACAGCTGATTTTCCAGAATGATCGTCAGGAATTCACGGATGGTGGCGGACATACTCGTTCCGAATGTGCCGAATTCAAACAGCGCAGAGAATAAGTATTTATCGGGATACGAGCGTTTTTTGATCGCGTAAAAGTGGTTGGTCGAGTCACCTTTTACCTCTTCGGGATCATACTCCTGAATATTCTTTAACCCGTATGTCTTTTTCAATTCTTTGACGGTACGTCCATCACGATCACTCATCACCATGGTGACTTCATTAGACGGTCCGAGGGCTGTATGCCAGTCTAGATGAATGACACGGTCAAAAGTTTCCAGCAGCTTTTCCTGAATGCCTTTCAGAAAGATGGCCGATTCTTCTTTTTCCTTGCCACCATAGTAGACACCCTTCGGAAACTCATACTGACCCATGCCTTTAGCAGACATTAAGCCACTGTAGCCTTCGTTTACCGCTCCTTTTGCCATATGGTTCCGGATGTTTGACTTCTCCACGAGCAGACTTTCAATTTTCCCGGATGGCAAAAACAGTTCCTGCAGCTTTTCGTATTCCTGGTTTGTATTTTCGGGAACGTGTCCAGGATCTACGAGATAATTCCGGTTCAGATCGATGTTGTTTTCAGTAACCCGTCTCCGGTGACGCATGCCCCACGGGTTTAAAGCATGGATCAGACATAGTCCCGTTCTCTTTTCATCCAGCAGGTAGGCAAGCTCATGAGCGAACACGTCCAGCATCGCAGCCCCCGCAAAGCCTTCAATCCCATGCTCCCCGGTCGTCATAAAAAGTACCCGTTCATTCTCATGCGTGCCTTCTGCATAAATCATATCAATTGTATTATTATCAGACTCCTGTCCGATAAAATGAGTGGAAAGCTCAACATTCGGCCAGATCCGCTTAATTTTCTCAAAGTTTTTTCGGAAAACAGCTCTGGACGTTTCATAATCTCTCTGGAAATACTCATCAATGGTCTTCATCTCACGCACTCCTCTCCTATAAAGAGGTTTCCACTTATCGGGAAGGGTGAAACCTGCTTTTTGGTATGATAGGTAAAAGGAGTGAAAAGGTCATGACATCTGTTTCAATTCGACATTTGAAGGCATCTGATTTTGAACGTGTCTCACCGGTAATAAATGAATGGTGGGGTGGTCGCCAGATGGCTGACATGCTGCCGAGGTTGTTTTTCGTTCATTTTAACGAAACGAGTTTTATTGCAGAGGATAATGGGGAAGTAATCGGTTTTCTATGCGGGTTTTTGTCTCAAAGCCATTCAAAAGAAGCGTATATCCACTTTGTTGGTGTCCACCCGGATTATCGACGTCACCAGGTAGGGCGTCTTTTATATGAGTCCTTCTTTGAGGTGACTCAAAAGGTAGGCCGTACCGCCATCAAAGCGGTGACTTCACCTGTAAATGAGCGGTCTATTGCATTTCATCGGAAAATGGGATTTTCTATTCAGGAAGGTCCTGATCAGGTAGGAGAGATTTTGGTGTTCCCGGACTACGATGGTAATGGGCAGGACCGCGTTCTTTTTGTAAATCAGCTAAAATAAAAAAATCCCCTCATGTTCTATAGGGGATTTTCCTTTATTCATCAGCCTGAAGTTTCTGTTTCTGGACGATTCCAAACAAGCCAACTGCCGCTGTCATGTTTAAACCAACAGCTAAAATTAACATGACTGTTTTTGTTATGCCCAGTAGGTCCAATAGATTAGAAAATACGAGTAATAAAGAGCCTACAGTAAGCAAAGAGAAAAATGCAGCAAATTTTGTATCCATGTCAGTCCTCAATTCTTTTTCTTTTAATACGAATAAAAAGATCTCTAAGATTCATTTATTACATTGACTACATAAATAATACAAACGCCAAAGCAGAACCGATGAGGATATAAATGCTAAGCAAGGTAATGGTCAGCTGTTTGGCAAAAAGTAAGTTTGGATTATGATTGGAAAAAGAAAATCTGGTTTGTTTAAACAGTTGATAAATAGCCATCCCACCAATAACGACAGCAAAAAAGATCATAATGTACATCAGTTCCATACGCCCACCTCACTTCTTATATTTACCATTTTAACCTTCTCTAGAATTAAATTCCAGTACTTTTTAAATAATTTTTATGTTTTTTGGTAAATAGATGAAATGAAATTAGGTGTTGGAAGATACGTTACTAATTATGTTTCTTTTTTTCCCGGCCTTGTAATACTCAAAACAATCGCAGCCGCGAAAAACAAAAATGCGGGTGGGAATGTATAAAGATTGCTGATGGGTGTGAAGATACCTGCCCAGAAAAGTACCGCACCTAAAATCAGGAATAGAATGGTCATCGTTTTCCTCCTATGTGGAATCATTTGTTAAACTTAGTGTAACAAAATGGAATGGTAGAAAAGAGGTTTATGAATGGAATCAGAAAAATTAACAGTATTTAATGAGCGTCATGAAAAAATCGGGGAGGCAACGAGACGCGAGGTGCATGAGAAAGGATACTGGCATGAGGCTTTTCACTGCTGGATTATTGCCTTTGAAGGGAAAATCCCATTTGTGTATCTCCAGCTCCGCAGTGAAGATAAAAAAGATTACCCGGGACTGCTCGATATCGCGGCAGCCGGACATATGCTCGCGGGTGAGACAGTGGAGGAGGGTGTCCGCGAGGTAGAGGAAGAGATCGGATTGAGGGTGAAACTGTCTGACTTGAAATCGCTCGGCGTCATTCCGTATGCTGTGAAAAATGGTGCGCTGATTGACCGCGAGCTGGCACATACATCCGTTTACATGTCTGCTAAGCCAGTGCAAAATTTCGTTCTACAGCCCGAAGAAGTAGCAGGAATGGTGAAAATCCCATTTGATGCATTCGCGGAGCTTTGGAGCGGAAAGCGTGATCAGGTGCTCATTGAGGGATTTGAGATTGATGAATATGGTGAGCAAGCTGAACTGAAAAAGCCTGCAGGAAGGGAAAGCTTTGTTCCTCACCCTGCATTTTATTATGATGAGGTCATCAAAGGGCTTCAAAAAGAAATTGAGGTGGCGAAAAGTGCTGGGATTGCCTAAAGGGGAAGTTTTTCTCGTGCCATGGACAGAAGGTTGGCAGCGTGAATTTGAATCTGAAAAGAAGCGTATTGAAGAGATGGCGGGTGCATTTATTCTGGAGGTGCATCATATCGGAAGCACATCCGTTCCCGGGCTCAGCGCAAAACCGATCCTTGATATTGCAGTAGAAGTATCCTCATTTAAGCTTGGAGAAGACTGCATTGCGCCTCTGGAGAAGCTTGATTACGGCTATAAAGGGACAGCGATTTTACCTGATCGTCATTATTTTAGTAAAGGCGAACCGAGAACGCATCAGATCCACCTTTACGAAACAGGAAGTCCGTATTTGGAAGAACAGTTGAAGCTTCGGGATATTTTGAGGAATGATGAGCAGGTCATGAGAGAATACGAGTCATTGAAGCGTGAGCTGGCAGACGCTCATCAAAATGACAAACATCTTTATGCGGAGCGGAAGACGGTGTTTATAAAAAGAATATTACTTAATGAGTAAAGCGGGATTTTCTCATCCTGCTTTTTTTTATTGCTTAATATATCATTAAACGATATAATACATTTAATGATATATCATTAAACGATATAGTAGAGGAGGTTCCTGCTTGGCTAGAAACGATGTACTTCAGACTGGTGAACTGACTGACACGTATTATTATATTTTGCTGGCTCTTGTAGAGGCGAGACATGGCTATTTAATTATGAAGACGATCGAGGAATTGACGAAAGGGAGCTTTACCGTGGGTCCGGCATCTATGTACACCTCGATAAAAAAGCTTTTATCAGCAGGCATGATTGAGCAGCTTGAGGAAGAAAAGGATAAAAAGACTTACATCATTACAGAACAGGGCATATCGCTTCTGAAAAATGATATTAAAAGAAGAGAAGAAATGATTCAGCAGGCCAAAATGATATTCGGTCAGAAGGGAGAGGATTTTTGATGAAAAGAAGGTATATCATGAGTGGCGGACTGGCGTTTAGTGAAGAAAAGGATATGATGAAACTATCGAGACTTTCAAAAAAAGGATGGGTGTTTGACCGTTTTACTTTTATGGGATATATCCTCAAAAAAGGTGAGCCTCAAGAGCTTCAGTTTGCGATTGATTACAGAAGCAATCCGGATGAAGAGTATTTTGAGCTCTTTAGGGAAGCGGGTTGGACACATGTAGGATCTCAGGCGAATTATATTCATCTTTTTACAGCACAGCCGGGTGTTACGCCGATCTACACGGATCGTCCTTCAACACTTGAGAAGTACTCCAATGAAAAGAACTTCGTTAAAAAAGGAGCAATCTGGTCTCTGGCAGTTACACTGTGCATCGCACTGCTGCTTTATTTAGTGTATACCTTAACGTTTCCTGATGCTGTTGAAGCTGTTTTATCAGTCAGCTTGTCTGTTTTGTTGGGCCTCTCACTCATCAGCCTGATTTTTACGGGTCTTCCGTACCTGGGCTACGTTTACAAAATATATAAACTCAGATAAAGTCTTTGACTCACTTAAATCAAGAACCTTTCGAAGAGCGGGAGAAAGGGATAGTTATAACAACTGTACACCTTAGAGCGTAAAACAAACGTTTGATTGACAGCCCGTTTCAAATTTGCTCATCGTTCTGACCCGGTATACATTTAAAGAAAACACACTTACCCATATCTTTTTACAGAACCTGTTCGTTTCAGGGGTGAGAGTACGAAGGAGGGAAGGTTATGCGCGCAAACCTGACATTGGTGAAAGACCAGCACGAGGAGGTTGGGGAGCTGATCTCCAGGCTTGAACGTTACTGCCAATTTCTGACCCGTAATAAATGGGATCGTGAAGAAGTTGCTCAGGAAGCACTGGCAAAGGCACTGAACGCTTACAAGATTGAGGACTGGAATGCGGCTCTTTTGAAAAAGATTGCTTATCATGTGTGGGTGGACCGCGTCCGGAAAATGGAGCGGGAGGCTCAGGTGATTCATGAACCGATCCACCAGCCTGTGTCAGAAGAATCTGAGGATCTGATGGGCGTTCTGGCGAAAAATCTGACGCCTAAACAATTAGTAACCTTCGTTTTAAAAGAGGGATTTCAATACAAAATCTCTGAAATTGCTGAGCTGATGGGGATGACGGAAGCGGGTGTCAAGGCACTCCTGAATCGTGCGCGCGCCAGAGTAAAGGGACTGTCTGAATCAGATATCGAAAGCTTCTGGGAGGAAGAGCTGCGGGAAGAACTGTTCCCGGTTTTAGTGGACGCCGTTTCCATGCAGGATCCCGAAAAGCTTTTAGCGATGCTCCCGGCCATTTTCACCCCGACAGCCAGCCTGAAAAAGGTGGTCAGCTTCCCTTCTTCAACCGTTCTCTCACTTGCAGCATAATGCGTGAAGGAGGAAACGAACATGGCGACTATTCCTTATGTGATTGAGCAATCAAGTAAAGGTGAGCGCTCCTATGATATTTATTCCCGTCTGTTAAAGGACCGGATCATCATGGTGAGTGAGGAAATCAATGATCAGATGGCCAACAGCATCGTCGCTCAGCTGTTGTTTCTTGCAGCAGATAACCCGGAAAAGGAGATTTCTTTGTACATCAACAGTCCTGGTGGCTCAACATCTGCCGGCTTTGCGATCTATGATACCATGCAATACATTCAGCCGGACGTCCGCACGATCTGCACAGGTATGGCAGCATCCTTTGGCGCTATGCTTCTGATCGGCGGAACAAAAGGCAAACGTATGGCACTTCCAAACAGCGAAATCATGATTCACCAGCCGCTTGGTGGAGCCCGGGGTCAGGCAACCGACCTCGAAATCTCCGCTAAACGAATTCTGAAACTGCGTGAGCATATCAATCAAATCATCTCAGACCGCACCGGCCAGCCTGTCGAAAAGGTGGCAGCTGACACCGATCGTGATTACTTTATGACAGCTGAAGAAGCATTGGAATATGGGATTGTGGATGAGATTATTTCGAAGAAGTAATAAAAGAACCAGATAAACCTTTTGTGAGATAGGGGTTTATCTGGTTCTTTTTGATTTTGACTATTAGCAATGCTCTAACAACAGATTTCTTAAATCTCTATCTAAACTGTAGAGTTGATAAATTTCTTCAAATGTTGCACCATCCTTATAGCGCTCTTTTTGACCTGAATGATTACCACTTTTCTCTAAGAAGAAATCTTTGTAGCCATTAATAACTCCGTAATAATTTTCAACCTTTAAAAGTCAGAATATCTAATTGTTGTTGATGAGTTTTGAAGGGTTTCATTCTAATCAACTCCACAAAAATAGCCCATCCCTCGTAAGGGAATGAGCCTGATCACTTAAGATCACCTTAATATATGTTAAATGTGCTGTCAATATACGAAGTGCTTTATATGGACAATTCTGGGGATTTATGATGTTGAATTTAGTTTTCATTATTATTTTTTGAATATTCGTATTATAATATATGTCAGGAAGGAGGGGATGAGATGATCACACGGTGGATAGGCAAATTAAAGTCGCTTGGAGTATTACTGCGCCGCTTTGCAGTGCTCTTTTTTGCGTTATTCCAGCCGGTTTCGGTGATTCTGATTGAGCGCCGGAGTGGTGATTTGTTTTCAGGTCAAGGGACAGATCCCTTTATTATCCCTGCCGGATATGCGTTTTCCATCTGGTCTGTCATCGTGCTTGGAACGATAATCTACGCGATCTATCAGCTCCTCCCCCGAACTTATCATATGAAGATATTCGATGAGATTGCAGGCTCATCGATACTCGTATTCATGGGATTTGCCTATTGGATCTGGCTCGCATCGATGCAGGAGCTGTGGGGGACCGTAGTCGTATTTATCGGTATGGGTCTCCTGCTGAGAACAATCTATCTGAAGTTATTAGCAGAAAGCTTCTCTAAATTTGAGCAATACTTTGTGCGCGGAAGCTTTGCGCTTTACTATGGCTGGACCACTGTTGCGGTCTTTGCAAATCTCGCTTCTGCCCTTCATTATTATGGACTTCCTCAGGGAGGTCCGGCCGGCTTAGCGTGGCAGGCAGTTGTTTTACTGGCAGCGATATTTGTATCCTATCAGCTGCTTGATGAGATTTATTTTTCTCTGCCGTACTTTGCAGCGATTTCGTGGGCGCTTGTTGCGATCGTGGTTGGAACGATACTTGCCGGAGTGCAGGCGTGGCCGCTGATTGTATTATCCATTGCAGGTACTGCATTTCTTTTATACAAAGGTATTCAAATAATACAGCACCATCATGAAGAGCCTTCCTATTAAAAATGGGGGGTTTTAAATGGCTTCACTTTGAAAACCGTGCCGTTTCATTCCTTCGCTTTCCGCGGCCGCGCGGTGAGCCAGCTATTGCTACGCAATACGCTGTCTCACCTGTCGCTTTTCTGCCGCAGGAGTCTACGGAATGAAACGGCACTTTTTGTGTGAATGATGTAGAAATATCCAAATGAACCTTAAAGTTTTTATAGATAAAAAGGGTTTTTAGGAAGTTATATGGAAAGAGATGATGAATACATAGATGTTAGGAGAATAAGCAATTGAAACAAATGATGAAAGACAATCTTCAACCCTATCACAATCCCGAAAAATACGATTACATACAGGAAAATTATAAGGCGGACCTGCCCTTTATTCTGGATTATGCCCAGAGGATCAAGCCTGAACACATTATTGAACTTGCCTGTGGGACTGGGAGACTGACGATTCCTGTGGCGAAGCAGGGCTATGATGTTACAGGCGTTGATTTACATCAGGGTATGCTGGATCGTGCAAAGGAAAAGGCGGAAGCAGTGGGAGTTCAGATTGATTGGATTCAGCAGGATTGTACGAAGCTATCCTTACCCCGAAGTGCTTCTCTCGTTTATATGACAGGTAATTCATTTCAGCATTTTTTAACCAATGACATGCAGGATCAGCTGATGCTTTCTGTTAAAGAGCATTTACATGCAGGTGGATATTTTATTTTCAACACGCGAAATCCTCTGTTACATGACCTGGCAGAGGTGGACGAATATAAAACTAGATATTCAGATGCATCCGGCAGGCGGGTTGTGGAAGAAAATCGGGAGGTATATGATCCGATTACGCAGGTTCAGGACTGTTTCCAAACACGCCGAACTTTTGATCAAGACAAGGAAGTTGAAACAGAGGAAATCTCAATCCGAATCCGATTTACCTTTCCTTTAGAGCTTGAAAGATTGATGAAGCAGCACGGCTATGAGATTGAGGGTTTTTATGGCGGCTGGGGTCTTGAGTCGCTGAAGAAGGAAAGCAGTGAACTGGTTGTGGTGGTGAAAAGGGGAGAGGCCGATCAAACTGAATGAAGAGCCTTTTTAGGAGTGACAGAATGAGAACGTTAATACTGGCAAATGGCGAAGAGGTTCAGGTGAAGTGTCTGAGTTGTGCGATTACAGGTGGACTTGTTGAGCCTGAGGGTGGCGTCATATGTGAAACGGAGTATTTTCACGCTCATCAGGACGTTGCGTATCCTATTCCGGGACTCGTCATTTTAGCATCAAAAAGACATATCACGTGTCTTGATGAATTGACTGAAAAAGAACGTCTGGACTACATCACCACCATGAGCAGGATCAGAGCGGCTCAGCGTGAAGAGCTCGGCATTGAGCACGTTTATTACTTTTACAATGAGGATACAACGCATCATTTTCATATCTGGATGGTACCGAGATATGACTGGATGAAGGATTTCGGGAGGTCTGTGGAATCATTGAGACCGGCCATGCTCCATGCCAGACATGAGTTAAATACAGACGAGAACAGAAAAATCGTACATAATGGGATCGCAGCGTTAAGTAAAGCGTTAAATATGACTAAATAAGAAATGGAGAATGATCATGAATATTTTATTTGCAGCAAAAGAAGACAGTAAGGAACTCGCACCATTATTTGATGCGTACCGGCAATTTTACAATCAGCCATCCAACCTTGATGGAGCGGAGGCTTATTTATCAGAACGTCTGGCAGAAGGAGAGTCGATTATCTTTTTTGCAAAGGAGGGAGATGAGGTGCTTGGATTTACGCAGTTGTATCCAACCTTTTCGTCGATTTCAATGAGACGCGCATGGATTTTAAACGATCTTTATGTTTCTGAACAGGCGCGCAAAAAGGGAGTAGGAGAGCGACTGCTTCAGCAGGTAAAGGAATTTGCCGAGGAAACATCAGCAGCAAGTGTCAGTCTGAGCACTGCGCCGGATAACGAGAAAGCGCAAAGACTGTATGAGCGAAATGGTTATGTTCGGGATGAAGAATTCCTGCACTATGAACTCAAAATTTAAGGAGGGGACATCATGCCTTACGTAAATATTAAAGTAACAAGAGAGAACGGCGGCCTCACAAAGGAAGAGAAAGCGGCACTCGTAAAAGGTGCAACGGATCTTCTTCAAAACACCCTTGGTAAAAACCCTGCTTCGACTGTGGTTGTGATTGATGAAATTGAGACGGATAATTATGGGTTAGGCGGGGAACTCATTACGGAGAGAAGGAAGCGGGAGAATGGGTGAATTAACAAAAGTTCATTCTCCAGCTGTTTCCCGAGAAGCAGTGAAAATGAACGATCTTATCACTAATGAACAGGAATTAAGAGACTACCTCGGTGAGCCGAGTATCAATGCTACAAGTAAAGTCATTCCTTACATCGATGAACATGTGAAAGCATACATAGCAAAATCACCGTTTTTGACGATGTCTACGGCTGATGAAAATGGAATATGTGACGCTTCTCCCCGTGGGGATGCGCCTGGCTTTGTCCAGGTTCAGGATGAAAAGCACCTGCTGATCCCGGAGCGGCCGGGAAATAAACGGGCCGACTCGCTGATGAACATTTTGAAAAATCCAGGGATCGGTCTGTTATTTATGATTCCCGGGTTAGGCGAAACGCTTCGGATTAATGGCAAAGCGCGCCTGGTCAAGGATGCTGAATGGCTGGAGAAGATGGCAGTTCAGGGGAAAGCGCCGCTGCTTGCGATTCAGGTAGAGGTAGAGGAATGTTATATTCATTGCGCCAAAGCCTTTATTCGTTCGGGACTCTGGAAACCGGACTCCTGGCTTGAAAAAGAAGATTTGCCAAAGCCTTCTAAGATTCTTCATGCCCACACGAAGCTGCCCGACACAACACCTGACAGTATTCAAAAGAGGCTTGAGGAAGGGTATCGGGAGCGTCTTTATTAAAATTTTATGGATTCAGCCGGATCATGGCTGAATCCTTTTTTTATTGTAATGGGTGTTACTTTTTCAGACGACAAAGATGATTTGCCGCGAAGCTCATTCAGGGTGATCAGGAATATGGCTCCACGTCCAGGCGTAGCTGGATTGAAGGAATCATGTTCAGAAGTGAAGGGAATCTGTTTAAGAGTGAAGGAATCGAACCCATGGAATGAAGGGAATAGAGTGCGTGAAGAGGCTAGTGAAGGAATAAAGTGACGGAAAGAAGGGATTCAATTCTGGAAAGAAGGATAAAAAAACCAGAACGATTGAATACCTGAACTGAGTGAAGGAATCCCAGTGACGCGCCAAAAACACCCTATGTCCACCCCCGCACAATTTATTCCAAAACCCGTCACCAATCCACTCCTCTTTGCATTCACTAAACTAAACCAAACCATGCCCTCGTTAGAAGGAGGCACAGCGTATGTCGTATCCTTTATTTCCATTTGACCCGGGGAATAACATTGGCAGTAACAGCAGCAACAGTGGCAGTGGCCTGTCTTCCTCGAGGCTTGCGGTGGTGGCTGCTGTTCTGACAACGATAGCGGACGCGATTGGTACGGTTGCCGCAGTCCGCGCAGTAGAAGAGGAAATTCAAAGTAATATTGAAGACCAGCAAAGGCAGGATGAGCAAAATAGAATGCTGCAGGAGCTGCAAAATCAGATTGGAGAGCTTCAGAAGCAAATCGAATCATCGACTCAGTCAGGTCAATCGGCCTCGACGCCATCTTATTCAATTACAATTGAATCGCTCAACATCACACTTCCATCTTCTGAAGCCAACAATGATAAAAATACCTGAAGCGCCTTGGTCTGAAAGGAAGAAGCGGTGACGATTGAAAATTCTCTTTTAAACGGTAACCCTTTGACAGGCAACATAACAAGTTCGCCGCGGGCCAGCTCTTTTTTGATGGCCCATTTCGATAACAGAGTGACGCCAAGTCCGGATTCAACCGCTTCTTTGATCGCCTGCGTGCTACTGAAGATCATCATGTCAGATGGGGTAATATCAAGCTGCTTGAAAACATGCTCTGCTGCTTCACGCGTTCCTGAACCTTCTTCCCGGCAGATCCACAGCTGATCAGCCAGCAATGAAGCCCCCAGTCTTTTTCTTTGCGCTAAAGGATGCCTGGATGATGCGACAATTACCATTTCATCTTCGGAATGTTTAGCTGAGGTTAATACTTTTTCCTGTTTAAAATGACCCTCGACGATCCCGATATCAAGCTGATTGCGACTGACCAAATCAGCGATGTGAGCCGTATTGCCGATTTCAACGGATGGCTGTATATCAGGATAAAGCTGATGCAGCTTTGCAATAATTGGCGGCAGCACATATTCACCAAAGGTATAGCTCGCTCCGATCGTCAGTGGGCCGCTTGCCTGATTGGTGACGTCATCAACCAGCCGTTGCATGTGCTGATAAAGACGGTCCATTTCTTTTGCGTGATGAAAGACGATTTCACCAGCCTGATTCAACCGCACATATTTATTCGTGCGTTCGAGCAGTCTTGTACCCATTTTCTCTTCAAATGATCTGATATGCTGACTGACAGCGGATTGTGTCATGTGAAGCGTTTCTGCTGCTTTTGAAAAGCTTTTTTGTTCAGCGACCGTGATAAAGATTTGCATTTGCTGATCCATCGGAATCACCTCAATTATCATTTTACTTATTGTTATTATTATAAATATTAATTTTTCTTATGAACAGTTTAGGCGTATGATGTGCAATAGAGGAGTGACGCATCATGACGTTATCATCAAAACAGGCATGGCTTAGCGGCGTGCTTTTTACTTTTTTTATCGCCCTTCTCGGGTATTTACTTGCTTTGGTCCCAGGGTTTGACCGTGTGGGTCAGCTGGCTGGAGCGATTGTACTGGCGGTTTTTTACCGGCAGATTTTCGGTTATCCGGATAAAATCCGTTCAGGCATCACGTTTTCCACGAAACGCCTGTTGCGTGTGGCGATCGTGTTATATGGATTGAAGCTGAATATTGAAATTGTGCTGAATGACGGGCTGGGATTGCTCGTGCGGGATGCTGCTGTTATTATCTTCGCGATTTTTGCGACGATCTGGCTGGCGAAAAAGCTCCGTGCTGATCGAAGTATTTCGCTGCTGGTGGCGGTTGGAACGGGCGTTTGTGGTGCGGCAGCGATCGCAGCTGTAGCGCCGATTATCCGTGCAAAAGAAAGGGATACTGCGATCGCCGTTGGCATGATCGCTTTACTCGGCACGATTTTTGCGTTGGCTTATACATTGCTGCGCCCTATTCTTCCTTTAGATGATGTGCAGTACGGCACGTGGGTGGGATTAAGTCTTCATGAGATTGCCCATGTAGCGCTTGCCGGAGAACCTGCGGGTGAAGAGGGGCTGGCGATGGCGCTGCTTGCAAAGCTTGGGCGCGTATTTCTATTAATCCCACTTTGTCTAATTCTCGTTTACTGGGTCAACCGCAAAACAGAGGCTTCAGAATCTGCTGAAGCTAAGATTGTTTTTCCGTGGTTTTTAGTAGGATTTTTATTACTAAGTGTGATTGGAACGTATGTGATTGGACCCGTTATCCCGGTGTCCGACCAGGTATTAGCTTTCATTTCTGACCTTACTACATGGCTGTTGACTGCCGCGATGGTGGGGCTTGGATTGAATGTCAGTCTGCAGGACATTCGTGACCGCGCCATGAAGCCATTTTTAGTTATTTTGACAGTCTCAATCGTGCTATCTGTGTGGACTTATTTTATTGTGTGAATAATCGAAAAAGGTAGTGTATGGAAACCCTGTCCGTTACAATAAATGTAATGGACAGGGTTTTTTATGTGGAGAGGATGCTGTAAATGTGGATTGATGTGTTAGCAGATTTAGGTATGAGCATACAAATGTTTTTTCGCAGTACGCCGTCAGATGATGTCGTAAACCTGAACCGCAACATGCTGAGCCGGAGTGCCCGCTTTCAGTCTTATCTTCAGGAGCATTCGAAAAAGGTTGAGAAGGATGACGCGGTAAGATATGTGATTGGCAAAGCGAATCCGGATCGGGCTTTGAAAGATGAAAGGTATGCAGAGAAGCTTGAAAGGAAGCTGATTAAGGCACTTAAATGAGGTGAATCGGATGGGATGGGCTCTCTTACTTGCTCTATTTTATGCACCGATGTTTTATCAAATCCATAAGCGCCTTCGCTATCTGGAAAACCGTGTGGCGGAGCTTGAAGGTGAGAAAGAAGGGAGGGTGACTAAATGAAAATCCAGACAGAGGCAGTTCATGCATTAACGGAATCTTTGATCGGGAATCCGTTAGTGAAAGCCATCATTTTAAAAGGCTCGCTGGGAAGAGGAGAGGGAGACGATTTTTCAGATGTCGATCTGTATTGCTTTGTAGAGAAAGAGGATACGGAACGATTTCTAAAGGACCGTATCCGGCACCTTGAAGCTTATAGACCGATTCTTTTTTATGAGGATTGCTTTATTATCGCCCCTCAGATCATTGCTGTGTATGACAATCTTCTGCATGTTGATCTGTTTACAGTGACAGAGGAAACGTTTAAAACATCAGATTTTTTTGAGGTGCTGTATGACCCGCACGACATCATGGGTCCGTTTGTTTCGAGGCAGCATTTGACGCTATCTGAGGAAGAGTTTGAGGAGGAGGCTTACGGTGTAGCGTGGTTTCTTTTTCAATACAGAAAAGCCTGCAAGCGCGGCAATGACGTGTGGGCGGTTGAACTGTTACATGCGGCTACGAAAAGTCTGGCAAAGGTCGTGCTGCATCAATACAGGCCTGACCGGGCCCAGCTCGGATTGAAGTGTCTGGAGAAAGAACTTCCGGATGCTCAGCTCTCAGAGTTTCGTTCTATTTTGTCGAAGCTGACACCTGTTCATCATAAACAGGCAGCTGATGAGATTCTTTTATATTTAGAGAGAGAAGGCGACTGGCTGGAGGAGACATTGGGTGAGCGTTCGTACGCCAAACGATTTTTAATGAAAATACAGGAGGTGTTCCGTGAAGAATTCATCGTTGGACAACGGGAACAGCGCTAAGGTGCGCCTTGACCATTATTCAGACAAATATGCTGAAGATTTAAAGCGATATGTATTGCCTCCTGAACAGCTCCCGTTTACGGCAATGCCGCTTCGGAAATTGGAGGAGCTTAAGGCAGGTCAGCATCCAGTCGTAATCACAGCCGGGGAGCAGGCGGTTGGATTTTTCATTTTACATACGAATGAGTTTGTGAGGACATTAACGGATCATCCGGCAGCCATTCTGCTGGGGTCCTTTTCAGTGTCGGCTGATCAGCAAGGGAAAGGATATGGTAAAGCGGGCTTACGGCTGTTATCTGACTGGGTCAAGCAGGCGTTACCGGGTTATTCAGAGATCGTGCTCTCGGTGAACCTGAAAAACGACCGCGCATTTGATTTGTATTGCAAAGTTGGATTTCAAGACACAGGAAGACGGATCGGCGGACCCATAGGTGATCAGCGGGTGATGAGGATGGAGGTGTGAGGTTGGATCAAAGGGTGAAGGAGATCAGAAAAGAAGAAAAAGCCTATCATGACAAGGTTTACGAGGAATTGGTTTTATTTGAGCCTGGTTCCTGGCTTCGGAGTCCAGTTCGATCTGTTATTCAGACAGTAGATTTGTTTGAACATAAGAATATCCATGTATTGGATCTCGGTTCAGGTGTAGGGAGGAACAGTATTCCCATTGCACAGAAGGTTCAAAGTTCAGGTGGTATGGTGACGTGTGTAGACCTCTTGGAATCAGCAATTGTTAAGCTGCGTGATTACAGGCTTCAGTATGGAGTAGAGAATCAAATCAAAGGTTTTGAGTCCGCGATCGAAGACTTTAGGATCGATGAAAATACATATGATTATATTGTGGCAGTCTCGAGCCTTGAGCATTGTGCCAGTTTGAATGATTTTAAAGAAATCCTTTCTAATATGAGAGCTGGTACAAGAGAGAGAGGTATACACTATTTGGTGATTAATACGGATATGGAAGAGATTGATATGACCACAGGGAAACGGTTGAATGTCCAGTTAGAAGTCGATTTGTCTACCAGAGATTTAGATGCTATTTTGACGAGCGGTTATCAGGGATGGGATGTATTAGATCATCACATAAAAGAGTTAACGTTTGAAATTGAGAGAAACGGTCTGGCCGTTCAACTTAATACAAAGGCCGTTACATTTGTGGTGAGAAAACCATGAAATTCTACATCGCATCCGGCTTTCAAAATAAACATGCAGTTCAGCACGTAAGTCAATCACTGAAAACAAATGGCTGGATTCATACATATGACTGGACAAAAAATGAGCGGGCGAGCAGTTATGACATGCTGCAAGAGGTTGGGGAGCTGGAACGTGAGGCGGTTTTAGCGGCTGATTTGTTGATCGTGCTGTTACCTGGCGGGAAAGGAACACATATTGAAATGGGGCTTGCCCTTGCTCAAAGAAAGAAGATTTATTTAGTTGCGCCGGATGAACGTGCGTGGGATTTTGACCAGACCAGTACGTTTTATCATTTGCCGGAGGTTGAACGTTTTACGGGAAGTGTTGAGGAATTTATCTTTTACATGTTAGGGGATTTAAAATGAAGATTCTAAACTATGACAAACAATTCGAGCAGAGCTGGCTCAGATGCAGGCTGCTTTCTTATTTCTACTCTGCCTTTTATGAAGATGTTTTGCGTGAAAAACCGGGATTTTCAAATCGAACGATTGAGCTGATCGCGGTACAGGATGACGAGGTCATTGGGTTAATAGATGTGGTACTCGATGATCCTGAGAATAAGCTTACCTTTTTGAGAAAAGAACATGGTGCTTTTATCGCTACAATCGCTGTGCATCCTGATCACCAAAATAACGGGATTGCGCAGGCGTTATATGACGAAGCGATGAAGAGATTAGACCAATATGAGGGCTTGTCCTTTATTGAACTTTATACGCGTGATGATGAGGCGGCAAACCGCTTTTATGAAAAACAAGGGTTTATTCAGTCAGTGAAATATTATGATGTTTTTGGTGTAGAAAAGGGTCTGAGAAAACCAGTTAGCGTAAAGCTGGGAGAGGGAAGAGTGCTGGCCGAAAGTGATGGAAAACCGGTTGGATTTGCATTGGTGGACAGCATTTATGAAGCCTATGACGAGAAGGGTGTTGACCAGATAGACCATGACCGGGTTGTGCCGGTTTATGGGTATTTGAAGGAGCTTTAATCGACCATTTCATTCCTTGATGGGAGGCTTGGGTGATGAAGACACTGCGTGTTGCATCAATCATCGAGTGGAGAAAGTGGCTAGAGCAAAATCATCTAAATGAACGGGAGGTTTGGCTTGAAAATCCACGCATAGAAAATGGTTATATGCTTGATTATATTGAAACAGTGGAAGAAGCCATTTGCTTTGGCTGGATTGATGGCATTGCAAAAAAATCAGAAGAGGGTCACATGCTTCAGAGGTTCACTCCAAGGAAAAAGAATAGTAACTGGACTGAGCTAAACAAAGAAAGAGCCAGAAGGTTAATCCGCCTTGGAAAAATGCATCCATCAGGATATTCAGTATGTCCAAATTTAGATGAGAAGTCTTTTGTTATCCAGCCTGAGGTGTACAAAACAATAATCGAAGATGAACATGTAAAGAGCCGATTTGAAGCACTGCCTGACCTCTACAAGCGGGTGAGAATTGGTTATATTCAGGAATTCCGGCCGGGATATCCTGAGTTTGAAAAGAGGTTAGCAAACTTTATTCTTAAAACAAAACAGGGCAAAATGTATGGGAATTGGAACGATGGAGGGAAGCTGACAGATGAAAATTAATGGGATCAATCATCTATTATTCTCTGTATCAAATCTGGATGCATCTATTTCATTTTATGAAACAGTATTTGATGCAAAACTTCTTGTGAAAGGAAATACGACAGCTTATTTTGACCTGAACGGAATTTGGCTTGCGTTAAACGAAGAAAAAGAGATTCCGCGTTCTGAGATACATGAATCCTATACTCATATTGCTTTCAGTGTGGATGAGCAGGATTTAGAAGGTGAAATGAAAAGGTTGAAGGATCTGAATGTCAATGTCCTGGCCGGAAGAAAAAGAGATGACAGGGATCGGGAGTCGGTCTATTTTACAGATCCTGATGGTCATAAGTTTGAACTTCATACAGGCACACTGCAGGATCGGCTTGATTATTACAAACAGGATAAAAAACATATGAAATTTTATACATAATGGAGTGATGACATGACTTCGAATCATAAGTGGCGGGCTCCGGGTCTGCTTTTAACATCAACCGGCATCTCGTCACTGGGAGATTTTATTTATCTGGTTGCGATTAATCTGATTGTCTTTAATATGACAGGCTCGGCTGCGGCAGTTGCCGGGTTATGGATCGTTGGACCGCTGACGAACATTGTTATGAAATTCTGGACAGGTAGCTTCATTGATTACAGAAGTAAACGAAAAGTGATCATCACAACTTATTGGGTCAGAGCATTACTCATTGCACTGATTCCATTTGCACCAAATGTAATGATCGTTTATTTATTGTTGATTTTGTTAAGTGTAGCGAAATCATTTTTTGGTCCTTCCTCTGTAACTTACATCACCATGCTTGTTCCTCATACGATGAGAAAAAGGTTTAATTCAATCCGCGCACTCACGATGTCAGGGGCATTTATTTTAGGGCCGGCGTTGGCAGGTGTCATGATTTTGGTTTCTTCCGTTGATCTGACTATCTGGCTCACTTCCATTCTTTTTATGCTGGCAGCTTTACTGTTTATTGGTCTGCCTGACAAGGAGGAGATTGATCGGGCATCTATCCCGAAACTCACGCTGAAACAGGTTGGAGCTGATTTCAGTGTGGTGATGGAGTTTGTCAAAGCGCATTCTTATGTTGCGATGGTCTATATGAGCTTTCTCACAGTGATGCTTTTCACGTTTGCGATGGATGCGCAGGAGGTTGTTTTCTCACAGGAGGTGGTGGGGTTGTCAGAGTTTGAATACAGTATGCTGATCAGTATTACCGGGGTTGGTGCTATTGTTGGAGGATTTGTTCTTTCTGTGCTTGCTGACCGGCTGTCAATTCGGATGATGATGACGATCGGAATTTTGATGGTTACAACAGGTTATCTCGTCTATTCGTTTGCCTGGTCGTTCGCATCGATCGCAACCGGCTTTATCATTCTCGGATTTTTCATGTCATTCCTGAACTCGGGGATCGAAACATTTTATCAGAGTAATGTGCCCGTTGAGATCATGGGCCGTGTGACCAGCGTGTTCGAATTAATCCAGAGTGCTTTCCAGGTAATGTTTGTGTTACTGCTGGGACTTGCTGCAGATTTCTTTTCGCTACGGGAAGCCATTGTCACCGCTTCATTGCTCATGCTCGTGACTGCTTCAGCCTTTTCCATGCTCGTGTGGAAGCCAGGCTATACGTTTGCATTTGTGGAGGGAAATGAAAGGAGTTAACGAAGAAACGTTTATATGGTTTTAAGAAATTCGAGACGTGGTGACTTCAGTTCTTTCAGACGAATGTTTAAATGGATTTCCGACTTACGGCTGAAAAGAAACATTGTCAAATTTGATATGGTAAGGGTGAGGTGATCAAGATGATAAAAGGATTGTACGAAGCGCATTTACCAGTCAGTGATTTGAAGGTTTCGATTGCATTTTATCAAAAACTTGGGCTGGAGCTTGCGCATGAGCAGGAGAAAATTGCATTTATGTGGATTGTGAAGGGTGAGAGTTGGCTGGGGTTATGGGAGACGGAACAGGTGAAGATTCCTTATCATGCCTCTATCCGCCATGTTGCGTTTCAGGCTGAAAAAGGAGATATCCTGCGGGCGAAACACTGGCTGAATGAACGTGGAATGGAAGTCAGAACCATGTTTGGCTTTGATGAAACACGTCAGCCGCTTGTGCTGCCAAATAACCCGCAGGCACATGCTGCCATTTACTTTGACGACCCGGACGGAAACTCACTTGAATTGATTACGCCAATCCGGCTCGATGTTGAAGAGGATTTTAACATGATGAGTTTTGAGGAGTGGGAGGCAAGAGGTTGAGTGCTGTGATTACTTATCAAATGCAGGGGCCACGCGTGTGCAGTCAGATGAAGGAGGTCTATGAATCAGTGGGCTGGATGAAGCACACTGAGCTGCAGATTGAACGGGTATTTCAGGCGAGCACGCATTACATTCTTGCCAAACATGATCATCGCATTATTGGCTTCGGTCGAGCGCTGTCAGATGGTGTTTTTAATGCAGCGATTTATGATGTGGTGGTACATCAGGAATATCAGGGTCAGGGGATTGCGCAGGAAATGATGGAACGTCTCATCCATGAGCTTGGTGACCTGTCTTGTATTCATCTGATTTCAACCACAGGTAATGAAAAATTTTATAAGAAAACCGGGTTCCAAAAAGTGGTGACGGGAATGGCTCGTTATAGAGATCCACATTTAAAAGAAGAATATCTGGAAAAAGGAGAGCAAGTATGAACATAGAAGAGACCGTGAAACAGGCGGTTCAGTTACGTGATGAACGGAAGCTGAAAGAGTCTAATGAGCTGTTGATCCGGCTTGCAGAAGCCTATCCTGAGAATCCGGAGGTCCGTTATCAATGTGCGTGGAGTTTAGATGTGTTGGGACTTGAAGCCGCTGCAGTGCCACATTATGAAAAAGCGATCGAAGCAGGGTTGACTGGTGACCAGTTAAAGGGAGCTTATCTTGGATTAGGCAGTACTTACCGGACACTTGGGGCATATGATAAGTCAAAAAAAGTCCTGTCGGAAGGCATCAAACTTTTCCCGAATGAGCATGCCATACGCGTTTTTTATGCGCTAAGTCTATATAATCTCGGGGAACATCATGATGCGATGGAGCTTCTGTTGACCAGCTTACTCGAAACGACAAGTGATGAGTCAATCAGAGTCTATGAAAAGGCACTGACCTTTTATAAATCAAGGCTGGATGAGGTATGGACCTGATCATTCCTCATCCGGCTCTGTCCGTAAATGAATAAATGTGACAATCCTGCCGTCCTCAGAAAGCAGTTGCATAGAAAATCGATCATTGCTTTGAACCTCTCCAAGACTTTTACTCTCAAAAACGATGACCTGTCCAATAGATTCGGGATCCTGTGTTCTTTCCACTTCATCCGCATCAGAAGGCGCAAAGCTGAGCGCGTATTCGCCCGCATCTTCAATTGATAATAACTCCTGGCCTTCAGATGTTAAGTCAATAGTGATTACGGAAGCCTGATCCTCCATAAAGACCGCAGCTACACCTTCATCTGAAATATAATCATAAAGCAAATCATCTTCAGCTTTTTGATTTTCCCCATACGCCTCCACAAATGAAGCCAGCGACCCGCCAAGCTTGCCGTCCATAGAGACGGGCTCACTGCAGCCGGTAAGAAAAATGGAAAGCACCAAAAACATTCCCAAAATCTTCATGAAGACCTGCCCCCATTCTGTTAAACTGAAAAAGAGTACTTGTGGTTATTATTTCCTTTGTGGGAGATTTGAAACGCATCTTGAGTTGATTGCTTTAGGATTTTAAAGGGGTGGTGAAGTGAACCATTACATCCAAACGATGAGACAAATGATTGGCTCCTCAACACTGCTGACGGTTGGATGTGGTGTTTTACTGGAGGATGAGAATGGCCGGCTTTTGCTTCAAAGAAGATCCGACTTTTCTGAATGGGGCATTCCTGGTGGCATTCTTGAAATTGGTGAAACGTTTGAGGAGACAGTGAGGCGTGAGGTGCTTGAGGAAACAGGGCTTAACCTTGCAAAGATCAAATTATACGGTATTTATTCCGGTGTAAATGGATTCTCAGAATATGAAAATGGAGATAAGGTGTACAGTGTGCAAATTATTTTCCAAGCAACATTGAACAATCCCAAACCGGTTAAGAACCTTGAGAGTAAGGAGCTTGTCTTTTTTCATCGCGGACATCTGCCAGAAGGCATTAATCCTCATCAGGCACCGTTCATTGAAGATTGGCATTTGGGTGTGAAAGGGCCGGTGGTGAAATGACTGAGCAAGAGCTGAAAGAAATATTAATGATGACATTGAAAAACAAGGGTGAACTATCGGATAACCTTATTTTACATATGATTACTCATATAGGTTCAACGGATCCGGTTTTAAGGGATGAACTAATTTATCAGGTATTTGGTAAATACGTAACAGAAAATAGATTGAGTGATTCACAGCTGAATTTAATCACTGAGCAACTGCTGACACAGAAGAAGTTGCTGAGCGGAATAAATCAACCTGTCTCTGATGACGTATTTACCCGTTCATTCAGTGCGCTCGTTTTTGCGTTATTGCTAAAGCAGGATCATGAAAGCAGGTTCCTTTCTAAGGATTACTTTAAGCGGATCATCAAAGAGGTCCATGACTATGTTGTATTTGAAAATGATTTAAGAGGATATGTCCGGGATAAAGGCTGGGCTCATGCGGCAGCCCATGCAGCTGATCTGCTTAAGGCGATTGTTTTGCATCCGTTAACGGGTGATGGCGAGCTAAGGTTGGTAATCAAAGGTGTTGAGCATTTCTTAATTTTCGCTCCTGGTTATCATGATGAAGAAGAGGAAAGACTGGCAATCGCATTTTTAGCATACACAACAAGATTTGAGTTAGACGGATGGTTAATAGATTTGCAGGAGCTTATCAGAGAGGTGCTTTTTCATTCAGGTTCTCTACCAGATTTGGAGCGCTACCGTGTTAAAACGTCTTTAAAATTTTTTCTCCAGGCACTGTTTTTTAAGATAGATGAAGACTCAGCGAGATCATATCTTGAACATCAAATCGTTAATCTAATGAATTAGTGTACCCGGTTGATTGATTAATAGAAAGATAGATGCCAGCCGGAAAAATTCATTTCTGGATTCCTTCACCTTTTTTAAAGGATTTCTGGAACCTTTTCCAATCCTGCACGTACATATAGTTGGAATAATCAATTTATTTTAAGGAGGAATACATAAATGGAAATTTTAGCAGCGTTATCGATCATCATTCCGATTTTGGTCGTGCTTGCGATCATTGGTGCGGTTGTGTTTGTTTATTACAAGATCCGCTACAGAACGGCGCGTTCCAACCAGGCACTTATTATTACAGGACCTAAACTAGGTGATCCGAAGAAAGAGACGAATATTTTTACAGACAATGAAGGCCGTTCGATGAAAATCATCCGTGGTGGCGGGCATCTTCTCCGCATGCACCAGACAGCAACACCGGTTGAACTGACATCGTTTCAGCTGAAGCTGACAACGCCACGTGTTTATACAAATGGTGGTGTGCCGATCGTGGCTGATGCGGTTGCGATGGTAAAGGTGGCAGACACGCTGAAAGGGATCGCCAACTATGCCGAGCAGTTCCTTGGGAAGAAATCAGCAGAGCTTGAAGAAGAAATTGCAGAGGTACTCAGTGCGAATCTTCGTGCCATCCTTTCGAAAATGACTGTTGAGCAAATCAACGAAGACCGCGAATCATTTAACGCACAAGTAACAGAGGTTGCGCAAAAGCAGCTCGATGACATGGGGTTCCGTATCACATCCCTTGGGCTGACTGACCTTCGCGATGCTGACAGTGAAAATGGTTATTTAGAGAACCTCGGCCGTCCACGTATCGCAGAAGTTCGCAAGCTGGCTGAAATTGCAGAAGCCAATTCAGAAAAAGAAACACGTATTCAGCGTGCAAACTCTGATAAAGAGGCGAAAGAAGAAGAATACAAGCGCCAGACTGAAATTGCCGCTGCTCAAAAAGAGAAGGATCTAAAAGATGCAGCGATCAAGGAAGAAACAGAACGTGCCCGTGCGAAATCGGAGCAATCGTATACGCTAGAAAAAGCTAAGCTTGATAAAGAGGTTCAGGAAGAAGAACTGATGCTGGTCGCAAAACGAAAAGAAGAAGAGCTGAGAATCCAGCAGCTTGAGCGTTCACGTCAGGTACAGATTGAAGAGGAAGAAAACAAGATCCGTAAGGCGAAAGCCGATGCAGATTACTACTCTGTTACCCGACAGGCGGAAGCAGAAGCGCGTAAAGCGGAAATTGACGGGGAAGCCCAGGCACGTATCAAACGTGAAGCCGGTCTGGCAGAGGCTCAGGTTATTCTAGAGCGCGGTAAGGCGGAAGCCGAATCAAGACGTCTATTGACAGAAGCGATCGCAGAGCACGGTGAAGTCATCCTTGCCGAAAAACTGATCGACATGCTGCCGATTTACGCTGAGAAAATTGCGAAACCGCTTGAAAATATCGAATCCGTTAAAATTCTCGATACAGGTGGTGGGAACGGAGTCGCATCCTACGGAAAAAGCATCACCCAAACCATGGTTGAACTCCAGGAACCACTCAAAGAACTGACAGGGATTGACGTCTCCAAGCTCCTTTCCGACATGGTAAACCGCGGTAACACGCACACTGTGGTCAACAACAGTGGAGACACACCGGCTCAGAAAACAGTTACAACCCAAAAATCAGATGAAGCCGCAGCAACAAAGGATAAAGAGTAAAGTGTAGACTTAGGCGCTGTCCCAGTGTCTACACTAAAAAGCAGTCTTTCTCATGGAAGGCTGCTTTTACTCTATTCGCCTGACTTTCTTTAAATTAGACAGAATCGTTGTTTTCAAAGAGGCATAACTGCCAACCGCCGCATAACCATAGAACCAGCCCATAAAAATACCGGCAACCAGACTTTCGCGATGGGAAATAAAGATGGAAATCAGCAATGCAACCGCAAGTGCGATAAAAGGAACAGTAGGCTTAGATGGCTTAAATCTCATCTTAATCAGCTGAGTCAAAATCATGATAAGCGGAACCGCAATCACAGCATCCCAGATATTCGTATGAATCACAGGAAAGTCCATGTTTTCACCTTTTTATTAATAGCATGTGCATGATTAGCGATTTTATCCAATGACTATTCCCAAGGAGGTATTATGATGCAGGAAAATCACTTGGTAGCAGCAAGGCTTTGGGGGTTGTTTAGTATGATCGCAGGAGGTATTTTTCTCTTCTTCGCTCCTGGCATTGGTAGTGGAGTCGCAGACTGGTGGGTAGCACAAAGTAATTCCATGGGTTCGTTTGAATATGTATATCAGGGATATATTACCGTTTTTATCGTGTTCGGAGCGATCTTATTGGTTCTGGGTACCCTCATATGGATTACTTCTTTAGCAGTCAGTCTTTTTGGTCAGGAGCGTATGGAGCAGGAGGAAGAAAGTCGGGAAGAAACAGCATGACTAGATTCGATTCTCTTTTAACGTTCTTAAGATTTCTCCAACCGCAATCGCAATAAAACCATTTAAAATAGCAAAGAACGGGACGAGCATGTTCGTGTTACCTCCGGACGAAAAAAGGCTCATAATGAGAAAAAGAGCGCCAGCAGTGATAAATATACTTCCCAGTAAATAAAGTGCATTATGTACAAAAGTGGCCATGTCATCAACTCCTTGGTGTCAATTGGTAAAAAAATAATAACACAGTGAGGTAATACTGGGACAGACCAGATTAACAAAGCCTATCTAAAAACCAAAAATGCAGAACCACTTAACATGGGTTCTGCATTTTTCTATTGCGCAAGCTCATCACCAGTTGCCTCTATATGGGCTTCTCCCCAGCTGCACATGACATCAAGAATCGGCTTCAGTGACCAGCCGTATTCAGTGAGCGAGTATACGACCTTTGGTGGAACCTGGTCATAGACGGTGCGCTTCACAACACCATCCGCTTCAAGCTCGCGAAGCTGTTGGGTGAGCATTTTTTGCGTGATATTCGGCATCAGTTTTTTTAGTTCACTTGTTCGCTTATCCCCTTTGTCCAGGTGACATAGAATGACGACCTTCCACTTTCCCCCGATGACCTCGAGTGTGGCTTCAACAGGAATATTGTACGGCATATAGGTCTCCTCCTTTAATTTGTAAGTAGAATAGCACAGGCTAAATGCGTTGAAAAGATGATTGCGGTGAAACCGTCCGAAAGGCATGGTAGGGTACTTTTTGGTGCCTATCGCACTTTAAAGTACGTACTTCCCAAAAGAAATAAACGGGTTCATACTGACAATTGTTCAACATCACGAAAGGCGCCTTCGTGTTCATTTTCATAGGGAGGAATCAAATCATGACAACTAAAATGAATCAGCCTCCGCAGCAAAAAGGCGGAACGCTTGCTTTATTAGCACTAGCAATCAGTGCATTTGGCATCGGAACGACTGAATTTGTTCCGGTTGGTCTCTTATCATCCATTTCAGGGGATCTGCAAATATCTATTACATTAGCGGGATTATTGATTTCAGGATATGCGATCGGGGTAGCGATTGGTGCGCCGGTCTTAACGGCATTAACAGCCAAAATGAGCCGTAAAACATTGCTAATGGCCTTAATGGCTGTATTTATTGTAGGTAATGTGGCTGCTGCTATGTCAGACAGCTTTGCGCTGCTGATCGTGGCCCGCTTCATCACTGCATTTTCACATGGAATCTTCTTTTCAATTGGATCAACGATTGCAGCGGATCTGGTTCCAGCTCATAAACGTGCCAGTGCTATTGCTTTTATGTTCACAGGTTTAACCGTTGCCACTGTGACAGGTGTGCCGCTTGGAACGTTTATTGGTCAGGCATTTGGATGGAGAGCGACATTTTGGGGTGTGGCGATTCTTGGATTGATCGGGATGGCTGCCAGTGCCCTGCTTGTCCCGAAGAACCTGAAAGAAGCACCGCCATCATCATTTAAAGATCAATTAGCGATTTTGAGAAATAGCCGTTTAATGCTCGCGTTTGCCATCACGGCCCTTGGATACGGCGGAACCTTTGTTGCTTTTACGTATTTAACACCGTTATTGGAAAATGTCACAGGCTTCAGTGCGAAATGGGTCAGCGTGATTCTTCTTGCTTATGGTGTAGCGGTTGCGATTGGAAATATGATTGGCGGAAAAGCAGCAAATCGCAATCCGTTAAAAGCACTGCTTTGGATGTTTGTTTTTCAGGCAGTCGTGCTCGTTCTATTAAGTTTGGCAGCACCATTTAAAGTAGCGGGTCTGATCATGATCTTCATGATGGGGTTATTTGCTTTTATGAATGTGCCGGGTCTGCAGGTGCTTGTTGTCGATCTTGCTGAAAAATATGTACCATCAGCCGTCAACGTCGCATCAGCCCTTAACATAGCAGCATTCAACGTCGGGATCGCCATCGGTTCCTTCGTCGGCGGACTCATCGTCGACGGAATCGGTCTCATTCATACTCCCTGGATCGGTGCTGTTATGGTAGCGGGTGCCGTATTACTGACAGGAGCATTGCGCAAAATAGAAAGTGCAACAAGTAAAGAGACCAGAGTTTACGGAAGAACGGGAACAGACTCTGCTCTACGTGAATGACTTAATCACAGTCGCAGTCTTATATTGAGCATAGCTGCTCAGGTTTTCTAGAAAAGTATTCAGATCATCGTGGCTTGTGAATCTCGTTTCAAGCAGATAACAGGCTTCCCCGGTGGTTTTGACATGCTGAACAATGCTTGTTGACTGCTTTTCGATAAAGGCAAGATATTTTGTGTGATCAGGGCTTTGGGTAAATACCTGGATAAAGGCATGAACGGGAAAGCCGAGCTTCTCGTAGCTTTTTCGCACTGTGTATTTTTCGATCATGCCCTGATCCTCAAGTTTTTGAACACGCGCTGTTGCCGCCTGTCCGGTCAGGTGAACTTTCTGACCAAGCTCCTTCATGGTGATCCGGCTATTCCGTTCAAGCTCTTGTAAAATGAGGTAGTCTGTCTGGTCCATTCGATAACATCCTTTCAAAAATCAAGTGAAATCAACACATTACTTGATTTAGATTATGTACAGCATCCTTCATTAAAGTTTATCCTAAACAGGAACAATCCGAAAAGGAGAAGTGATGAGATGAAGCTGACGCACATTCGTAACGCAACGCTCGTAGTGGAATACGCGGGAAAAACGATTTTAGTGGATCCGTTTTTTGCGGAAAAAGGTTCACTGCCGCCGTTTCCGAACACACCGAATCAGGATATGAACAATCCGACTGTGGATTTACCGGTTAAGGTTGAGGATCTGTCAAAAGCCGATGCTGTGATCGTCACGCACCTGCATGCCGATCATTTTGATGACGCAGCAAAACAGATTTTGCAGAAGGAAACACCTGTTTTTGCGCAAAATGAAGCCGATGCTAAAGTGATACAGGAAGCCGGTTTTCAGCATGTTTCTGTTCTGGGAGATCGTTCAGATTTTGAAGGGATTCAGCTGAGTAAAACTGCAGGACATCACGGAAAAGGTGAGATTGAAGAGCGAATGGGAGCTGTATGTGGTGTTGTGTTCAAACATCAGGATGAACAGACGCTCTACATCGCAGGTGATACCATCTGGTGCGATGAAGTTGAAGCGGTATTAAAGGAAGTGCAGCCAGACGTAATTGTTTTAAATGCAGGTGCTGCGCAATTTCTTGAAGGCGGACCGATTATCATGGACCAGCACGACGTTCAAAAGGTAATCGATACAGCACCATCGGCAACCGTGGTCGCAGTCCATCTTGAAGCATTAAACCATTGTGTGCTGACACGTGACCAACTAAAAACACACATCCCGGATGAAAAACTCCTTGTCCCAGAAGACGGAGAAGCCTATACATTCTAGAAAAAGCACCGCTGCGGCGGTGTTTTTTTGTAGAGTTAGGGACAGACCCCCAACTCTACACACTATGGTACAATTATCCAAAGGATGTGATCGGATGAAGGCGGTTTTGTTTGATTTTGATGGAACGCTTTTGGATCGGGATGCTTCTGTTAAGAGGTTTGTTGCTGATCAATATGATCGATTGCCGCAAGTGAATATGAAGGTTGATAAAGATACATATATGAACCGTTTTATTGAATTGGATGCTCATGGATATGTGTGGAAAGATCGGGTTTATGAGCAGCTTACAGAGGAATTTCGGATTGAAATGACTGCAGATGCATTGTTGCAGGACTATTTAAAAGAATTCCCGAATCACTGTGTTCCTGTCAAAGGGTTGTATGAAATGCTGGAACATTTAAAAAGGAAATCTTATAAAATCGGCATGATTACAAACGGCTATGGGGATTTTCAGATGGCAAATATTCGTGCGCTTGGGATTGAAGGGGCATTTGATGTCATCCTGATTTCCGAATGGGAAAAGCTCCGGAAGCCCGACAGCCGTATCTTTCTGCGCGCACTTGAAAAGCTTGATGTGGAAGCTGAAGAGGCTGTGTTTGTTGGGGATCATCCTGAAAATGATAGTCAAGCAGCGAAGCGTGTTGGGATGAAAGCTGTGTTGGTTCAGAGTGCATTTCGACAGGATGAAGATGCGGGTGATGTGATAATGGATTTGAGAGAGTTGGAGGAAGTACTGCGTAAAGGTTCTTGTGGAGCATAATTAGTCCCAAAACTGGTCTTCTACACAAACCTAAGCGGGTTCTTGCAACTATCCCTATTAAATTGGAAATCATTAAAGATGGTGTAAATAATGATGTTGAAAAATAAAAACTTTCTCGTATTATGGCTGGGACAGCTGGCGACGATTTTTGGTAACCGTTTCAGTGATGTCGCAATCCCGTTAATTGTGTTAGAGCTTACAGGATCACCTTTGCAGGCAGCGCTCGTAGCGGTCTGCATGCAGGCACCTTCTTTTTTGTTCGCTTTGCCTGCCGGTCAGTGGATTGAAGGTAAGCTGAAAAAGTACGTGGCGATTGGGGCGGAGTCTATCAGCTTTCTTGTCATGGCTACACTTGCTTTTCTGGTCTGGGAAGATGGTTTGACTACGGGTGTGCTGGCTGTGGGTTTATTTATATTGGGTGTCTCCACCCTTTATTTTCGGATCGCTTTTAGTGCGATGATACCTGGTATTGTTGGTCGGGAAAATCTCTTGAGAGCCAACACTTATTTTGAAGGGGCGGATGCTGTCAGTACATTTGCAGGTCCGGTGCTCGCCGGAGGAGTGCTGACTTTGTATGGCACTGCAATGGCTTTATCCATTGATGCATTAACCTATTTGTTATCGTTATTCGGTGTCATACTTGTTGTATTTAAAGAAAAGAACCAGACAAGGCGTATAAAGACAAAGGTAATCGCTGAGTATAAGCTGTCTTTGAAAAGTATTCGGTTTTTATTCGCCAATCCATACCAGCGATTCATCTCACTTCAGCACATACTCCTTAATTTTACGACAGTAACGGTTACGCTGACAGTCATCTTTTTAACGGATCAGACGCTAAATTTTACGCCATTTGAAATCGGCATCGTCTTATCAGGAGCTGGTATTGGAAATATCATTGGAGTGTGGCTGATGGTACAGGTGGAAGGTTACTCCTGGCGAAGGCTATATAGCACGCTGCTCATCATATCGGGTCTCGGGCTCGTGCTTGTTTTCAGCGGATTGTCAGTGTGGCTGATGGCACTCGGTATGCTTATCTTCGACGGAGCGCTGTCGATGGCTTTTGTGGTTAATGGTTCAGCTCGTCAGGCTGTCACGCCGGATGCTTTTTTAGCGAGGCTGGCAGGTGGAAGTATTCTGCTGAGTGGCATTGTTGTGGTCAGCGGACAGCTTTTCTCAGGAAGTATATCAGAAGCGGTCTCACCTGTGATTCCGTTAATAATCTGCAGCATACTTCTATTAACCGGAGGACTTTATGCACTTCGTTTTCGCTATGGACGTGGTGCTGTATCTACACTTACTCCGGTTCATTCAGGTTTGGAAAATAAGTAATGTGGAGAGGTCACAATGAAGATAGAGACAATGAAATATATCCATTTAGAACAAACAGATCAGCTTTTTTCAGAATGTCTCCGCGATCTTTTAAATCGCGAGGGACTGCGTCATGATCAGCAGCTTTTTGATGAGGAGGTCGGGCGGCTTAAGCGAATGGCGCGTGATTCTTTGGAGGGTGAGCAGATAAGATTTTTTGCAGCTTTTGATGGGGATTCGGTTGTCGGAACGGTTGCGCTGTTTGAACCGGGCGAGCTGATGAAATGCGGATTGACACCTGAGCCTGGCAGGTTAGAGGTTGGTTGCGTTTATATCCACCCTGATCACCAGAGGCAAGGGGTCGCTCAATCCTTACTGGCATTTGCAGAAGAGGAGCTTTTACGTCTCGGGCACGACTTTTATTATCTCGATGCCGGGTTTAAAAGCTCTCAGCAATACTGGGTGAGTCGCTTTGGGAATGCAGATGTGTTGCTGAGGGACCACTGGGGACAGGGAGCCCATCATATGATCTGGAAAAGATGGCTTGGTGGGGGAGAAGTACGCTCATTTGGATGTGATGGAAAAGTGAGCGTGAATGAAGGGATTCGTGGAGTGGAATGAAGGAATCACCGGGCCTTGTGAAGGGAAAAGAGTCCGGCCAAGAGGTTTTGATGGAATTAATTTTCCATAAGAGTGAAATCATTTTTGAAACGAGTGAATAAAAATTTCAAACGATCGAATAACTCCCCCGAGTGAAGAAATTCCGCAAACATGTCCCACTAAAAGAAATTGGGGTCCGTCTCTATCTAAGACAGACCCGTTTCACATTGTTACCCCGCAATCATTCCACCATCAATAATAAATTCAGAGCCTGATGAGTAGCTGGATTCATCTGAAGCTAAGAATACGCATAGTGCGGAAACTTCTTCGGGTTCCGCTTGTCTGCCGAGTGGGATGCCTGCCAGCATTTGCTCGAGTACGGCTTCGAGTTCCGGTGTCTGTGTCATCGGTGTTTTGATGATGCCTGGATGGATGGAGTTGACGCGAATGCCGTGCGGTCCGAGCTCAACGGCTGCTGATTTGGTCATACCGCGCACTGCGAATTTAGATGCATTATAGGCTAGCGTCATGGCCTGGCCCACCATTCCAGATATAGATGAAATGTTAATGATGGAGCCTTTGTCAGCCTTTTTCATGGACGGGAGCACTGATTTCATCCCTAAAAATACGCCCACTTGATTGATGTCGATCACTTTCCGGTAGTTTTCGAGGCTTAGACTTTCAAGCGGCTCCTGGATCACGATTCCGGCATTGTTCACCAGAACACTGATCGGCCCGAAATGCTCCTCGGTTTTATGAACGATATCTTTCCATTCTTCTTCACTGGTCACATCGTGCTTGAAAAATACACAATGATCGCCTAGTGCATGTGCTGTTTTTTCACCCTCTTCTGTCAGCACATCTGTAATCACGACCTTCGCACCTTCTGCAATAAAGGCTTTGGCATGTGAAGCACCCATTCCGCGGGCACCACCTGTAATTAACGCGACTTTACCATCAAGACGTCCCATTTTTGAAACCCTCCCTTAATGTATTCGCTTTTTTTACAGCACGCCTGCCGAAATTTGTCGAATGCAGAAATGCTGTGTACTTATAGTATAATAAGAAATAAGAACGGGGACGATAGGCCTGTCATTTGTTATTCTACAGTTTGGCGTATTTTGTCGAATAAAATAACGGGAGGCGCACTGATGAACAATCTTTATCCGGACAAACGTGTCGTGCGGACACGTCAAAAAATGATGGATGCTCTTTTGCGGACGATGCAGGATCTTACCTTTGATGAACTGACGGTGACGCGTCTGACTAAACTGGCAGGTGTTGATCGCAGTACGTTTTATCACCATTACGACAGCCTGGACCATCTGATTGAACAGACCCTCTCCTATGAATTGACCCGTTTTGTTAAAGCTTACCGTGAGCCGTATGTGAACCTTCCATCCTTTCAATTAAAGGATTTATCATCTTCAGAAATAACGTTGTTTCGATCAATCTATGAACGTCGGGATTTTTTCACTAACGTTGTTTACTCATCTCTCCTTCCAGTCTTTCAGCAAAAACTCTCAGAAGCTATTCAATCCATGATTTTATCTGATTATCAGCTGCAGGCAATCGACATTGATCAGCAGCTCTATTCCATTTATCATTCAACAGCCATCACAGGACTCATCACACACTGGATCCAAACGAACTATCAGAAAACACCGGCTCAGATGGCTTCTCAACTCTTAAATATCCTCCGCTTTCAGCCCGACTGCACATACATCGTTAAGCCGCTGCTGCCGCCATCCATGCTTGAAAAAGCGAGATTTATCCCATTTGAATAACTGAGAAAGGAAAGAAAATGGTCTGTCTATAAGTCTCCCGTAGACTTTAGGGACAGACCCTTTTTCTACATAGGAAAAAAGCCTATTTTTAGAATTGTGCGGCATTTTCCTTTCGCTCTCCTAAAAAATACTGTTATAATGCATAATTATGAAAGCGCTTTAATAAAGGGGAGTGAGGATTTGGATACGGTTAAGAGATTGTGGGAAAGGTCATGGGATAGTCATGACCGGATTAAAGAACTGCTTTTATTTAGAATGAATATGAACCCGGGTGGTCCGAAAAGTGATGATCCGGATCGTATGGCGAAGGCGTCAGGTAAGCTGACTGGTACCTTTAGACAGCCATCACCTGAGGGAAGGGATTATTCAGCGAAACAGAAAGTCGGTCTATTTCTTGGACCTGCCTTGTTTATTATTTTGTTGCTGTTTTTCCGGGCGGAAGGGTTATCAGCTGAAGCACTTGGTGTTCTGGCCGCAACAGTATGGATCGCGACTTGGTGGATCACAGAAGCGATTCCCATTCCGGCAACGTCATTGCTGCCGATTATTCTGTTTCCGCTGGTCGCGGGTGTTGGTGTTGGTGATGTAACCCCAAGCTATGGAGATCCGCTTGTATTTTTATTCCTTGGTGGATTTATTATTGCTTTGGCTCTGGAGCGTTGGAATCTGCATAAACGAATTGCGCTCGGCATTATCTCATTTGTCGGGACAAGCACAAGCGGCATCATGCTTGGCTTCATGGCTGCAACAGGCTTTTTGTCTATGTGGATTTCAAACACGGCAACAGCGATGATGATGGTGCCGATTGGAACGGCCATCATTTTTCAAATGTCATCCCTAATTGATGATGGTTCTGTGAAGGATGCAGAACATCAAAAAAGCCTTTTTGCTAAAGGACTTATGATCGCAATTGCTTTTTCCGCTTCGATCGGGGGAATTGCAACCATAATCGGAACGCCGCCAAATACGATCCTGGCAGCCCAGCTCCGTGCCATTTACGGCATTGACCTGTCATTTGCCCAGTGGATGCTGTTTGGGGTTCCATTTGCCGTCATTATGATTTTGTTTGCATGGGTGTATTTAGTGAAATTTGCTTTCCCAATGACGCTGAAGAACATTCCTGGTGGAAAAGAAGTCATTAAAAGAGAGCGTGAAGCACTGGGGAAAATGAGTGCGGATGAAAAGATGGTCGCGGTTGTGTTCAGTGCGACTGCCCTTTCGTGGATCTTACGTTCGTTTGTGTTACAGGAGTACATCAGTCCGGCGATTGATGATACGATGATCGCCATTGCCGGAGCCCTTGTCCTGTTTTTAATTCCTTCTTTTCAATATCAGGGAGTCAAACTGATGAACTGGGATACCGCCAAAAATGTACCGTGGGGCATTCTGCTGTTATTCGGGGGAGGTCTAGCGATTGCAGGCGGATTCGGTTCATCAGGTCTGGATGTGTGGATCGGGGAACGCTTAACGGTCCTTGATGGCGTCCAGTTTATTGTGATTATTACTGTTGTATCGCTGGTTGTTGTATTCTTAACTGAAATTACGTCCAACACGGCTTCTGCCACGATGCTGATGCCGATTATGGCTGCATTGGCGCTCGCTGTTGATGTGCATCCATTTGCCGTCATGGTTCCAGCTGCCGTTGCCGCATCATGTGCATTTATGCTGCCAGTAGCCACGCCGCCAAATGCCGTGGTGTTTGGATCAGGCTATTTGAAGATGATGGATATGGTCAAAGCCGGGTTATGGATGAATCTTTTCGCGACAATCGCACTCGTTGGCTTTGTAACACTGCTGCTTCCGCTAGTGTTTGGCATAGATCTTACGTCGTTCCCGGATTCGTTGAGGTAGAGTGCGGGAGTGTTTCACCGAATTTTGCTGCTGGTTCGTAAAGTGTTAAGTGTGTTTCACAAAATGATAGCTATGGTTCGCAAGATTATGTACTCGGTTCGAAAAATATTAAGATTGGTTCGCGGGATTGTGAAAATAGACCTATGCGGGATGCGCTATGAATAACCAGCACAGCTTGCAAAATACTTGCGGCCGATTTCGATGTGAGGTTGGAATGAGAATTTGTGAGTTAGCGGGTAAAGTTCATGAGGTTAGCTGCCGGGTTTGTGAGTTCCGGTCACGATTTCGTGAGCTTCTCGCAGAATTTGTGAGTTCAGTGTCAAATGGACTATACGGGGCCGACAGTTTTCTGTCTATAAACAACACAACCCATCTAACAAAGCCATCCTGCTAAAGGGTGGCTTTTACATTGGCCATAAAATCCTTTTGAATAAAAGATTTCCAGCATAATGAAAATGGGGATTATAAAGAACGGACTTTTGTTGCATGAGACATATAACAAGCAGACTGGTCAGACCAATTTCTGAACGCAGAAGCAAGATGATATTTTATTGAAATAACATCCAAAAATAAGTTTTCGGAAAATTTAAAAATATTGTTGACGCAAAAATATGGTAGCGCTTACAATCAACTTGTTACAGAAATGTGAAGGAGGGTTGTTTGTATTTAAAAAATGAGCGAACGCTCGGTCGCAAGAATTGAACGAACGCTCAGTCGTCAAACGAACACAATGGGAGAAATTTTTACAACGGAGGGATGACATGAAAGCTTACAAAAAAGAAGTTCAGTTTACGATCTGGATGACAGCGGCATTTGTCCTCGTGGGGAATGTTGGATTGATCTTTTCGATTTTTCCAACAGAGGCAATGATGTTCGGTTTTCCTGTGAAATACATCGTGCCGATTCTGATGGGGTGGTTCGGCGTGTTTTTCTTAACGATTGTAGCCGGGAAGATTGGCAACCGGATTGATGATGAGATTGAGCAGGAGAATGAAGCAGCAGAGTCATCAAAGGAAGCAAAGGGGGCGTAAAGGATGCAATGGCAGCTATCTAATCCAGTCATGGGTATTATCGTTGTAGTGGCAACGTTCGTCATGTTTTATGCGGTCAGTTACATATCAAACAGAAAAAGCGCGTCTGCTCAGGAATTGTACGTTGGTAAATCCAATGTAGGGCCGATTACAAACGGGCTTGCAATGGCTTCAACGTATATGAGTTTAGCTACGTTCTTAGGCATTACTGCACTTATCTTAAATCTTCAGGCACCATTTATTTTATTGTGGATTCAGCTGATCCTGGCGATTCCGCTGATTACGATTATTTATGGAACGAGTCTCCGCCGGATGGGCGCTTTTTCGCCAACGCATTTCATCCGTAATCGTTATGGTGTAAAGGCGTCAATTATTGCCGCGTTGTTCATGATTCTTGTGTCGATCATGTATGCGCTTGGTCAGATGATTGGGATTGCGGTGACGTTTGAGACGCTGCTTGGTATTCCGTATATGACGGGTCTGATTGTCGGTGGATTGATTATTGTCGGTTACGTGACCATTGGGGGAATGGCCGGAGCGACGAATAATGCAGCGATTCAGATGGTGATCATGGCGCTGATGTTTATCGTTCCGCTTGCTGCGATTATGAAGGCTGTTGGTGGTAACGGATGGTATTTCCCGCCGCTACTGTATGCGGATATGGTGCCGGCAATGCTTGAAGCCGTGCCGACGTTTTTTGACTATCAATTTTCACCTAAATGGTACTTTGCCATTATTCCGGCACTGACAATCGGTGCGCTTGGGCTGCCTCACCTGGCAATGCGTGTTTACACGGCTTCAAGTCTGAAAAGTGCGCGCTCTGCGATGGTCTGGTTTGCATTTATTCTTGGACTTGTATTCTCAGCGACTTACGCGATGGGCTTTGTTGGTGTTTTTGCAACAGCCACGCAGGGACTTGAGGTGTCAGCTGCGGATGCGGATAAGCTGACGATTATTTTAAATCTTGTGTATAACCCTGAGTGGGTGACGGCACTTGTGATTGCAGGTGCGATTTCTGCCGGGTTATCTACGCTCAGCGGAAACCTGCTTGCGATTGGCGCTCTTCTTTCTCAGGATATCGTGGCTACGTTAAAGCCGAATATTTCTCAGAAAGCGAGTCTTCGTTTAGGCTATATCGCGATTTTTGTTGGCGGTGTGATCAGTATTATTTTAGCGATTGAACCTCCGGCATTTCTTGTTGTCAGTATTTTGTGGGCGTTTGGTCTTGCCGGTGTAACGAATGCACCGCTGATCATTGTGGGTGTATGGTGGAAGGAAGCGAATAAGTATGGGGCGATGGCTGCTGCTGTAGTGGGTGGTGCCATTTACATTATCGTATCGCCGTTTGTCTTCCCGAATATCGTGCTGACAGGCCACAGCGTCACGGATGGAATGGGGATTTCAGGTGCCCTGCTTGCGGTTCCGGTCAGCTTCATTCTGCTGATTGTCGTGTCTTATATCACGAATCGTATTCCGTCGCTTGAAAACCGTTTAACGAAAAAGCAGGACAGCGAGCTGATCGAACAGATTCATGGCTGGAAGGATGTTCAGCCTTACCGTTATAACAGCAAAATCGGTGCAGGTGTCACTGTAGTGGTGTGCTTTGCGGTTGCGGTGTGGGCATTGATGCCTTGGGGTATGTAACGTGTAAATAAAAAAGGGCTGGTGCGAACGCATCAGCCTGATTGTATGGGGGATGAAAAAGTGGTCGCAAGAATGATGATGTTAGATGAGGCAGCGTTTAAGACCTTTTTGCAGTCTCCGAAAGTAACGGTATGGAGCCGGCTGCTTTTGATTGCAGTTGGTCTCGGGTATGGGTTGATTTCGATTGCAGCAAACTGGGGCTACGTCAGTGACTTTGACTCGCAGGCGCTCAGGTGGGTGGTTGTGCCGGGGATCTTTTTATTGTTCGGATTGCTGATGGCGATTTTGACAAGGTTCGGTTTATCACTGTTGTTATGGGCATCCTCACGGGGACTCGGCGGCAAGGGAGTGCTCCGGGAGATCAGCAAAGCGACTTCTGTGTCACTGCTTCCGGGTATTTTAAGTGTTCCTTTTTTAACAGGCACGGCAAACGGACTGATGATCGTACTTTTAGTGGCAGGCCTGATCTGGATGTACTTAATGAGTGTCCAGGTCGTTAAGGCAACGCAGGGATTTGACGCGAAAAAATCTTACCTTGCCGTTGCGCTGGCCTTTGTATTCTTAGCGAGTATTTACTATATTGTGGTGCCTGCATAGGCGATAAAAGCATCTCATTGAAGAGGTGCTTTTTTAAATGGTGAGAGAATAGGATTTTAATGAATCTACCTATCCGTAAATGTGGTCAGTCCGATATAATGAAGTTATTGGAAATACATAGATAAAGAGGATATTCGAATGACAATTTTAATGGCAGTTGTGATTCCTTATTTGTTGGGGTGCATCAATGGCGCGTATTATTTAACAAAATGGTTGAAAAAGCAGGATATCCGGGAGCTTGAAAGTGGTAATGCGGGCGCGACGAATGCCGGGAGAGTGATGGGGAAGACGGGGTTTCTGTTGACCTTATTGATTGATGCGGTGAAAACGTGGCTGGCATTATGGCTGGTTACGGTCTGGTTTGACGGGCTGCTGTGGCCGCAGGTTGTGGCAATTGCTTTCGTATTATTAGGTCACCTATACCCTGCCCACCTGCAATTCAGAGGCGGTAAAGGCATCGTTGTCTTTCTGGCAGGGGCATGTTGGCTTCAACCGCTCATTCTGGCTGTTCTGGCAGGCACGATGGTCGTCGTCTATGGATTGTCCCGACGCTACACCATCTCAGGTTTCATCGCCATGGCCGCAGTGCTTGGTTTCCTGTTTTACGTTTTCGGTGTATCAGTCGTATCACTCGGCATGAGCGGCATGTTTATTTATATGCTGCTCGTTTATAACAAGTAGACTTGGGGTCTGTCCCTGAAGTCTACAGTAAGGGGGATTTGGATGGGGACGCTTGTGTATAAGGTGGCAACGGATGTGAATGAGTTGGAGCAGGTTCATTCGTTGAATTATGAGACGTTTGTGGAGGAGATTCCTCAGCATGATGTGAATGAGCAGAGGGTGCTGGTGGATCGGTTTCATGACGAAAATACATATATGATTGCGAAGGAAGGGCAGCAGGTGGTTGGCATGATTGCGGTGCGGTCGAGACGTCCGTTTTCGCTGGATGCGAAGCTTGGGCATCTTGATGCGTATTTACCTGAAGGAGCCCGGCCCTGTGAGATTCGTTTGTTGTCGATTCGCAAGGAGTGGAGGAGCACTCAGGTTTTTTACCGTCTTTGTGAACAGCTTTTGGCGTACTGTCTGGAAAAAGGGTTCACGATTGCCCTGATTTCAGGAACGGTGAGGCAGCTGAAGCTTTATAAAAGAATTGGTTTTGAGCCGTTTGCTGATCTTGTCGGCACTGAGGAGGCGCTTTATCAGCCGATGTATTTGACGAAAGAGAGCTTTGAACGGTCGACGAAAGCGTTTGAACGGCTGATGATTCGTAAGCAGAAGGAGTCATATTCTTTGCTTCCGGGCCCCGTTCAGCTCGACCCTGCTGTGGTAAAAGCTTTCAGCCAGACGCCGATTTCTCATCGGAGTACTGAATTCCGTGCGCAGCTGGGTGAGGTGAAGAAGCTGCTGTGTGACAGAACTCACGCACGTTTTGCCTCTATTGCGGTTGGCACCGGCACACTGGCCAACGATCTGATCGCAGCGCAGCTTTCTCTAAAAGAAGGCAAGGGACTCATTCTGTCTAATGGTGAGTTCGGCGAGCGGCTGATGGATCATGCTGCACGTTTTGATTTAAATGTGGATTGGGTCCCTGAAGATTGGAATGTGCCTTTTGATATGAAGAAGGTGTCTGAAAAGCTGGCTGATGATCCATCGATTACCTGGCTGTGGACAGTCCATTGTGAAACGTCAACCGGCTATGTGACGGATCTTAAAGAGTTAATCAGCGTGTGCAACTCTTTTAACGTAGATGTTTGTCTCGATGCATGTAGCAGTGTTGGTGTCGTGGAGACGGATTACAGCGATGTGCTTTTTGCATCAACGGTTAGTGGGAAAGGGTTTGGCTCCTATCCGGGTCTCGCGCTTGTATTGCATCGTGAGGAAATCAAACAGCATACAGGACTGCCGCGTTACCTTGATCTAGGCATGTACAGCGGAAAGGAAACACCTTATACGCATTCTTCAAACCTGGTGAGTGCTTTACGTACTGCATTAAATCTGGATAGTGCTACTGACTATGACGTCAGAGCTGCGTGGAAGGGGGGTGGCCTGGCTGTTTTAGGGGATGATACGTATTCACACGGAATCGTTACTGCACAGCTGCCATCAACCATTTCAAGCAGAGCATTTGGAGACCGCTGCAAACAAAAAGGCGTCCTGATCAGCTATGAGAGTGAGTACCTGTTGAAACGCAACTGGATTCAGGCAGCAGTCATGGGATCCCATCAGGAAAAAGGATTGAAACAGGCGATCGAAGTGACGGTAAAGGTGTTTAGGGAGCTGGCAGGGAGTGTAGAGATGGAGTCTGTCCATGAAGTCTACAGTCGAGAAGAGGAACAGGCCCACTTCTAGTTGAAGGAGTGATCATATGAAAATCCGTATTGTCGGGTCAGTTGGCAGTGGGAAGACGACTTTGGCAAGATGGCTTTCTGAGCTATCCGGGACGCCGTTTGTTGAGCTCGATCAGGTAGTGTGGGAGCGTAATAAGGAAGGGCTTGAGGATAGAAGGAGAACGGAAGAGGAAAGGGAATTGGTTTTAAGTGAGATTCTGGATCGTTCTTCCTGGATTGTGGAGGGTGTACATTCTGAAGAATGGACGCACAGCACATTTGAAAAAGCCGATGCCATTGTGTTTCTGGATCCGCCGCGAAATGTGCGTAAATGGAGAATTACAAAACGATTTATCAAACAGCGCTTAAAGCTCGAAGCCGTGCATTACGATCCAACCTGGACAATCTATAAAAAAATGTTCAAATGGGACCGCTACTTCGAGGAGAACGGGAAGCCGAATGTGATTCGGATTTGCGGGGAACTTCAGTGCTGCTTGATCACTATTAAGAATCAGGGAGACCGAAAACGCCTGGCAAAGAAACTACTGTAGAAATGGGGTCTGCCCCCTATATCTACAGTATTGATTTGAAGAATGGCGTTGTGCTATAATTTTGACAACTTATATGAACGGAGGTGAAAAGGAATGAATAAGTCTGCTGGATTAGCATGTGAAAAACAGGTTAGTTTCTTATATTTTACACATGCTCAAATTCATGATTTTGCGAACAACGGGACAAGTCTGCCCTTTTTTAGCAAAATACGAATAAAATCCAGCTGATGAACCATTCTTTTTCGCCGTGCGCAAAAGGACTGTCTGTTGATCAGGCAGTCCTTTTTTGTCTTGAAAAGATTGTTCTTTCAGCTGTACTGGAGGAACCGGGTATGTATATGAAAGCAGAACAAATCGCCAAAATGATGGGCGGTACAAAAATATTTGAATCATTGACAATTGAAGTGAAAGAGAACGAGGTCGTGGGGCTTGTCGGTCCGAATGGCTGTGGCAAAACAACGTTATTAAAGCTGATGGCTGAACATGAGCCGGTCGATGCAGGCCGTATCATCCGGAAAAAAGGGCTGTCAGTTGGCTACCTCAATCAGATTCCTTCCTTTCCGTCACACTGGACCGGTCAGGCTGTGTTATTAACCGCGTTCGAACAAGTTGTCTCGATGGAAAAGCAGATGAAGGAGCTGGAGCGGGAAATGGGTCAGGCAGATCCTGTTCAACTTGAACGGTTGCTTGTGAAATACGGTGATTTGCAGGAACAATTCACCGCTCTAGGCGGATATGAACGTGATGCCAAGATTCAGGCTGTTATCCAGGGACTAAAGCTGAGCCGCTTTATTGACCAGCCATTTTGTCAGTTAAGCGGCGGGGAGCAGACGAAGGTCATGCTTGGCTTCCTTTTATTGAAAAACCCGGATTTACTGCTGCTTGATGAGCCGACCAACCATCTGGATATGGACGCAATTGAATGGCTCGAGGGATTTGTGAAGGCACATCATGGAGCCATCCTGATGGTCTCGCATGACCGCCATTTTCTCAATCAGACAGCGACACGCATCGTTGAAATTGAGGATGGTGAAACCTACAGCTACAAAGGAAATTATGATGCCTATGTAAAAGAGAAGGAAGCGCGCATCATGCAGGAGTTCCACGAGTATGAGGAGCAGCAGAAAAAAATCAAGAAAATGAAAGAGGCGATCCGTCGTCTGCGTCAGTGGGCGAACGAAGCGAATCCGCCAAATCCTAAGCTGTTTAAAAAAGCAAAATCAATGGAGAAGGCACTTGAGCGGATGGAGCGTGTTAAGAAGCCGGTGACGGTTAAAAAGATGAATCTTTCGCTCGATGCAGGTGATCGCAGCGGGAAAGACGTTGTGACCTTTGAGCATGTTGGGAAGCGATATGAGCACTGGCTTTTCCGTGACGTAAATCTGTCTGTTAAATGGCAGGATCATATCGGCATCGTTGGTGGGAATGGGACAGGGAAGTCGACGCTGATCAAAATGATTACAGGTGATGTCCAGCCGGATGAAGGGCGCTGCCGGATTGGCAGTAATGTAAAAGTCGGTTATCTTTCACAGCTATTCTCCTATCGAGATCCATCCATGCGCGTTATTGACGTTTTCAGAGAACATGTATCGATGACAGAAGGGGACGCGCGCCACGTTCTGGCCAGGTTTTTATTCTACGGCTATGACGTCTTTAAAAAAGTTGAGAGTTTGAGTGGTGGCGAACGCATGAGGCTGCGACTTGCCCAGCTGATGCATGATGAAATCAACTTGCTTGTGCTGGATGAACCCACGAATCATCTGGATATTGAATCACGTGAGGTGCTTGAGGATACGCTTCAGCAGTTTGAAGGCACCATTTTAGCGATCTCACACGACCGGTATTTTTTAAATGCGCTATTCCACAAAACTGCCTGGTTGGAAAATGGAGAACTGACTTTATACGACGGTCACTACGACTGGGCGAAGTCCAAGCGGCCTGAGCTCAGAGATGAACCTTCAGTTGAGAAAAAACCTGCTCAGGAAAAGCCCAGACAGCAGGAAAAGCAAGAGATAGACATTGAAGCGAGCATTCAGGCGCTTGAAAAAGACATTCAGAACCTGGAGGCCGAAATCCTGGCTATTCAGGATGCCTGGGAGGCATATGAGCAGCTTTTAAATGATAAACAGCATGCGGAGCGTGAGTTGGAAGCGTTATATGATCAGTGGCTGCAGAGTCAGGAATAAACAGATTCAGGTTGCTGTAACTCAAAGGGAGATGGAGCGTATGAATGAATTAAAACAAAAGATATTATTTCACGAAAAAGAGCTGTTAAACAACGAAATTCGAACATCTCTTGAGGATCTCGACCGGCTGATTCACGAAGACTTTCTGGAATTCGGCAAGTCAGGCGGGACCTGGAGAAAAGAAGATCTGATGGGAGAAGAAGGAGCCGGGCATATTGACGTGACAGTAGAAGGCTTTGATATCCGGGTCCTTACTTCTGATACCGTGCAGGCAATCTATCAATCAAAAAATAACCAAACAAACGAAAAAGCCAACCGCTGCTCCATCTGGAAAAAAGAAAAAGATCAATGGCAGATGATTTTTCATCAGGGTACGGTTGCAAGGTAGTGTAGAGGCAGGGTCTGTCCCCAGGTCTACTGAAGACTTTAGGGACAGCCCCCCCTGTCTACAAAAGGAGGATTATGACGTGAGGAAAACAACGATTATGCCTTATACGGAGTCATGGGCTGAGGAGTTTGAGCGGGAGGCTGCCGCCATTAGGAATATATTTAATAGCGCAATTCTTTATCATATAGGTAGCACCTCAGTTCCGGCGATTGGTTATGCGAAGCCTGTCATTGACATTTTAGGTGAGCTGGAGGATATTTCAGAAGCAGACCGGCTGAGTGCTGACATGGAGAGGCTTGGCTATGAGGTCTGTGGGGAGAACGGGATCCCGGGACGCCGTTTTTTTACGAAGGGTGGAAATGAGCGGACGCACCATGTGCACCTTTATGAAAAGGGCAATGAACAAATTGATATTCACCTGAATTTTAAGCGGTACCTGTTGGAGCATCCAACTGACGCGAAAGCATATGGTGAGTTGAAACTTCAATTGCTACAAGAGTTCCCGGATCAGCACGAGGAATATCAAACCAGAAAGCAGCCTTTTGTAAGTGAACTGGCGAAAAAAGCGAATGAGTGGGCATTAAAGGAGAGATCTAAGGCTTAAGGCTGATCTTAATTTACAGCTTGAGCTACTTATATTTTGATACAACTGGGATTACACTTTTTTACGTGAACGAAAGTAAAGGAGTGTAAGTCATGAAAAAGGTCTTCATTGCTATATCAGGAATTACGTTGTTGATTGGTTTGTTTCTGTGGTTGAGGAGTGGACAAGCAGAAGTGATTTATCAGGAAAATGTGCCTGAAATTCCTTTGCCTAATGAAGTCAGTTCAAAGATCGTATGGCCTCGCGAAGCAGATGATGTGGAAGATGCAGGTGAAGCAAGCGCGGTTGCTGTAAATTCAGATGGTGATCTTTATTACCTCCATCGGTCAGCTGCTGGTTTTGCGGATGATCAAATCATTGAAGATCCGGTTGTAGTCGTAATTGATGGAGAGACAGGTAAGGTAAAAGATAAGTGGGGAACGGGTATTTTTAAGTCCCCACATGGAATGGAAATCGATCATGAGAATCGAGTATGGGTGACTGATATTTCATTAAATAAAGTATTTACATTCTCATCAGATGGACAGCTGCTTCAAAGCTTTGGTGATGACTATCCGTTTTATCTTGAGCCTATATTGCAAATGCGAAATGAATTACCTCAAACTCCGGTTTCGATGAGTGAAACGACTTTTGCGAGGCCTACAGATATTACAGTATTTGAAGACGGATCTTTTGCGGTAAGTGATGGATACCGCAATAGTCGTGTAGTGAAGTTTACTGAAAATGGAGAAGTTGAGTGGGAGCATGACCGCCTGGGAAATAATCTTCAATCTTTTTATCTGCCACATGGAATTACGCACGATAAGGAAGGGAACATTTATGTTGCTGATAGAAGTAACGCACGGATTCAAGTGCTAAACAAGGAAGGTAAGATTATTGACACTTGGGATCAGCCAGAACTCGGTCGTCCCTTTGGTTTAGAGGTCAGTCATGATCAGGAGCTATATGTAGTGTCTGGTGGCAACACGCTTTATCCTGAGGGAGGAGATGGACTCCATCAGCTTGTTAAAATGGATTTATCGGGACAAATAGTAGAACGATTTGGTGTTCATGGTGAGGGTGCCGGAGAACTTGGTCTGCCCCACGATGTTGCTGTTGGAGTAAAGGGAGAAGTTTATATAGCGGAGCTTAGAAATAAGCGTGTTCAAGCTTTTGTATTTGAAGACTGAGGGTCACCCAGTCTTCTTTTTTATACGTCGTGCAAAAAGAAGTGAATGAATTGAAATATGTATCTGTGCTTTTTTATTCAAGGAAGTCACATTATTAATGTTACTCTGTCAGTTTCAATTCCCTCTGAATCTCATGCTTATAGTCAACATAGCCCTGATCAAACCCTGGACTGATTCCTTCAAATTTGCTCATCTTCTTACCCCACTCTTTAAATTCATAGCTGAAAACACCGCTTATCACTGCGGGATCATTTTGAATAAATGTATGTAATTCATTTTTTGATGCAACGTCTATCAGCACTGCTCCACCTGTTTCATCTCCGAATGCCCCTGCCAGAACAACCATTCCGACATCAAAATGTTCCTGGACATACACTGCGTGTTCCGGAATAGATAATTGATTGTGTAAGGCGATCTGCTCCATCCATTGGTCGCCCTTTGAATATAAAATCAGGAACCTCATTGTTATGCACCTCATTAAATATGATTTGTGAATTAATTCACAAATAAATCCTACTATAAATTTACTTATTTAGTAAGATGAATTTTCAGAAAACTGATATAATGTTAGATATTACCTACTTGGAAATGAGGGTTATGATGAAGAGTTGGCAGGGGGCAGCGGGCGTTTGTGTGAATGAAAAGAATGAGCTGTTGATGGTATTACAGGCGGCACCAGGTGAGGATAAAAAGTGGACGGTTCCATCTGGTGGAAAAGAGCTAACGGAAACTTTTGAAGAATGCTGTGTAAGAGAAATTTTCGAAGAAACCGGTTATACGACAAAGATACAATCCTTTCTCCATACAAAAGAGACCAGGTTTGATGATGTTGATGTCCTCGTCCATTATTACACTGTCAAATGTACAGGAGGCAGTGCTGTCATTCAGGACCCGGATGAACTCATTTATGACATCGCATGGAAATCAGCAGGTGAAATTGGGCAGCTGACACTGGCATTTCCGGAAGACCGGGAATTTTATTTGCAGATGCTGCAGGGGAAGATTAAACCCGGGACAGACGCTGCTTTTAAAAAATAGGAGGTGTAACCATGGAGAATATTTTGAGAAGAGTTTTTCTCATTCTTCAGTTCGGGGCTATTTTCTTTTTGTATTTTTCGGTTATGCAGTTGTCGATCGGCAGGTGGTTTGTGTTTAGCGGCTTTGCTAATCTTAGTCTATCTATTTTAATCTTAGTGATCCTGGTTTTTCTGACACAGCTGACAACCGCCAAAATTAAAGATATTTATCGATCAAATCCGTAAAAGGGGTGTGGAAAATGACGAAGATTATTTCGATTGCGGCTGTTTCAGGTGGAGGGAAAACGACATTAACTCAACGTTTGCTTCATGCACTTCCTCATTCTGAGGCGATACATTTTGATGATATTGATTTCGAGCAGGCTCCTGAAGATTTAACGAAGTGGGTAGATGACGGAGCTGATCCTCTTGCATGGGATGTCAGCCCGCTGTCTGATCAGATTGAACAGGTAATCGCAGGAGATCACCCGCCTTCTTATCTCATTCTTGATTACCCATTCAGTTACCTTCACCCTGACATCTCAGCCCGCATTGATATCTCGATTTATGTACATACACCACTGGATGTTGCGATGGCCAGAAGGATCATTCGGGATCAGCGGGAAAAGAAGGATATCGTAGAAGAGCTTGCGCATTATTTATCAGATAGCCGAAGGGCCTATGTATATATGGAAGAGCAGGTCATACCAACGGCTGATCTTGTGCTTGACGGGACAGAGGATCCGGCACTTCTTGTTTCCAGCGTGTTGCGCCATCTTTACTATGGATCTGCTGTTACAAAATAAAACAGCCGGCTTTATCGAAAAGCCGGCCTCTATTAGCAGGGGGGTACAATCATTATGACCGAAACGAAAAGAATTCAAACCAATGCCTGGCTTATGTTGTTATTTATTCCTTTGTTAATTGCGGGCTACATGCTGGCCGCTTATGAGGAAAGTCTCTTTGGTCTATTTGAATGGGGATATGGGGGACTAATATCAGCATTGTTTATTTTCGCCGTTTGGAATACGACGGTTACGAAAGGTCCATCTAAATGGGCTGCGGCGTCTATGGCGGCTTTTTTGTTACAGCTCGCAGTGCTTAGTTTATTTCTGGGCCCGTTCAGTACTTATAGCATGTTTTTTGTATTTTATGCTGTCACAGCAGCCGTTTTAATCACATTCATATTCGCTTTGAACAAAACAGATCGATTCAGAGGATTGATCGGACTATTTCTCGGATTGAGTATCGTAATGGTTGTTTATATGGTTTTGATTCAAAGTTTATGGGGTGTGAATTGGATGTAAGGACAAAGCACCGCGTCCAGTGACGCGGTGCTTCTTCTATTTACTGTGCTTTTAGCCGGTCAGCTGCGGTCTCCATCTTCTTTCCCACTGGCTGCACGCCAATCGCTTTCGATAATCCAAAAGCAGGCATGCGGTTATAGATCGTTTCATAAGTGCCCGGAGCAACGGCATATGTCTCATGGAAAATGCCGACCGCCTCTGATTTGGCAGCCTTCTGATAAAAGTTTTTCCAGGCTTTCATATGCTCCTGCCCTTTGGCATAGGCGTAAAGCTGATCTTTAGAGTTCCAGTACTGAACAAGCGTGATCGTTCTCCATCCCATTAAGGTTTCAGTTGATAAAAAGCCGAGCTCCTTATGCGTATAGAGCTCCCGTAGCATTGGACCCATTGTCATAAAAACCGGAAACCATTTATGAACCGCCCAGAACTTATTGACCCGCATTCCAATCATAAAAACTGTCATTTCCTGTCCGTGTGTGGCCATAAACCGTCCCTGCTCAAGCTTTTTACCCATTGTTATTCCTCCTCGTTTTGAAGTTCTTCCGTGACTTCCCGGCACCATTCGATGGCAGCATTCGTTGTTTTAAAGCCGTGGCGGAGAGTAAATAACCAGAATTGTTCATCCTCGGAGCGAATGGAGGAACTTTTAATCATTTGTTCAATCTGACGGTAAACAGAGAGCCTTTCCTGAAGTTGAGCTTCGTACTGCTTAATCTTTGCGATCGCTGTATGGGCCGGCTCATGACGACTGAAAAACAGTTTGAGCAGCCATTCATTTTTTTGAACAGGAAGCCCGCTGTCAACAGGGGAAACGAGCCATGTTTCAAGTGCCTGACGTCCTTTATCTGTGATTTCATAAAGAATCTTGTCCGGTTTATCAGCCTGCGGTTCTTTTTTTGAAAGGGCTAAGCCTTCATCTGTCAGCTTTTTTAATGAAGGATAGATCTGACCGTAGCTGATTTTCCAAAAATGACTCAGGCTGTTATCAATCATCTGTTTCATTGAATAGCCGGTGTTGCAGCCGGTTGTCATCATACCAAGCAATACATAAGGTGTATGATTTTCTTTTGCCAAATAGACACCACCTATATCTTTTAGTTATATATCTTAAAGATATAATAAAACCTTTTGCTTTTAAAGTAAAGTGTTTTTTGAAATAATTTTACAAACGAAAGGGGATCTTAATGTGAGAGAAAAATCTCTTGCACAGACGATCAGCTTTTATATCATTGCTTTTATTGCGATTATTCTGGTGCGCGCGATCCTTTCAGAAAAATCGGACATCATGGAGTCGATCTGGTTTTCAATTTATATGATCGCGGCATACTTTTTTATAAAGTGGCTGCGAAAACCTCATGTATACAAAAAGAAGGAGTGACGACGTGGATTCTTCAAACTCAAGAGAATTTCTCAAAGACTTTAACGAAATTGAAAATTACCTTAAGAACAAGCACAATAAAGGAAATTACATGAGCTTTCATGCACTTGTTGATAAGGCGTCTCAGCGAAATGACAGAATTGTGAAGCGTTATTTACAGGACTTGAAGGAAATTGCGGAGCTGCGTAACGCGATTGTCCATACATACACAGAGGAAGTGCTTGCTGAGCCGACTGATTATGTGGTCGAATTAATTGAAGAAATCCGCAGCCGTCTGGTCGTGCCGCCGACAGTGGAAAGGTTCATAAAAGATGTTGTAACATTTCATGAAGACACGACGTTACGGGAAGTGCTCCGTAATATGAAAAATAAAGAGTATTCACAGTTTCCGGTGGTCGATCAGCAGAAGCTTGTTAAGACACTGGTCACAGACAGCGGTGTAGCCAACTGGCTTGCTTCCCATTTAAATGAAGAGTCCATTTCAATTAAAGGTGTTCAGGTGAAAGATCTGCTCCCTTTTGATAAACGAAAACAAAACTACCGTTTTATTCCGAAAGAAATGAGTGTATATGAAGCGCAGGATCGATTCGCACAGGCGGCAGAGCGTGGGGAGAAGCTGGTTGCGCTCATTATTACGAAAAACGGAGCCAGTACCGAACGGATTCTTGGCATCGTTACGCCGTGGGATGTCATGGAAACATAGAAAGAGGAGTCGATTTTTATGGCAGAAAAACTATTTTATCAAGATGTCTATGTAAAACAATTTGAGGCTGAAGTTGAAAAAACAAATATAGATGAGCAGGGAAGACATTACGTTGTTCTGAATCAGACGGCCTTTTATCCGACTGGAGGCGGGCAGCCTTTCGACCAGGGGACACTAAATGGGGTCCGGGTTGAGGACGTGGAAGAAGTCGAAGGTGAAATCCGTCATTACACCGAATCAAAAGTTACCGGTCACGTAACTGGCGAGATCGATTGGCAGCGCAGATTTGATCATATGCAGCAGCATGCAGGACAGCATATTTTATCGGCTGTATTTGAAAATCAGTTTCACGCAAAAACCATCAGTTTTCATTTAGGGCAGGATATCTGCTTCATTGATCTTGAAGTGGATTCACTTCCTGAAGATACCTTGCTGCAGGCCGAAGAAGACGCGAACCGGGTGATCCTTGATAATCATCCGATTGAAACGAAATGGGTGGCCTATGATGAGCTGAGTCAATACCCGCTTCGCAAAGCGGTATCAGTAAAAGAAGATATCCGGCTCGTCATCATCCCTGACATTGACTATAACGGCTGCGGAGGCACACATCCCGGTTCAACAGGTGAAGTGGCTGCGCTGAAAATACTTCACACCGAAAAGCAAAAGGGGAATATCCGGGTTTATTTCGTATGCGGACAACGTGTGCGAAAGCAGCTTGGTGAAAAGCATACAGTGATGCAAAGTCTGACGGCAAAATTGAGCGCACCACAGGATCAGCTGCCTCAGGCTGCGGACCGTCTGCTTGAGCAGGTCAGAGACCTTGAAAAGGAAAGGGAAGAGCTGAAGAAACAGCTTGCAGAAATGCAGGCAGACCGGTATATCTCAACTTCCGATCACGTGATAAAAGAGATCTTTCACGATCAGGCGATTGCCGATCTTCAGCAGCTGGCAAAAAACATTACAACAAAAGCAGACGACCGGATCGTTCTCTTTGTCAATGAGACTTCAGATAAACTTCAGGTCGTATGCGCCCGGGGAAGCAGCATTGATCTGAACATGAATCTTCCGCTGAAAAAAGGGCTGTCTCTCATTAATGGACGAGGCGGCGGAAAGCCTGATTTTGTCCAGGGTGGCGGAGAAAAGCTGATGACTGCTGATGAACTGCTCAGCGTCCTGGAGGCTGAAGTGTAGAGGTTTGTGTAAGGACTGTTTTGCGCGGAGTGTGGCCCGTTAATCGGGATGGAGGCTCTTTTCGCGGCAAAAAGTGGGGTTTGGAGGTGGACAGTGGTTTTGCTTGCCTCAAATGTGAACAGTACAATTATTTTTTGATTCGATACAATTCCGTTTCGGATCGTTACAATCCTTTGTTGAAACAGAACAAAAAAGGGACTGTATAACTTGAACAATACAATAAAAAATTGAAACGATTGAATGAAAGCACCATTCAGTACAATAAAAATCTGAATCGATGAAAAAACTCATTGGAACAGTACAATTCCTCATCCAAGCCACATGCCCGAATGACCATCACAACACTCGCGCGGAGCCATCCAACATCCACAAACCCTATCTCTCCGCGTCAAACCAAAGAAAAAAGCTGTCCACTGCGGACAGCTTTTTTCTTATTCATGATCCTGAGAGATAATGTACTGAATCCCGTCATAAGTCGTTGTAAATATTCTCACATCGCGATCCAGGTTATTCATCGCCATTGCGAGCTCTGGTGTGACCCCTACGATCATGCAGTTTGTGCCGATCAGGCGAAGGCAGTCAATCAACTTTTGGAAAAGGTGTGTCGTATGTTCCCTTTCATTGAAGTAAACCTTATTTAAATTAATCAAGACATAGTCAATCTGGTTTGATGCACATTCCTCTAACACATTGGTTACGAGAAGGTTAAAGCGCTCACTGTCAAAGGCTCCGATCAGCGGGAGAGCGATGGCATTGTGCCAGACTTTCATCATTGGAGTGGAAAGTGAGGCGATGAGCTTTTCTTTTTCCTCTTCTTCAGCTGCCTTTGTGGTTACATCCATCAGCATCACAATATAGCCGTCAATTTGTTCTTCGTTTGACCGGATGGGTGTGACGACGATATCTGTAACGACCAGATTTTTAATCGTGATTCTTGTTCTGTGCGGGCCTTTGAGCCGTTTCATCATTTCATTTTGATGGGGAGGAAAGCTATGGAACAGGTCCATATTTTGCCCAATCATTTCGAGACTGCTGTTGAGGCCATAAGCAGCTGCAACGCCATTTAACAGATTGGCTGCAGATGAATTCATCCAGACAATATTATATTCGTGATCCGCTAATAAAATCGTTTCGCCGATGCTGTCCAGTGCAGCAAGCGGTGAAATTGCTGCGGGAATAACGCCATATGCTGTCATGGGGATCTCCTATCCTTTACGTAAAATTAATCAGCCTATATTATACGATATTCTTTCCCTTTCCACCTAATCGGAGCTGTTAATCCTTTTCAGCTAAAATAATTCAAAAAACAGGGATTTTGTTCACTTCCTTCAAAAGTCTGTTAATTAAAAAATGTCCACATGGCAGATGACAAAGTTGAATTTTCTATTCATTGTTTTGCATAAGTAAGCGCTTTATTATTAAATTAACAACATTGGAAAGTCAGTGAAAACAACTAAAGGAGGAACAAAAATGGAAGGGAACAAGTCAGGTGTGAAGGCGAAAATTCAGAAGTTTGGTTCGTACTTGAGCGGCATGATTATGCCAAACATCGGTGCATTTATCGCTTGGGGACTTATTACTGCTTTATTTATTCCAACAGGATGGGCGCCTAACGAAGATTTGGCAACTGTCGTTGGACCGATGATTACGTACCTGCTGCCTTTACTGATCGGGTTTACCGGCGGACATATGATTTATGGCATGCGAGGCGGGGTGCTTGGTGCGACGGCCACGATTGGTGCGATTGTCGGAACGGATATCCCGATGTTTCTCGGTGCGATGATACTCGGACCGCTTGGTGGTTTCCTGATCAAACAGATCGATAAGCTATTTGAAGGAAAAGTAAAGCAAGGCTTTGAAATGCTGATCAATAACTTTACTGCAGGGATTCTTGGTGGTGCATTAACGCTGATTGCCTACACGGGAATTGGACCGGTTGTGCAGGGATTGAACGAAGTCATGGCTTCAGGTGTAAGAGTGATCGTGGATGCCAACCTGCTGCCGCTGGCAAGTGTTTTTGTTGAACCAGCGAAAGTACTGTTTTTAAATAATGCGATCAACCATGGCATTCTCGGACCGCTTGCACTCGATCAGGCAGCCGATGCAGGTAAGTCGATTCTGTTTATGGTTGAATCCAACCCTGGACCGGGTCTTGGAATCCTGCTTGCTTATATGGTATTTGGAAAAGGGATGGCACGTCTATCTGCTTCAGGCGCGAGTGTGATCCACTTCCTTGGAGGGATTCACGAAATTTACTTCCCTTATATCCTCATGAAGCCTGTGCTGATTGTGGCAGCGATCCTTGGTGGTGCGAGTGGTATTTTGACTTTCACACTATTGGATGTAGGTCTTGTGGCAACACCATCACCGGGTAGTATCTTTGCTTATCTGGCCATGACGCCGCGTGGTGACTACCTTGGCATGCTGTCCGGTGTGTTCATTTCAGCAGCAGTATCATTCGGTTCTGCAGGTTTCTTACTGAAAGTGACGAAGTCTACCGAAGAAGACGATGCGCTGACTGAAGCAACAGAGCGTATGCAGGATATGAAAGGGAAGAAAAGTGCTGCTGCCGCTCATTTAACAGGCGGAGCGACACAGGAGCCTGTTGCTGCTGACACATCAACGTTTGTTGCCGGACCTGTTAATAAAGTGATCTTTGCCTGCGATGCCGGTATGGGTTCGAGCGCAATGGGTGCTTCTCTTTTGAAAAACAAATTCAAGAAAGCGGATATTGATATTTTTGTGACAAACACAGCAATTAATCAGATTCCTGAGGATGCGGATATCGTAATTACGCACAAAGACTTAACGGAACGTGCAATAGCAAAACGTCCGGATGCACGTCATATCTCGGTTGACAATTTCCTTGGCAGTCCAAAATACGACGAGCTGGTCAATGAATTAAAGCGGAAAGATGAATCTGCATAAACGTTATCGGGGAATCCGCTTGTACCCTCAAGACGGATTCCCTGTGTTTTTGTTCAGGGAGGATATAGCAGGTTGAACGGGGAAAAGAATAAATGAAAAGGAGGTGCTGATGTGTGTACGTAACAGGACGTGAAAGAAAGATGCTTCATATACTGCTGACCGCTCAGCACCAGTTTACGACACTTGGTGAGCTTGCGGATCATTTACAGGTCAGTCAGCGCACGGTTCAGCGTGAATTAAATAAGCTGGATGATGTGCTGCAGCAATTTCATTTAAACATGGACAAACAGGCTGGAAGAGGCATCAGGCTGGCAGGGCCGTCGGACGGTTTCGAAAGGCTTGAGTCTGCCTTACTGCAGGTGCCCACCGCTGAACTCGATGCAGGGGAAAGAAAAATTCTCCTGCTGCATTATTTAATGAAACAAAACACGGTTGTGAAGCTGGTGGAGCTGGCGAATGAGTTTCAGATGCCGACTGCTGCGCTCAGTCAGGCACTTGATGAATTGGAGGATTTTCTGAGACCTTATGCAGTATCCATCATCAGGCGCAGGGGTTACGGAATCGAACTGTCGGGGGATGAAAAAGCAAAGCGCAGGTCTCTTGCTAACCTGATGATGGAAGAGCTTGAGAGTTCCTCCATTTATTCGATTCATGGAGGGCAGCTGTTTAACCAGCGGACACTCGATCATCAGGTATTCACGATCGTGAACCGGGAAGAGTTTGATCAGGTTGATCAGCTGATCAAACCTTTTATTGAGGAGCTGCCATATCCTTTGACGGATAGTGCATACGTTTCATTGTTATTGCATATTTGTCTGTCGCTTCAAAGAATTCGGGATGGAGCGACAGTGGAGCATCATGATCAGCTGCTGGAGGAATTACAGGCACTGCCGGAATATAGGATTGCCGATCAAATTATACATGCATTGTCGAAAGCCTTCGATATGAAGATTGAAGAACAGGAAACGGGTTATATCACAATTCATTTAAAAACAGCCAAAAGACGTTTTCAGGAGCAGTTTGTGGACCAGCTCATTAATCCTGAGCTGGCCGTGACAGTCCATCAGCTTGTCCGGGCTATTTCTGACCGGCTGAATGTGAACCTGCTGGATGATCCGGATTTAATTGAGGGACTGATTGCACACATTGAGCCTGGTATTCAGCGGGCAAAGGAGAGAAATTTCACTTACAATCCTCTGACAAACCGTATTAAGAGAGAGTATCCCGAGCTGTTTGAGGCGGTTCGCTCAAGTGTGGCGGAAGTGCTTCCGGGCTATGACTTTCCGGATGGTGAGCTTGCCTTTCTCGCTCTGCATTTCGGCTCGGCTTTAGAAGGACAGGCTGAACCTGGACATCTGTCTGTCCTCGTTGTGTGTGCAAGCGGAATCGGCACTTCAAAAATGATTGCCAGCCGTCTGCACAAGGAATTTGATGAGATGAAATCAATTACGCTATCATCCATTCGTGAAGTGGAAAAACATTTAGAGGAAAGTCACTTTGACCTGATTGTTTCAACAGTGGGATTAAGTGGACTCACGGAGGATTACCTGCTGGTGAATCCGCTGCTTCCCCAATCGGATGCTGAAAAAATCCGAAAGGCCATTCAGGACATCAAACCAATGAAAAAACCTTCTGCCTTGAAGCAGAAGCCGAGTGATGAGACGCCATTTCTCCATCGCTTAAAGCAGATGAATCAATATGCCAATGCGGTAGAGCAGGTATTGAAACAATTTAGACTCGAACGAATTGAGGAAGGCATAAGCTTTTCAGACGTGCTGAAAAAGATTGATCTCACGCTTTTTGAGGAAAAGCTGATTGACGAATCAGGTTCCGTATACAAGAATCTGATGGAACGTGAATCCATTGGTGGTATGGGTATTCCGGATACGGGACTCGCGCTTTACCATTGCCGGGATGACATGATCCGGCAGCCGGTTTTCAGATTGTATGACCTGGCGGTGCCTTATGAGCTGAAGGGGATGGATGGTGATTTCATGCCTGTCAGCCGCCTGATTCTGATGGTGTCACCTGATGATCAGGAAAGCCGGGGGGCAGAGGTGTTGAGCACGATCAGCGGGAGCCTTGTAGAAGAAGAGTCAACCATGCGTCTGATTCGGAACGGTTCAGAAAAAGAAATTTTTCAGTTTTTACAAAAAACCTTACATGATTTTTATACCGAAAAGTCAAAGAATTTAATGGAGGGAACATCATGAGCGACATCTTTAAAAAGGAAAACATTTATCTAAACGAATCAGCAGGAACGAAGAAGGAGGCGATTGAAAAGGCAGGGGCTGTCCTTGCTGAAAAGGGCTATGTGGACGAGGATTATATAACAAGCATGCTTGAGCGTGAGGAAATCTCCACGACCTATATCGGAAACAAAATTGCGATCCCGCACGGCACGGAGGATTCGAAAAAGCTTGTGAAGAAGTCAGGCATTTCGGTTCTTCAGCTGCCAGAAGGGGTGATGTTTGATGACAATGAAGTAAACATTGTGGTCGGCATTGCCGGAAAAGACGGAGAGCATTTGGAGATCTTATCAAAAATTGCGATCGCCTGCTCCGAAGAAGAAAACGTTGAGCGGCTAATCCAGGCAAAATCGGAAGAGGAGATCATCGCGATTTTTGAGGAGGCTGAATAATGAAGGCTGTTCATTTTGGGGCTGGTAATATCGGGCGTGGATTTATCGGAGCGATTTTGCAGCAATCGGGCTATGATGTCATCTTTATTGATGTTAATGCAGAACTGATCAACCGTATGAATCAGGACCGTCAGTATGAAGTGGTATTGGCTGATGAAACGAAGGAATCTTTTACGGTTAGGGGCGTCAGCGGAATTAATAGTCAGGAGAATCCTGAAGCAGCCGCCGCAGCTGTTGCAGATGCGGCGATGGTGACGGCCTCAGTCGGGCCTGGCGTGCTGCCGTTTATTGCGCCAGTGATTGCGAAAGGGCTGGCTGCACGACCAGAAGGAGCAGCAATCAATGTCATTGCCTGTGAAAATATGATTGGCGGCAGTGATAAATTGAAAAGTGAAGTGGAGAAACATCTATCTAAAAAAGAAGCTGAACACGTTTTTGCTCAAAGCGGCTTTCCGAATTCAGCAGTGGACCGGATCGTGCCAATTCAAAAGCATGATAATCCACTGAAGATTGAAGTAGAGCGCTATTTTGAATGGGTGATAGAAACGAAGGATCTGAGAGGGGAGCATCCAGCCCTTGAGGGTGCAATCTTCGTTGATGATCTCGTCCCTTTTATCGAGCGTAAGCTGTTAACGGTTAACACAGGACACGCGTCCATCGCCTATAACGGTTTATTAATGGGCTATCAAACAGTAAAAGAAGCGATGGGCGATCAGCGTGTTGTCGATCTGCTAAAAGGGGTACTTCATGAAACGAGTCTATTTTTAACGGATAAGTTTGGTTTTGATCAGGAGGACCACCAGGAATATGTACGCAAAATCATTGAGCGTTATCAAAATCCGTACATCTCAGATGGACTTGACCGCGTGGGGCGTGCACCGCTCCGTAAGCTGTCAGCAGGTGACCGTCTAACCTATCCAGCTGTCGAATTGAATAAGCACGGCATTGAACCGGTCAATCTTGAGCGGACCATTGCAGCGGCTCTTCATTTTGATCTGCAGGATGACCCTGAGGCGGTTGAACTGCAGGGATGGATCCGTGAATACGGTGTGGAAGCAGCCTATGAAAAAGCTTCGGGTGTTGCGGTTAGCAGCGAGATGAATCTTCGGATAAAGGATTATTATGAGACGGCACGTTGAGGTCGTTTGAAACCACAGCTTTCGGGCTGTGGTTTTTCTAATGGGGAGGAGTCTGGCGGTTCGCAGGGTTTTGGTTGAGTTTCGCAGAATGCAGGTGGGTGTTCGCAGGATTCCTGTGAAGTTTCGCAAAATGTTGCCTGGGTTTCGCAAGATTATCCTTGAGTTTCGCAGAATCATGCCAAAGTACCCATCATACTCTGCAAGGCCGTCTGCTTCTATTTGGGAGTCTGGCGGTTCGCAGGGTTTTGGTTGAGTTTCGCAAAATGTTGGCTTATGTTCGCGGAATTCAGCTGGTGGTTCACAGAATGCAGACCGTGTTTCATGAGATTTTGTCCATGTTTCGCAAGATCGTGCCAAATGACCCAGCCCAGCTTCCTCATCAGTTCAGTTGCCAAAAGAAGGTGTCCACTTTCAAATAAAGGTATAATAGTACCAACATAAAATGATCCAAGGAGGCGTCTTATGAGAATCACAACAAAAGGAATGGTACACCAGATTTCGTTTTTGCCAAGTGCTTTCCCCGTTAATATGTATCTTGTCGAAGAGGAAGAAGACCTGACACTCGTCGATACCGGAGTGAAAATGTGTCATAAAGGCATTTTAAAAACAGCCGAAGAAATCGGAAAGCCGATTAAACGAATCATTGTCACGCATGCCCACTCTGATCATGCCGGCGGGATCGATGAATTAAAGAAAGCCATTCCCGGCGTTGAGTTTCTTTTGCCTGAACGTGAGTTGAAGCTCTGGCAGGGTGATAAGTCGCTTGAATCAGGAGAAGGTTCGCGCAAGGTGAAGGGCGGGATTCCGAAGGGGCTGAAGTCGAAGCCAGATTTTCTGTTGAAGGATGGAGACAAGGTTGGCTCTCTTCTTGCCATCAGCTCGCCTGGTCACACACCTGGACATATGGCTTTGTTTGATGAACGTTCACGAACGCTTTTAGCCGGAGATGCGTTTCAGGTAAAAGGCGGGCTTGCTGTGGCCGGTGATACGCGACGGTCATTTCCATTTCCGGCGATGGCGACTTGGGATTTTGGCAGGGCCATTAAGTCTGCTGAAAAGCTGACAGCCTTAAAGCCTTACGTGCTTGGGGTAGGACACGGTGATTTTCTGGAGGATCCGGTTGAAGACATGAGACAGGTGATTGAACGCGCGAAACAGGTGAAGCGGAAGCGGTCTTAATCGCTGTGGATGTGCTGGGCAACCCGGTCCGTGCGATACAATAAAACCATGAAAAATCAGGAGCTGATACCATGGTCAACGTTGTTTGGTTAAAAAGAGACCTGCGTCTGCATGATCATGCAGCCCTCAGCAACGCACTGGAGAGCGGGGAGCAGATTGTGCTGATGTACGTGGCTGAGCCTTCTGTCTGGCAGGGGACCGAGCTGTCGTCACGGCACTTCCAGTTTGTAAAAGAGAGTCTGGCTGATCTCGAAGAACAGGTCATACAAAAAGGTGGTTATCTTACATATGCCATTGGCGAAATGGAGGAAGTGCTCGCCAGTTGTCTTAAAGCCTTTGGTCCTTTTACGCTCTATGCGCATGAAGAACATGGAACCCCCCACACATTCGCAAGGGATTTGCGCGTTCACAAGTGGATGAAGGAAAGAGGGCTTGTTTTCAATGAGTATCCGCAGTTTGGTGTCGTTCGCCGGCTGAAATCACGAGAGCAGTTTCAGGAGAAATGGGCGTCATTTATGTCTGCCCCTGTGCACCCGATTCCCACATCCATTAACTGCGTAGAGCAGGAGCGTCTGCCTGAGGATTTAACTCCTGATCTGAAAAGCCTTCATTCTTTTGAAACGGGAGACGATCTTCCGGCTGCTTCTCAAAAAGGAGGAGAGCGGACCGGTATTGAGGTCTTTAAAGATTTTTTAAATGGACGATATCAGCGCTATCAGTTCCAGATTTCCAAACCGATGGCGTCTGCAGTGTCATGCAGCCGGATTTCTCCTTACCTTGCCTGGGGGAATCTGTCCATGAGGGCAGTTGTGCAGAAGACGCGAAAAGTGATGGCATTACTGGATTCTGATCAGCAGCGACAGCATCTTGAATACTTTATGTCCCGCCTCCACTGGCACTGTCATTTTATTCAGCGGCTTGAAGATGATCCGGAGATTGCCATTCAAACGATGAATCCTGCTTTTGATCAGGTGCGCAGTGAGTGGAATGAAGAGTGGTTTACTGCATGGGAGAATGGTCACACAGGCGTTCCAATGATTGATGCAGCGATGAGAGCTTTACTTGAGACGGGGTGGGTCAATTTCCGCTCACGTGCGATGCTTATCTCGTTTATCTGTAATACGCTTCTGCAGGATTGGCGTCAGCCGGCAGAGCATCTCGCAAAATTATTCACCGATTATGAGCCCGGTATCCATTACAGTCAGGTTCAGATGCAATCCGCCTCTACAGGCTTTAATACGATCCGGATTTATCACCCTGTCAAACAGGGGTTTGACCACGATCCAAAGGGTGCGTTTATCCGGCGGTTTATTCCTGAACTGAGGGGTGTTCCGAATGAATATATACATGAACCGTGGAAATGGGGTCGCTTTGATGAGCTGGATTATCCAGCGCCGATCGTGAATGTTGATGAAGCGAACCGGTATGCAAGAGCCGTATTATGGGGTGTGAAAAATTCAGCTGAGTCGAAGAAAACCGCAGCTGAAAAATTAAAGAAGCACGGCAGCCGCAGGGATCGCAAGGCATCCTCGGAGCAGCTGTCTTTATCACTGTTTGACGGGGAGGAAGAATGAAGGTAGAAGAAGTGTTGCACCAGATAGACATAATGAAAGACTCATTGCTGCAAATCATGGAGCAGATCACAGAGGAAGAATGGGTGTACCGGCCTCATCCGGATAAATTTTCAGTTGGAGAGCTTGTTGAACACATCGCGGTTCTTCCTGCTGCTGATCTGAGGATTGCAGAGGAGACAAACCTGCAAGGAATGAACGATTTTTATCAACAGCATGAGGTTCACGGGCTGAATCGATCAATGGAAAAACTGACAGTCACTATTGATAAAGTGCGAACTGATTATTTATCATTTACAGAAACACAGTTATCTGAGCGTAAAACTGCTTATTGGGGTGTCACCTACAGCCGTTTTGAATGGCTGCTTGAAATTCTTGTGCATCTGACTCATCACAGAGGTCAATTGTATGCCATGCTCGTATTCGGACTTGGAAAGGAGTTAAAGGTACGTCTTTTTGAATAATCAGCTGTTAAACATCGGAAAACACATCGAAAATAGTAAAGGAAATTTTGGGAAGTTATACTTATCTGCAGGTGCATATCTCGAATTCAAAACATTTGCAGAGGAGAATGGATGATGAACGAAGCCAACGTTCGGACAATATTAGAAACAATGAAACAGTATAAAGAAAGTGGCATCACACAATCGTTTAACGCAGGGCAGGGAGTGATGCTTCTTGTCAGCTATGCACCGGAAGAGGATTTATTCGTGTTTGCGAACCCTCAAATCGAGCTGCAGCAAAAGATTGCAACCATCACAGATGCAGTAACAGAGATCATCGCATTTACCAAAGACAGTTTCCGTTCATAATACATATATGCAAGCCGTCCAGTTTATTGATGGAGGGCTTTTTTATTTACTAAAAGGAATTTTTGTGGCGGTTAGAGAAATAGTAATTATCACTAGTTCGCATAGGGAGGTGCTGTTTTGACTTCATATAAACCGATTACGGCTGAAAATGTCCGGCAGGCTGCGCAGGTATATTGTGATGTTTTCACAGGTGATCCGTGGTACGAGGACTGGTCTTTAGAGGATGCTGAACAGCGGCTGAAAGAGATTTCTGAAACGCCGCGATTTACGGGGTTTATCGTATTTGAAAAAGAAGCGCCAGCAGGTCTTATTGCAGGAAATGCCCGTCATTCTTATCAGGGACCGGCCTATTACCTGGCTGAATTCTGTATTCATCCGGATTTTCAGGGGCAGGGGCTTGGAGCAGGTATGCTTCAGCATTTAGAAAAAGAATTGAAGAAACAGGGGATCGTCTCCATCTTTCTATTAACGGCTGATAACAGCGGAGCAGAGCGCTTTTATAAAAGGCAGGGCTATGAGGTGAATGAGAAGAGGATTGTGATGCGGAAAGGGATTTGAATGTGGGGGCTTTGGGCAGGGTGATATTCACATAAAACCGTGTTCTATCCACATAAATGGTCGTGCGATGATCAGTTGATTGTCGTCTATCAACAGAAAACAGCATCTAATTAACAGATTCAGGTGGATATGTTAAGTTATCAACATCAATGGGGCTGCTATCAACAGTTACAGACGTTCGATCAACGACAAATCGAAACTTATCAACAGTTGCGCCCAGGCCAATCAGTCTGAAATCAATCTCGCGTAACATGCACGTATGTATGCAAAAAAGCTGATCGCTAAAAATAGCGGTCAGCTTTTGTTCAATTATTCGCGGTCAAAATTCCACTCCGCGCCATCACGTTTTTGCGCCATCTCATACATGCGCTCAGCGATATTATCCGGTGAAAAATGCGTATCTTTTTTTACAAATCCATTAATCGTCAGTGTGCCAACATAAATCCCTTTTGACTTAAGTTCCTGATGAAGAGTCATCGCAAGAATCCGCATCGCTGCTTTTCCGACAGAGACGGAAGCGAAGTTTTTCATCGGTTTGACGCCAAGCACGCCGCCTGTCAGAAGGATAGTGCTGCCTTCTTCTAAATGTGGAAGGGCAGCCTGAACACTTGCTAATGCACCAACAGCATCTACCTGCAGATCAGCAGCCAGATCATTCGGGTCGAGCTCCGACGGTGGACCCTGACGGAAGGTGTAGGCATTGTACATTAAAATGTCAATGCGGCCGTAAACTTCTTTTGCATAATGAATCGCTGTCTTCAGGCTTTCATTTGAATGAGCATTGGCATGGAACGCCTCTGCTTCAATGTCCAATTCTTCTAACTCATCCACGTATTCAAGCAGTTTATCTTCATTTCTCGCAACAAGGGCAATCGCATACCCTTCTTTTCCGAATTTTTTTGCTGTGCTCAGGCCGATGCCGGGACCGGCGCCGACAATTACCATTACTTTTTCAGCCATTTGAGGTCATCTCCTTTAGATGTCAGATCAAAAAAGAAATGCTGACATTTCCTCTTTGTTTCAAGCTATCACGCCGTTTGAATAAGGGTCAATTTTCAATCTTCTGGGAGTGTTTGATTTGATTACTGACACGGAGACAGGTGCTTCCTGAAAAAATGTATTAAACATCGCCTATTATGCGCGAAAGATGTAAAATCATGTTAAGAACCTCTTTTGTCACTCAGTCGATGGTACGCTCTTCAAAAGGAGGAATTCATATGGCAAGTGAAGGTAAGCTTTACACAGGTGAGGAAATTGATGTTCGCTTTTATCCGGAGCGGTGTATTCATGCGGGCAGATGTGTTAAAAATCTTCCGACTGTTTTTGATACGAAAAAGCGTCCATGGGTGGAGCCGGATCAGGCTGAAGCGTCAGATGTAGCCTATACGGTAGAGCAGTGTCCAAGCGGTGCATTGGAGTATGTCCGTAAGGATGGTGGCTTGAGCGAACAGCCGCCAGATCATACTGTAATCGAAGTTCAGCCGGACGGTGTGTATTTTGTTCGTGGTGATTTAACGATTCGCCATGGAGATGAAACGATTCACTGCACAAGGGCTTCACTATGCAGCTGTGGATTGTCTGGCAACAAACCGTTCTGTGATTTAAGCCATGCAAAGAAATCCTGATTGGAATGGGTGATGAAATGGAGATTAAGCAGACTGTGAATAAGTTTTATGTCGGAGAAGAGACTCAACCGTCAGCTGAGATTACCTTTGTGCCGGCAGGTGAACAGCGTTTTATTATTGACCATACTTTTGTTTCTGATGATTTAAGAGGACAGGGTATGGGTCTTCAACTGGTGGAACGCGTGGTGGAGTATGCAAGAGAGCAGGGGAAAATGATCGTACCACTCTGTCCGTTTGCGAAAAAGACGATTGATCAGCATCAGCATTTACAAGACGTGCTGGTGAAATAAGTGCTGAGAAGTGCCGGGGCGTGATTCCGGTGCTTTTTTGTTGGAGCGGGAGAATTCCTTCATAAAAGGGTAACATTTCCTCACAACTGGACATTATTCCGTCATACACGCGCGGGTAAATGCTGCTTACTAATATTGTCATTAAGTGGTAGTATCAATATATTGGAGGGGGATTGTCATGACGTTTTTAAAAAGAGTAGGTACGATTTATATTCCAGTCCAGCATGTTCGAAACGCAGCCGTCTGGTATGAGGAATTACTTGGCGCAACGATCAATCATGAGGATGAAGAAAAAGCCATTGTAGATCTGGCGGACCAGAGTTTTTTTCTCGTTAAAAGCCTGCCGGGTGAAACGTCGAATTTCAAGGATCATCAGAGTCAAAGCCGTTTTTCAATGACCTTTGAAGTGGACGGTCTTAAGCGGCTGGAGGAATTCAGGGACCATTTGCTGAAAAAAGGGGTTACGGTTGGTCATGTCGAAAACAGAGGTCATGCAGGGCGTAATGTTGTGTTTGAGGATCCGGACGGTAATCGCTTTGACGTCTGGAGTGAACTAAGTCCTGATTTTAAAAGGAGAGGAAGTCGTGAAAGTTTTTAGTACGGGATTTTTAGTGATCGTACATATTGTTATTTTTCTTATCTGGCTGACTGAGTGGGAGTGGCTGGTTACCTTACCCGGGATGATCGTTTGGGGATCCGCAACCATTGGTGGTGTCCTGTATTTTGCCATCCTTTACAGACAGGAACTGAAAGGGATCAAGCATCCGATGCAAAAAACATTGTTATTTATATCAACCGCAGGAATGCTGGCGCTCGTCTTTCTTTCTCTGATGATCGAGGGAATTCAGCATTCAATGCCATAGCATAAAGGAGTATCACAATGATGGAGATGAAAGAGTTATCCACAGTAGAAGAATTAAAAGAAGCGTATCCAGTCATGAAAGAGCTTCGCACCCATTTATCAGAAGCGGAATTCATCGAACTTGTTCAGCACATGCAGCATGAGGATTATCAGCTGTTTGGCTGCTATGATCACGGTGAGCTGACATCTCTGGCAGGCGTAGCGGTGAAAACGAATTTATATTTAAATAAACACGTATTTGTCTACGATCTTGTCACAGCAGACCGGCATCGTTCGAAAGGGTATGGGGAAAAGCTTTTAACATATCTTGAAAACTGGGGTCAACAGCGTGGTGCGCATTGTATCGCACTGGAATCGGGTGTTCAGCGCACGGATGCTCACCGTTTTTATGAGCAAAAGATGGATTTCAGCCGGGTAAGTTATTCGTTTCGAAAGAGTCTGTAATGAACCCTTTTTCTGAAACGTGCTAAAATACGTGTACAGAAGAAGTAGGGGGCATTTGACATGACGATTTTATGTATGATCAGACATGGAGAAACAGATTGGAATGCAGAGCGCAGGCTTCAGGGGCAGACGGATATTCCACTCAATGAAAAAGGAAGACGGCAGGCGCGGATCACAGCCGCCCATCTGAAAAAGGACCAATGGGATGTGATCTTATCAAGTCCATTAAGCAGGGCGCGTGAAACAGCGGATCTGATAGCAAAAGAAGTTCAATTGCCGGTTATTGAAATGGAGGAGTTTGTTGAGCGTTCATTTGGTGATGCAGAGGGAATGACGCAGGATGAGCGGGCCAATACGTTTCCGGAACGTAAATATCCAAATGAAGAAACAATTGCGGTTTTTCATGAACGATTGAAACAAGGACTCAAACAGGTCACGGATCAATATCCTGCTCAGCGGGTGATTCTGGTGGCGCACGGCGCAGTGATTAATGCGATTCTGTCGATATTATCAGAAGGTGAAATCGGTTCAGGGAAAACGAGGCTTGAAAATGCGGGCATTTCCCATTTTCATTTTAAAGATCAGAAATGGGAGATTGGGGATTATAATCTGATTGACCACTTGACCGAGGTTACAAACAGGGAAACTTCAGAATCATCGTAAATTATTTATGAACTTTCCGGGAAATTCGTTTCAAAGAACGAAAAAACAGGTATAGAATATGATCCGCCCCGTTTAAATAGACGTAAGCTCTTTAACCGTTATCAGGCCGTCTGGTGAAACTGAACCGAGGGGGGTTCATCGTTGGTGAGTGACATTGAAAGAAAGCTTAATATTACCCTCCCGCCTGAGTATGTCAACAGTTATCCCGAAATTGTAGAGCATAGCGCGCTTTATTTTTATCAGGATGATACCTCCGTGCCGATCGCACAGTTTTATCCCGCCATTGAAACAGAGGCCATTAATCTGTACTCAATGTATGAAACAGCCCTTTCCGAAGCACTGCAGGAAGGGATGTATCCTTTTGCAGAAACCGTAGATGGGGACTGGCTGTGTTTTTATTTTGACCGGGGCAGGCTGGAAGAACCACAAATTATCTTTGTTTCAAGAGATCAGGTGTATGAAGACCAGGAAGAGGCGATCTTCCCGGTGGCCGCACGATTCGTTGATTTTTTGTACATGCTTAGAAAATGAATCAGGAGGAGAGACCGTGCAGGGTCACTCCTTTTTTTCATGGAATCGTCCATTTGCAAGCTCCTGTTTTAAAGCAGCTGCCTTTTTCCGAATGGCTGTTTTCTGAGACTCTTCTTTTTTACTCCACTGACTATAAATTAATCCCATTCGCGGATTACGGCTCAGCTTTTCCGCATGACGGTCGAGAAAGTTCCAGTACAGCGCGTTAAATGGACAGGCATCTTCCTCAAGCTGGTGATTGACGTTATAGGGACAGGATGTACAGTAATTGCTCATCTTGTGAATGTATTTACCTGATGACACATACGGCTTGGTAGAGAGTTTACCTCCATCTGCGTACAGTGCCATCCCAAGTACATTCGGCAATACAACCCAGTCATAGGCATCAATATACATTTCATTAAACCAGTCTGCTGTCTGCTGTGGCGAGATCCCAAACAGGTTAGCGAAATTTCCAAGTACCATCAGACGCTGTATATGGTGATTATATCCTGACGCAACAACCGGCTTAAGCGACTGCTCCATGCATGTCATGTTGGACTGTCCATCCCAGAAAAACGAAGGCAGATCCACCTGATGATTCAGCTCATTAACTTTCTTATATTCCGGCATCGTTTTCAGATACACAGCCCTTATATATTCCCGCCAGCCGAGGATCTGACGGATGAAACCTTCGACAGAATTAAGCGGTGCACCGTTCGTTTTTGCGTCCTCCACCTTTTGAATGACCTCAAGAGGTGTGATCAGACCAATGTTAATAGATGACGACAATAAAGAGTGAGACATATACGGGTTATCAATCAGCATTGCATCCTGATAGGTGCCAAATGTTTCAAGGCGTTCTTTGCAAAAGTGATTTAATGCCTGAAGTGCCTCTTTCCTTGTGACCGGCCATCTGAATGGTTCGAGGTCTCCGGGGGTGTCACCGAATAATTCAGCGACTTTCTTCATGACCTCTTTTGTGATGTCGTCAGGTCGGAAAGACTTTTCTTTTGGAAATGAAGTTCCTGACTTTGCAGACTTTCTGTTATCCTGATCAAACGACCATTTACCGCCAACCGGCTTATCATCCTCAACCAGAACGCTGTAACGCTTCCTCAGCTTTCTGTAAAACGGATCCATCTTCCATGGACCGTCCCCTTTCAGCTCCTGCTGTGCTTCTTCAGCCGTTAAAAGAAAGAGAGGCTGATCAGAAAGTACGGTTACTTCTATATTTTCAGGCAGAGAATCCTGCCACTTTTCCATCGCCTTTTTCATCCGGTAATCAGTGTGTGCCGTGTAATAAATTTGATCAGGCTTATATTCATTCCGGTGGTTTTCCCAGGCATCTTGAAACGAGTCCGCTTCACGGTAATCAACTGTATACCCTTTTTCTTTCAGCTCTTCTGCAAAATGACGCATGGCCGAGAAGATGAGTACCAGCTTCTGCTTATGATAAGACTGCCAGGTGGAGCGTGAATGGGCTTCCACAAATAAAAAGACATCCTTGTCCTGATCGGCATCTTTCACGATCGGCAGCTGATGATTTAACTGACTGCCAAAAATCCAACGAGTTGCCATCTCGTCACCTCCACTCTTTTCGAGTATACCCAAACAAATCTTTTTACAAGCGTGTGAATGTGCTGGTCTGAAAAGCAGATTGACGAGCTTTGTCGAACGGCTTATAATAAATTTACAGAATATTTAGTTATTTAAGTTGCGACGTTCATCCTGAGCCCAAAACAAAAGGAGGGAAAGCTGTGGTACAGGGCAATCCAGGTACAGGCATGAAGAAATCATCCACCGGTCTGCAGGAAAACACAGGAGGATTACTGGCTTACCTATTCGGATTTGTCAGTGGCATCGTACTTCTTCTTATCGAAAAGGAAAATCAGTATATCCGTTTTCACGCCATGCAGTCCACCATCGTGTTCGGGTCCATTTTCGTCATCAGTCTGATCGCAGGCTTCATTCCCATTATCGGATGGATACTGACACTGCTGCTCGGTCCGGTCGCACTCGTATTGTGGATTCTGCTGATGGTTAAAGCCTATCAGGGTGAACGTTACCACTTGCCGATGGCTGGTAAAATGGCCGAGGATCAGCTTCGGAAAATGCATTAACATTTGAGAGGACGCTGATGGTCAGCGTTCTTTTTTATGGGAGTTGGCAAGGAAGGTGTTCGCAGGATTATGGTTGAGGTTCGCAAGATTTAACGGCGGGTTCGCAGGATTCTGGCAGAGGTTCAAAAGATTATGCAGCAGGTTCACAAGATTATGCCCTTGTTTCTCCGGATTGTGATATAAGAACTATTTCGCTCTTCAAAGGCTGTCGATGAATCTATAAGTCCATCGACAGCCTAATCATATCCCTGCACTGGATGCCATTTTCATAAATTGGCTCTGCATAGTGGCGTGTGAAGAAATCGTGATCAATGCCTGTGATCCTGAAACCGCATTTTTGATAAAGACCTAACTGAGACAGGCTGGAGTTGCCTGTTCCGATTTCAATGGTATGGTATCGAAGCTTCCGAGACTCATCAATGGCATGTAAAACGAGCTTCTTCCCAATGCCCTGACCCTGGCATTTTTCATCTACAGCAATGTTAACGAGTTCGATCGTCTGAGGTCTTGTTGGCAGCAATATGTAAATGCCTGTTAATGATTCATCAAGGTAAGCCGCATAACAAAAACCTCTATGTACATAGCTATGAATGACGTCTTCTGATGGATCTGCCAACAGCAGGATGTTCATTGCGTCAGGTGAAATGGAGTGCAAACGTTCAATGTTCATATCAATCATTCCTTTCATTTACAGTGTAGCAGGAAATAAGCAGGGTCTGGAAGAATAGTATGGAAAAGAGAGTGAGAATGGGGGGAGTCATGATGAGCGAAAATATCCGCCTTGCACGTTTGGTGTCGTGGAGTGTCCTGCTTGGCATGCCAATATTCTTCTTGCTGGTCTCAATCCTTACAAACGGATGGCTTTACTTATGGATCAGCTTTATACCAGCTTTTTTGGCAGGGTATGTGGGGTTGATTGTGACGAGAAAAAAGATTTCGCAATTAGAGGAAGAAACCCTTAGGACTCCTAAATAACCATCTAATTCCTTATTTTTATGAACTTATTTCCATAATTAAAGGTTTATATGTGTCTAAAATGTGTCTGGAAACCCATGGAAGCGCTTCCTTATCATTTGATATGCTGAAAAGGTATTAAATGATGAGGAGGCAGATGATGAAAAAACAGATGATTGCTTTATCCGTAGCAGGCGCTTTAGCATTTAGTGGAACAGCTTTTACAGCACCATCAGCACAGGCGGTCGGTGAAGGACCGGGCTATGGTGGAAATGAAACGATTAACACATCTATTCTTCATACGTACTCCGAAATGACTGAATTCCTGAAGACACAGGACGCCAAGCAGGCTGATCTCGAAGTGGAAGTAATCGGTCAGTCCGTTAAAGGCAGGGATCTTTACGTAGCAAAATACATAAAAAATCCGGAAAACCCGACCATTCTTTTCCTGACTCAGCAGCACGGTAATGAGCAGCTGACAACAGAAGGAGCGCTTGAATTCATCAAACATATGGGAACCGGTAAAATGAAAGGCGTGCTGGATGGCGTTAACATTCTGATCGTTCCAATGTTAAATCCGGATGGTGCAATGGGAGACGTAGACTTTTCGCTAGATGATTACATTGCTAGCGGCGATCGTAACCTGACACGCTATAATGCACTTGAGGTAGATTTAAACCGAGATCACGTAGATAAAATCCAGCCGGAAACAAAAGCGCTTCACGAGAATGTCATGCAGAAATATAATATAGACTATATGATTGACCTTCATCACCAGGGTGCACAGAGTGAGCGGGATGGAAAGCTTGTTTCAGGTTCAATTCTTTATCCAACGACACCAAATGTGGATGAAGATGTTTTGCTGAAATCAAAGCAGCTTGGCGCAGTTGTGTTTGACGCTGTTGACTCCACTGGCTGGGGGCATCTCGGCAAATACAATGGAGGATCAGCTGAGACGATCAGCCGAAACGGCATTGCTGTAGAATATGGTATTTCTACGCTGTTGTTTGAAATGAGAGGCATGTCTGATCATTTCTATGATTCCTATGTATTAGGACAGAAGAGTAACGGTTATCTCATAAAACAAACGGTAACAACACTGGATGCAACGGTTCGGGCGATTTCAGATGGATCGATTGCTGATGCAGACATCTCATTCTGGGACACGTTGGCTACGCAGACAACAAGACCTTATGAAAGTGAATAATTGAGAGAAACACCGCTGACTGAGTCGGCGGTGTTTTTAAATGTGAAAAGCTGTTAATCGAGTTTGTCAGGTTATCCATGGAATTCGTGAGGTTAGACAGTGAGAATGTGAGTTCGTGGGAGGAATTCGTGAGTTTCTAACCGGAGTTCGTGAGGTTAAAAAATAATTTGCAAGGTTAGTGTAAAAAGTCCTGGATTAAATTTTGCATTTTCCGTGTTTAATAAACTGTAAAATCCCTTCTATATAAAAAACCTTTTGTTAAACTCTTACTCCTCTTTTACTTCAATAAATTGTATAATAAAAGAAAAAAGGAGTGGATTCGTATGAACCGTTTTGCACGTCCTCCTTGTTAATCGAATGCCCGTGAACCACCACCCGTGCTCTCTTGATTGATTTCTAAAAAAGAGAGAGGTGGAGGAACGGTGGAATTAAAACGAAATATTTGGTTGTTATATGGCATCAGCTTCTTTTTTGCGCTGATCCCGGCTTATGTAATTGAGCGTCTTTTCTGGGAAATGCGCGGGATGAGTGTGCTGGATGTTGTGCTGACAGAGATTATTTTTGGTGCGGTAATGCTGACGTTAGAGGTGCCGGCTGGGCTTGTGGCTGACCGGATTGGGAAAAAGCCGGTCATAATGGCAGGCATTTTTCTTGAAGGTATCATGTTTGTCATCCTGCTGTCAGCGGACTCGTTTTGGCAGTTTGGTGTGGCGATCGCCTTTTCGGCTGCTGGAGGTGCTTTATTGAGTGGTGCTGAAAATGCATTACTGTACGATTCTCTTGCTTCAATCAGACAGGAGCATCGATTCGACTGGCATTTAGGAAGGATGCAGGCAGTGAGGATTGTGTCGCTCATGATTGCCGCTTTGTCAGGAAGCTTGCTGGCGGAGCAGTATTCTTTTGAGTTAAACTATCTGATTTCCATATTGAGTATTAGTATCGCTTTTATCATGTCATTATTTTTAACTGATCGAAGTGTGCCGGAGCATGAAGAGCCCGTTTCGATCATGGAGCAGGTCCGTGAGTCTGTAATGTTTTTCAGGCAGCATCCAGCCTTGGTTTATTTGCTGATCCTTGGAATCATGACGGGTCTTGCAGCAGGGTTCACGGAAGAGTTTTGGCAACTGTACTTAAGAGACGCAGGAATCGGGCTGTCATTTTTCGGGTTGTTTTATGGCGCAGTGCTGCTTGTTCAGATTCCGGGAGGGCTTCTGGCTTTCCGTTTGCGACAGCGCTTTGGCCGTGAGAATCTGCTTCACTTTATTGTATTGACTGGCGCTTTAGCACTTATGTTTTCTGCTTTTTTCGTCAATTGGGCGGGTGCTGCAGGATTGATTGTTCTTCTTCTTGCTTCAGGCATGACGGAACCGTTAGTACTCGGTGCCCTGCATGAAAAGGCAGATGACAGGATGAGAGCCACGCTCGAGTCCTTTCAATCACTGGCGTTTAATGCAGTGCTTGTGGGAGTTGGTGTTGGCTTTGGATATGTATCCTCCGCCTATTCATTAACAGCTGGTTTTGCGCTGCTCGGTATCATGTGCCTTGCACCATTCATCTATAAAATCATGAAAAAAGAGCCTGCATAATTGCGGGCTCTTTTCGTTCGTATAAAAGCAGGAAAAGAATTCTGCTCTTCCGGCTCACTTGTATAAGTATTATTTGTTATCCGATTTCTTATTTCCTTTTGCGTGCTTCCCCTGGCGTCCGTATTCCTTGTTCGTTTCTTTATTGCGTTCTTCTCCGCTTTTTCCACGATTGCTGTCGCTCATGGTGCTCACCTCCAAAGAAAGTCATTTAGTAAACGTTTACATTTATGTGTGTACCCGCCATTTTCATTTCGAAACAATGTTTACCTAAAATTGATGAACTGATTATAATGGCCTGTGCTAAAATGATAAAAAAGACATAGAGCGGTGAGATCGTATGGTGACTGAAAAACTAAAAGAGGACGTTGTGCTTTCCAGGGAAAAAGTTGGTCATGCTCAGAAGTTCATTTTGAAAAAGTACCCTGATGCCACGTCCAAGAAGCGGGCAGCGATTTTGGCAGACACCTTACATAAAATGATCGAGCGTTCTCTTCCGAATGGAGAGGAAGAGCGGAAGAAAGCAGCAAGGCAAAGGCTGTTCGAGCATTTGCTGTCTTCAGGGAATATGATCATTACACGGTTGGATCTTGCTGAAGAAGGGGCAGCATATGCAGACCCCGAAGAAATGATGAGCTGGAGTACGGGCTTTTTATCCGAGGATGAGGCGAAAAAGCTGATGGACGTATTTTACCCTCCTGTTAACGTGACCGGGAACGAAATGAAACCAATGAACAGGAAGAGGCTCATACCGGCTCTGTCGGGAATATTGATCTCAGGATTGGCGGTCGTGCTTATTCTGACTGTTGACTGGCCGGACAAGACTGAACCTGAACGTATACTGGCGGAGGCCGTTCCTCCACCTGTTCAGAATGTAGAAGTTTACAAAGGACCTGTTAATGAGCTTCCGGAACATCTGAAATTTACGTTTGTTGAAAAGGAAGCTGTGCAGGTCTGGCTGGGTGAAAGGGGCTCGATTTTAGCGGACGACCGGAATGTGGATGCGATTTTTCAGGCTGCTCATGACTTTAATATTCACCCTCTGCTGCTTTTTGCGATTACAGGTCAGGAGCAGGCATTTGTTCCAAGAACGCATGAAAATGCAGAGGAAATTTCCAATAATCCTTTTAATGTGTTTCATAGCTGGCAGGATTTTAATACGAACATTGAAGAATCATCTGAAATTGCGGCGAGAACGGTCGTCAACCTGAGTGACGGCCGTCCGCCAGAGGCGAATCCGATCCAGTGGATCAACCGGAAATACGCAGAAGATCCGAACTGGTGGCAGGGTGTAGAGGCCATTTTTGAACAGATGGAGAGGGAGATTGTGGCGAAACCGTCTTGATCTGAAGGTGGTTTGAGTAAATGGGGTGGGTTATTCTGATCTTTTGGTGCTTGTCCAGCCTGGAAACCTGGATTGAGGGAATCTTCTCGGGTAGTGATGGAATTCAGGTGTTGAAGTGATGGAATCTGTTTGCTGAATGAAGGGAATAAGCCGGACTGAAGCCATAGTGAGGGAATACATTTTTTAAACGACTGAATTATTTTCCAGAAAGAAGGCATTATAAACTCAATAGAAGGAATAAGTGACAGTTGTGAAGGAATCCATAAAGGCCCACGCTTATAGACCCGTTTCAGAATTAAAAAAGTCCTTGAAGTTCAACATTCATCTCAAATAACTTTTCAATAAAAACAGCTGAGACACATAAATGGTCTCAGCTGTTTCCGTTCATTTTAGTTATCTGTAGTTGGTGCTCCGCCTTTTCCACGCGTCAACACTTTTAGTCCCTGTCCCATATCAGAGGCAAGTACGTAGTTGCGGTCAACGAAGACGCCCCATACGTCTGCCTGGTCAGGTTTATACTGACCAATTTGTTTTGGCTCAGAAGGATTTGAGATGTCTACCATATAGACACCACCTGCATAGTGGCTCAGGTAAAGGGTGTTACCGTGAACTTTTGGATCATGAACAGTATTTCCGAATGTCACGCCGTCTTCAACATTATCTGTCAGGTCGGTTTTAAATTCGCTTAACAGTTTTGGATTTGTTTTATCTTTGATATCAAAAATTCGCGTATAGCCGTATGACTCTTCATAGCCCGGTTTCGTCGGGTTATACACTTCACGTGTCTCAATCAGAATGTTACCGCCTTTGGCAAGTGTTGCGGAATGGGCAGAACCCTGCTGTTCAGATGCAAAGTCAGTGCGGCCAAGGTATTTCGGGTTTTCAGGATCTTTTACGTCAAAGATGATTGTGCCAAGGTCCCACATAGAAACAAATGCGTAATCGCCGTTATCATCTGTTACGACAGAGTGGTTAAATACTGGGCGTGTTTTGCCGTCCGGAGAAGCCCAGTTGTATCCATCAAAGTCCTCGGATACTTCAGGAAGGGTTCTTGGATCGAATTGCCATACTGTTTCAGGGTTTTTAGGGTCTGTGACATCAACGATTTGGAAGTCACGCTGTTCGCCGTGGCTGTAGTAATCAGCGTATGGATTGGCAGTGTAAACGTAAGCTTTTCCGTTTTTCGCAGATAGGTAAAGTTCGTGAGTACCTGCAGTGCGGTCATACACTTCCCAGAACCCGAGTTTTTCAGGATTAGTCGGATCCGTTACATCATAAAGCAGGAAGCCGCCTGATGTATCTTCACGGGTGCGGTTACGCTGCTGCACACTGACAACGGCAAGATCTCCCTTGAATTCAGGTGTGTTTACACTCTTTACAATGACTTTTTCCTGCCATGTTCCAGGAACATCATCATGAGCAAATACTGCGACTTCTTCAGGGTTATTTGGATCCTGAAGGTCGAATACGCGGACCCCGCCATTACCTCCATTAGCCGTGTGTGTACCGACGTAGGCATACCCTTTATGCGCGTAGACGTCTGCTGTATTATTCTGTACCCCATTCAGTTCTTTGATCTGTTTAGCTGCTGACTCAGTAAGAGTAGATACATTTTTTGATCCTTCTAAATAGGCATCACTCAGGTTTTTAATTTCATCATTTGAGAATACACCGCGTTCTCCTTTTACAGCCCCACTGTCATCAAGTGAGTCGTGAGCAAGTGCTGGAGAAATTGCGCCAAATGCGAGTGCACCGGCGATAGAAGTCGTAAATAAAGCTTTTTTGAATTTCATATGAACCCTCCTGTATGTATGTTGTATAGAACATAATAACAAATATAGAAAAATTTAAATATTACAATATTATTATATGTTTATGACAAACCGGCCGATTTGTTTCTATACAATTCGAGTAAGAGGAATATGTTTTGGGGGTCGAAAGAATTCTTTATAGATAAATTTTCTTTCAGTTATAATAAATAAAAATGTTAACGAGGTGATTCAAGTGAAAAATACTCCTGAAGAATCGTTCGATCAGCTTGCTCAGGCCTACGATCAGGAGGTGGACCATGCGAGCCCGTTTAATACCCATTATGAAAGACCCGCCATGATGAAAGAGCTGCCGGATGATTTAACCGGACTCAGTGTCTTAGATGCAGGATGTTCGGCGGGCTGGTATGCAGAGCAGCTTGTTGAACGGGGAGCTGAAGTTACGGGAATTGATGTTAGCAGTGAAATGGTAAAGGCTGCTAAAAATCGTTTGAAGGACCATGCATCTTTTCTTCAGCATGATCTGACACAGCCGTTGCCGTTTGAAGATGAATCTTATGATGTCGTGATCAGTTCATTGACACTTCATTATCTTGAAGACTGGAATCGTATAATGGGTGAAGTAAGAAGGGTGTTGAAGCCTGGCGGAACGTTTTTATTTTCTACCCACCATCCATTTATGGATTTCATTCAAATGAATGAAGAAAACTATTTTAAAAAGAAATTACTCCATGACGAGTGGACAAAAGGTGGGAAAACGGTTGAGGTGTCTTTTTACAGAAGGTCTTTGCAGGAAATCGTTCAGCAGACAATCAGGTATTTTGATCTGCTGGATCTGATTGAGCCTCAGCCATTAAAAGAAATGGAGCAGATAAAGGCTGATCGATATGAATATTTAACAAAAAATCCTCATTTTCTCATGATAAAAGCAGGAAAAAGATGAATAAATCCTTAATAATAGGTATAAAGAGTAAATGAAGGCAAAAGGGGAGTCACAGATGAATGTTCTGTCGAGAAATCACATAACGGTTAGAGGGAAGGGAACGCAGCCTCTGGTTTTTGCACATGGGTTTGGCAGCAGTCAAGAGGCGTGGAGTCAGGTCAGCCCTGCATTTGAAAACGACTATAAGGTTATTTTATTTGATTATGTCGGATCTGGACGATCTGATAAAAAAGCGTATTCTGAAGAACGATATCAAAGCTTAAATGGTTATGCCGATGACCTGATTGAAGTGTGTGAGTCGTTAAATTTATCTGATGTTACTGTGATCGGCCATTCCGTCAGTGGGATGATCAGTACACTTGCTTCGTTAAAGAGACCGGATCTTTTTAAGCAGCTGTTTATGATTGCCCCATCTCCGCGTTATTTAAATGAACCGGGTTACCACGGAGGGTTTACCAGGGATGAGATTTCAGGCTTACTGGATATGATGGAGAAAAACTTTAAGGAATGGGCAAAATATCTGGCGCCGGTTGCTGCGAAAAATGCAAACCGTCCTCATTTGGCGGAAAACTTTGAACATCAGCTATTATCGAACGATCAAAAAATTGCCCGGCAATTTGCTGAAGCAACATTTTTAGTGGATATGAGGGACGTGTTAAAGGATGTAACACTTCCTGTCACCATTCTCCAGCCGAGTGATGACACGATTGTTCCTCATGAAGTTGCGGTGTTTCTTGATCAGCAGTTTCAGGACAGCCGACTCATTATTTTAAAGGCGACTGGACACAATCCGCATATCAGTCACCCGGAAGAAGTGGTAAAATATATTCATCAAACAATGATATAAGTTGGGGGGGATTGCATGGATAGCCAGCTGTATCATGCACCATGTGCTTTTGCTATTCTGGAATTGGACGGAAGGATCATAGAAGCGAATAAAATGCTGGGAGAATTTACGGGACAAGCAACGGATGGTCTTGCTCAAAAACACATGAGTTCATTGCTGACACTGCCTTCCCGCCTATATTTTCAAACCTATTTTATGCCTGTCCTGTCGTCTCAGGGAAGAGTAGAGGAGATGTACTTGACACTGAAAACAGATGGTGAGCCACTGCCGGTTCTGATTAATGCACAGCAACGCGACGGGCAGATTGAATGTGTGCTCGTTAAAATGAAAACCCGTGACGACTTTGAAAATGAACTGATCCGTTCGAAGCGTAATGTGGAAAAAGTACTTGAAAATACGGATCAGGCATATTCAGAACTGCAAAATCTCATTAATGAACTCGAAGGAAAACGGGAAGAAATTACAGCTGCCAACGCTCGACTCGAAAATCTGGCTATGATTGATCCGTTAACGAATTTAAAAAACAGACGCTTTTTTGAAGATGCTGTTCAATCATTTATTCAGTGGGCTGATACAAAAAGGTTCGAATTCACTTTTGTGATATTAGATATTGATCATTTTAAACGGGTTAATGATCAATATGGACATCCTGTAGGCGATCAGGTGCTGCAGGAGCTTTCATGGAAGCTTGAGCAGGAAATCCGTGAAGGAGATGTACTTGCACGCTTAGGCGGCGAGGAGTTTGTAATTCTACTAGCCAATGTCGGATCAGACAAGGCGCAGAAGGTTGCAGAAAGAATCCGTGCCAATGTGGAGTCTCACATGTGGTCGCACACACCTGTCACGATCAGTATTGGCATCACGGACTATCAGGAAGGTGATCAGCGTAAGGACCTATTTTTACGTGCTGACCAGGCATTGTATCATTCTAAACAAAATGGACGAAATCAGGTCACCGTCATCCCGGGCAAGCAGTAAATCTGCTTGCTTTCTTTTTGTTACTAAAATATAATTAGTTACATAAAGTAACTAGAAGGAGGGCTTGACATGATGTTTCATGATCGACCGGCTGTCTATGTGGGTGAGGTTGTTTTGCTTGTAACAAATCTGGATCAGTCACTGGCATTTTATCAGAACGTCATCGGTTTTCGTCTTCTCAATCGGCAGGGTTCGCAGGTGACATTAACAGCAAATGGTGAAACGCCGCTGCTTACATTGATTCAGCCTGATGGCGTGCTGCCAAAACAATCGAAGAAAACCGGTTTATATCATTTTGCTATTTTACTTCCATCGAGAGCTGATCTGGCAGCCATCATCGAACATCTTGCTGAACATCAGATAAGACTTGGTGCCTCCGATCACCTGGTCAGTGAAGCACTGTATTTTTCAGACCCGGATGGTAACGGTATTGAGATCTACCGCGACCGCGAGCCTGGTGAATGGAGCTGGAATCGCGATCAGGTTCGTATGACAGTGGATCCGCTGGATTTTGAAGACGTGCTTGAGACGGAACATCAAAAATGGACCGGCTTACCTGTCGAAACCAAAATGGGCCATATTCATCTTCACGTATCGTCTATTTCAGATGCAGAGGAATTTTATACACAACTTCTTGGGTTCGAACCTGTATCCCGATATGGCAGTCAGGCATTGTTCCTGTCGACTGAAAAATACCATCATCATATAGCAGTTAATACATGGAATGGCACCGGAATTCCTGCACCTGATCACAACACTGCGGGCCTGGCTCATTACACGCTTGTCTATCCTGATTCAGAGCAGCTTCTGGCAGCAGTACATAAGACGGGTGCTGTTGAGAAAGAAAAAGGGTACTACGTGAAGGATCCGTCCGGGAACGGGATTATAATGATTACGAAATGAATCGGGCTGAGGCTGCACTCGTGATGAGTAGCCTTGGCTTTTTATTTAGGTTGGAGAGTCAGGTAGAGGACCTGCATCACCCCATACCTGATTGGACGCGGATCGGTTGCGGGAGTAGGAAAGGGGAGGCTTCGCGGGATTCCATCACTGCCGGGACTTATTCGGTCTTTTGAGAAATTTATTCCTTCTTTCTGGAATTTAATCCCTTCTTTCTGCGAAATGATTCTATCACTAGTACTCCCCGGTCTTATAATCCCTTCATAGCAGCTTGCGATTCCTTCATTTAGTGAGTGGATTCAGTCATTTCAAAAATTAATTCCATTAATCTCAGCAGCTCTATTTAGAAAGTAAATTAAAATCATGTAAAATATATGTACCAATTGCAATTTGGAGGGTTAACCATGACGATTTACTGGAATCAGTTTGATGTTAAAGACCGGAGCTATTATATTGCTGTTTCTGCCGAGGGGGTTTGTTATTTTGGAACTCAATCGGAGGGTTTTGACGGATTGGCGGCCTGGATAAGGAAAGTTTACAAAACGTCAACCCTTGAGTATAGCGCAGAAAGAACGGCTCCTTATATAAGTGAGTTAACGGATTATTTTAATGGTGTTAAACAAACGTTTAATATGAAAGTAGATGTGAAAGGTACACCGTTTCAGGAGGAAGTCTGGCAGGCGTTGCGTGATATACCTTTTGGTGAAACAAGAAGTTATGCTGATATTGCCGAAGCCATCGGAAGACCAAAGGCGGTCCGTGCAGTGGGAGGAGCAGTTGGTGCAAATCCGGTGCTCGTGACAATCCCGTGTCACAGAGTGATTGCCAAGGATGGTTCGATTGGCGGTTTCAGCTCAGGGCTTGATTTGAAAAGAGTGCTGATGAAGATCGAGGGCATCCGGCTGGTGAAAAATGCCTGACATAAAGGAGCTGTTTCTAGCGCATGGTAAATGGGAGAGCTGTTCTCAGCACTCAATACGGTCCGTTCATTGGACAAGGGGGAACCATCATGACCAACCATGAAAAATGCAGAAGTAAGCAGCAACGAGCGAAAGTGAACCGTATGGAAGAGATGGTACAAAATACGATTGATAACGCCCGCGATGCCGAATTCGCCCTCGAGCATGCTGATTCAAAACAGCAGGCTGACCAGATCAAAGTCAAAAATGAACACCGTAAAGAAAGTGTAAAAGCAGCGAAACAAGAAATTCAGGATGAGCGCGAACGCTTCTAATGGATTTCTGTGAAAAATGCGCCTGAGTGATCAGGCGTGTTTTTTTTGAGAAGATGGCGTTTGTGGTTCGCAGAATGATGCGTGTAGTTCACAAGATGTTAGCGTAGGTTCGCAAAATTTTGCTAATGGTTCGTAAGATAGTAAGAGAGGTTCACAAGATTCGGACGTTGTTTCGGAGGATAGGGACTTAAGACCCTACTACCTAATCAAAAGAAAACGCATCCGCCATAAGCGGACACGTTTCTTAAAACATTATTTATTCTTGGCAGCCTTCAAAATGATGCTAAGGATGAAAACAAAGATAACAGCACCAATTAACGCGGGAATAACATGAATGCCTGCAAGAGAAGGTCCAAAATCACTAAATGATCCAAGCAGTTCCCCTGCAATCCAGGCCCCGACAATTCCTGCTACGATATTGCCAATACAGCCCATTGGCACGTCTTTTCCTAAAATTAGTCCTGCAAGCCAGCCGATGAATCCACCGACGATTAAATATAAAATAAGTCCCATAAAGCCGAACTCCTTTCTCACTCATGATGTTCAGACTTTACCCTTCTTTACATAAGAATATGCGAACAAACATGAACAGATACTTATTCTTTCACCGGCAAATAAATTTCAACTATCTCGTCATCTCCAACGGGGTGATAACATTCGATGATCCAGTCATCATCTCGGCTCAGTTCCCGGGATTTCAGCCACTGTACCAGCTCCTGATGAAGGCTTGAGATGGACGCGATGGGTCCGGCTGTTTTACCGTAGAGCCCGTTTACAGTCAGAAACTCCATATCATCCGGCAATTTTTCCGGCTTATCTTCTACGAGAACGCCAACAAAATATGTACCCTTTTCCTTTCCCTCTTCAGCAGGTTCGAAAAATGCAGCTTCAGCTGTCATTTTTGCAGGGATTTCATCCAGCCTGCTCATAAAATTTTGTGCGTTCAAAGGTACTTTTTCTGCAAGTGAATCAAAAGGATCTTCATGCATGACGCCAACAAATAAAAATTCCATTTGAACTTTTTCACTCATTAGAGAATCACTCCTTTTAATATGCAATATTCTGCGCGAATGAAAAAAATCCTTTAATTGTTGTATTATGGTACGATGGTGAAAAGAGATAGGGGAGGGGATGAAGTGAAAGAGTTGGCTAAGCATCAATTCCAACTTTGTGAGCCGCTGCTTCGGAAGCAGGGGTCTATTGAAGTAAGGGCGGTTATTGAGGGCATCAATGAAGGAAGAGTGTTTGTTGATCAACTGGATTCCCCTTCTTCCGCGGTGGTATGGTTAGGAAACCTTGATGGTTTTTATGTCATTGGGGATGAGAAAAATGAGATGTTTAATAGAAAGCTGAAGGATTTCATGGACCTGGTCGCAGGGCCGGATGCGTTGGCCCAGGGCATTGGAATCGCAGAAATTCTTTCTTATCATCCCGGCTGGAATGATGTGCTTGATGAAATCTTTTCAGAGCGTAAAAGTGAGACGTGGGAACAGGCTGTTTATATTTATAATAAAAAGAAAAAACCGAAAAAAGCATTGCTTCCACCTGGCTATGAAGTGAAATACATGCAGGAAGCGATTCACGTTGCAGACTATACAAGCAGACGGCTGATTCATAATAAAATCAAAGAATTCTGGTCTTCAAAAGAGAGCTTTTTTGAAAAAGGAATCGGATTTTGTGTGATGAAGGGACAGCAGGTTACGTCTGTATGTATGACGGGATATCGAGCAGGAAATATTCATGCGATCGAAATTGAAACATTTATGACGTTTGAACAAAAGGGGCTCGCCACAGCGGCGGCAACGGCTTTTGTTGAAGAATGCATCGCTGAAAAAATGATGCCGTACTGGGATTGCCAGGTTGAAAATCTGCCTTCGGTTAAAACAGCTGAGCGAACAGGTTTTATTCCCGTTTTTACATATCGTGGGATTGAATTTGAATTCAATCCGCAACGTTCCTTTAAAGTAAATGTGAATCGCTAGCATGAAAACGGAAACCTCCAAAAAGCGGGGTTTCCGTTGTTTTTGATTTACCAGTATGGGTATCCACCGTACCCGTATCCATATCCGTAAGGAGGGAACAAAGTCGTGGCCAACAGTCCGCCTGCAAGTCCTCCCAGGAATGGAACGCCCCAGTACGGACGAGGTCGGTAATATGGACGCCAATAAGGTGGCCGGTTGTAGTAAGGGCGTCTAATAGCGTCTTGATCGAATGAGCGGGAGTAATCAACGGGATAGCTGTAAAACGAATCATGCTGATTCATAAATCATCCTCCTCGAATGGAATTCTCTATATCATACGCACAGGTTTGATAAGGGGATGGGTGATTGTCATATGCATATTAAAATAAAGTGGTTTAAGAGGTACATAATTATGAGGAATCTTTATTTAATCAGACATTGCCAGGCAGTAGGGCAGGAACCTGAAGCCGAATTAACGGCAAAAGGAAAGGTTCAGGCAAAACAGCTTGCAGACTTTTTTGAACAGATTGAACTGGAGCGTGTGATTTCAAGTCCGTTTGTCAGAGCAGTAGAGACGGCTCAGCCAATTGCACAGTTGAAAAAGCTGGATGTCGAGCAGGATATCAGGCTGTCAGAGAGAGTGCTTAGTAAGGTGGATTTGCCGGACTGGCTGGATCGACTGAAAGAGTCATTTGCAGATCCAGATCTCAAAATGCCTGGCGGTGAGTCAGCGTCAGAAGCGATGAGTCGTGGCTGGGAAGTGGTTTGTGAATTAACAGAGGCAAGAGGGGAAGCAGCCCTTGTGACGCACGGTAATCTTCTGTCACTTATGCTTAAACAAATAGACCCTCAGACAGGTTTTGAGGAATGGAGAGCTTTAACAAACCCGGATGTATATAAAGTGTCATATCAAAACGATAGCTGGACTTTTTCACGCGTCTGGACAGAATAAGCGGCTGCTGAATATCTCAGCAGCCGCTTTCATGTCTGTATTATGAAGACGTGTAAATAATGCTTAATCCAATGGTTGAGGTGATCAGGAAGCTTGCATAGCCTATCCACTGCATCCATTTGGATGCACCGCTCTTTTGAATATAGGCGCGAGTAACGTCCGTGGCCAGCCAGAAGAAAAATAAAAATGAAAGAGCAAATATTCTTGGTTTTGGTGTTTCATTTAGTATATAGGTATAGCCGAGGACGCCTGCCACGACAAGTGCCGCCTGGATCATGATCAGTTTTCGGTTCATTTTCATGGTGCGCATCCCTTTCTTTTTCACTCAGTGCCGAAGTTGTTTTCGTACACCGCTGTACTATTATACTGACACTCTGTCAGGTTATCAATGTGAAAGGCGAACTAAATCGGCTTTCAGGAATCACTGGTGATCATAAAAAGTGAAGAATCCACTTTTGAGTGTGTTATTATTTTACAATATAACGTTGAAAAATTGAATGTTTTTGGGGGAATAAAAATGGGCGAATTACCGGGAGAATTAAAGGGGTTTATGGGTCAGCTGCTGGATCAACTGACACATGAGCTGACGGGTTACATAGAATCGGTTTATGTATATGGTTCAATAGCTACAGGCAGCTATGTCAAGAACTGCAGTGATATTGATATGGTGTTTGTTGTAAATGATCGTATATCAGTGGATCAGGTGCGTAATGCGCTAAGTCCGAGCCTTAATCTGAAATTTGGAAAGCAGCTTGACGCTATGTTTATCAGGAAAGAGGATCTCGGAAAAATGAATCATGAACTGGCTCCCTATCCGTATATACATAATGGAAGAGTGAAGGAGGGACATTGGGATATCAATGCCATTACATGGTGGATGCTAGCTCATCAGGCAATCTGTATGTTTGGCAGTCCTCAGCAAATGAATATCACCTGGGAAGACGTTGAGAATACATTACGCTACAATCTGGAACATTACTGGACAGGTAAAAGTAAGACGATTTTTTCTTTTATTCGGGACAGCGATTTTGCTTTTGCGATGGCGACCGTATCGCGAATCGGTTATACATTTGAGACAGGAGAGATTGTGTCAAAAAGAGGTGCGTTAATATGGATGAAAGAACGTTCGGATGTTCAATGGGTGCGTTTGCTGAAAGAAGCTGAATCTATTTTAAATAAAAGAAGATCCGGTTACTTCAGCAAAATCTACAGAGCTTACCAGTGTAAAAAGTTTGTGAAGGAAATCATTCATTACGATTGGAGGAAAAAAGATGATCAATATTCAAATATTTCGTGATATAGAATCTTTTAGAGAAGAAGCAGTTCCTTTTTTGTTAAAACAGGAAGCTGAAAACAATCTGATTCTAGGACTGACAATGGCACTTAAAATGGAATCAAAGCCGTACCTCATGGCAAAGATTCAGAAGGACGGGAAACCGGCAATGTTTATGCTGCAGACGATTCCTTCCCAGGCGATCCTGTCACTGCATACAGGACTTGATCAAAACGATCTGAATCAGATTGCGGACTGGCTTTTTGACAACAAGGTACCTGGTCTTGTCGGTGAAAAAGAAACGGTACTGACAATTGCCGACTACATAAAAAATAGAGGAACGGCGTATGACATTAAAATGGATCAGCGCATTTACAAGCTGACTGATGTTGTGGATCCGAAAAGTGTATCTGGTGAGCTTGAGCAGGTGGAAATGGTAGATTCAGAGCTCGTTGTTGATTATTTAACCGATTTTCACAGCCATGTTCCTGAGCCTGCATCCGCTGAAGAAATCCGGCTGGCTGCTTTACGTATGATTAATGAGGGGCGTCTGTACGGCTGGCGGGATCAGGAAAAACTCGTTTCCGTTGCGGTGATCTCAAGGCCAACTGTTCACAATGCAAACATTGCATTTGTCTACACGCCGCCTGAACTCAGAGGGCGCGGCTATGCCTCCAACTGTGTAGCGGAGCTCTCTAAAAAAGCGTTGGAGCAATACGATACACTATCGCTCTATACAGACATGGCTAACCCGACATCTAATAAAATTTATATGGACATCGGTTATGAGCCGGTATGCGATTCAGTGATGGTGTGGTTTCGGTAAGGAAATGAACAATAGAATTTCAGACAAACAATAAACAATCCCTTAAAGCAGTTGTATAGGTAAGTTTACGTAAGAGGTGTATAATAGACTCCGTGCTTCGTGAATCGAATGATTGAAAGGCAGGATGAAAATGAACACCCTTACCGGTTCAAAAAGGACCCGCCTTGCGCTGCTTCTGGGCTCGCTCGGTGCGATGGGTCCGTTAACGATTGATATGTATCTACCTTCCTTTCCGACGATTGCATCTGAACTTGGTACCTCTGCTTCGTCTGTTCAACTCAGTCTGACAGCCTGTCTGCTTGGACTCGGAATTGGACAGTTGATCATGGGGCCAATGAGTGATGTACATGGAAGGAAGCGTCCCTTAGTCATTGCTTTGATTGCTTATGCAATTGCTTCTTTTGCAATTGCGTTTTCACCCAATATTTATTTCCTGATTGGTGCCCGTTTTCTCCAGGGATTTGCTGCGTCAGCCGGGATTGTCATTTCACGGGCCATTGTCCGTGACTCATACAGCGGCAGGGAACTGACCAAATTTTTTGCATTGCTCATGCTGGTCAGTAATCTGGCGCCGATCCTTGCACCAATTGCAGGAAGTACGGTGCTGCTATTCACAAACTGGAACGGTATTTTTGTCGTTTTAAGTATCATCGGCATACTGTTATTCTTTTTAATTACTTCAAGGCTGGAAGAAACTCTGCCGGAAGAGCGACGTGTTCCGAGTAATATCGGACAGACGCTGAAAAACTTTCAGTCTCTTGTGGCGGATCGACAGTTCCTTGGCTACGCATTGGCTCAAGGATTTATGATCGCAGGTGTATTCGCTTATGTGTCAGGAACACCTTTCGTTTATCAGAATATTTATGGTGTATCACCGCAGGTATTCAGCTACTTATTTGGATTAAACGGAATCGGACTGATTATCGGAACGCAGTCAGTCGGACGTCTGTCACATAAGGTATCTGAACGTCAGTTTCTGCTCTATGGCTTAAGTCAGGCAGTTACTGCAGGTGCTGTTCTGACCGTTGCGGTTCTTGTAAATGGTCCGTTTATCGCGATTGCCATTCCGCTATTTTTCTTCGTCATGTCAATCGGGATGGTGGCTACCGCTTCATTCTCCCTTGCGATGCAAACGCAGGGGCATATTGCAGGAAGTGCATCTGCATTTCTCGGAATGCTGCCGCTCGTCCTTGGCTCTCTGACAGCGCCGCTTGTCGGGATTGCAGGGGAAGATACAGCCGTACCAATGGGGCTGATCATTTTCACAGCCAGCCTGTTAGCGCTCGGTGCTTACTTTGGACTGGCAAGACGTGCTGAAAAGAAGACGGATGAATTGGTTTAAAGATGGGGTTGTATGATGACTTTATTAGTTGTCACAAACCGTCTTTAAAAGAATTCTTGGGTACGTTACAAGTTAAACACGCCAAAAACCCCCTGAACTAAATAATCAGGGGGTTTTTAGCAATTCGCATATCTCATGCACATTGCCAAAGGGGTCTACAAAAGCGGCATACTTACTGAAGTTGTTTTGGTTTGGCTTTGTATGTAAAAAGGTGATGTCTTTCTCAAGCATTTCGTGCATCTTTTGATCAATGTTGTCTACTTCAAAAACAAAAACAGTGCGAGCCTCATTTGAATAATCTCCGGGTGAAGTATCTTTTTCAGCCAGGTAGCAGTGAACCTCCGTACCGAAGGCATTAAAGGCCAGATGGTAGTCATCTTGTTCAAGCAGTTTCCAATCCAGGAGATCCCGGTAAAATGAGATCGTCTTTTCAAAGTCAGTGACGAAGATGGTCAGCATTTTAAGCTTCATGTTGTTGAGCTCCTTTCCTATGCTCGTATCTACTATTTACAAAAGCGATCATCGCAAAGAAAAATAGCGTTGAATTGATCCAGAGAACAAAACCTATGTACTCATTATCAAAGAAAGTATGATTAATAAGAAAAACAAAGTGCATCGCGGCAGTTATGCTGAAGATTAAAGTTGAATACTTCACAAAAACACCTCCGTTACGTAGATATTCTATCACAACACTCATTGTATAAAGATAAACGAATCCAAAGATGGATGTATCTGTTAATATTAAATCATCTATTTAGAGGGAATGGGGACAAATATGAGGAAAATGCTGCTGTTTTTATTTGAAGGGTATTGTGAATTTGAAGTGACTGTTGCGATTTCTATGATCCGGAATGAGGTGGAGGTCGTAACCGTTGCTTCTGACCGTTTACCTATCCGGTCAGAAGCAGGTCTTGTCACGATACCGGATTTAAGCTTAAATGAAGTCGCTCACAGGGAGTATGAGGGGATCATCATTCCTGGTGGCGATTTAAAACCTGTTGTGGATATGCAGTCAATCTATGACCTCACGGCTGATCTTTACACAAATAATAAAATTGTCGCCTCCATTTGCAGCGGTGTTTATATCCCGGCAAAGGCCGGCGTATTAAAAGGACAGACCTACACCGTTACTTTATCAGGAGAACAGCGGGATTTCCTTGGTAGCTTTGAGGAAACCGGCTTTGTATATGAACCGGTTGTTCAAACGGGGAACCTCCTGACCGCGCAGGGACATGCCTACGCTGAATTCGCTGTTACACTTGCTGAGATGTTGGGAGTCTCTAGTGAAAACAAAGCCGCATTTTACTCAGGCAAGAGGAATGTGATGATGGAGACAAATTAGATTCTTGCAGACTATCCAAGTAATAATGTTAAGGTAACAGCCAAACCGTTAAAGCTGGCGTGAACAATCATACTACTGATAATGGATCCGGTACGTTCGTATACCCATGCAAAGATGATTCCGCTGATAAAGTTGATCGGAAGTGTGTTATAGGTAGGGATATGGACCAGTGTGAAAATGGCTGCACTGATGATCAGAGAAGGGTAAAGTGTCAACCGCTGCCTTAGCCAGGTATAAATAAATCCTCTGTAAAAGAGCTCTTCATAAATCGGAGAGAGGATCGCGGCTGATAGAAAAGCCAGAACAAACATCGTGATTCCTTCGTTTTGAAGGCTCTCTGTTTTCGTGTTTGAGCTTCCGATTCCTGTTAGCTCCAATAGAACCACGTAAAGGATTCCTAAGAAAATATTAATCAGTGTCCATTTAAAAACGAACAACCATTGGCTTGTGTGCATTTTCTTCAAGCCGAGGCTGGCCCATTGAAGAGATTGTTTTTTTATAACACCAAAGATTAGAAAAAAGATGATTAAGCAGGTAAGAATCAATCCCATTAACAGCCCGTGAGACAGATCGTGGTCAACGAACTTTCTCAATGTGTCTGCTGCGTATGTATCAACAAAGAACGGGATGAAGATCAGTGCCAGTATGAGAGCATAGGTAAAGGATGAAGCCGTCATTTTCTGTTCCATGAATGTACCCCCAAAGTTAAGATACCTTCACTATAGAAGATAACGTTACGTCACCTGCAAGAAATAATTTCAAGGATAGGGGAAAAAGATGAAAACGACAGGAGAAGTTTCCAAACTGTTTGATCTGACTGTCCGAACACTTCGCTATTACGATCAGATCGGACTGGTTAAGCCGACATCTACAGATCAAGGGGGGAGAAGGCTTTATGACGATAAGGTTTTGATTGAATTGCAAAAAATATTATTGTTGAAAAGAATGGGGCTGCCGTTAGATCAGTTAAAAACGATCCTGCAGGAAAAGTCTATTCAATCCATTCTGGCGGCTCACATGTCGATGTTAAGAGAAGAAAATGAAGTAATGAATGATAAGATTCGTCACACTCAATCGCTTCTTCACGATTACGAGCTGACTGGGACTGTAGAGTGGCAAAAGCTTTTGAGGCTCGTCAAACAGGAAAATGAAGATCGGAAATGGGAAGATTATTTTACGCCTGAGGAATCAGAGATTCTTGAGCATACTCTTCCCAAATTGGAAAACGGAGATCCACTGACAAAAAAGTGGATTCATATGGTCAAAAGGATTAATTTATACATAGAAGCTGGAGTTGAACCTGAATCTTCGCTTGGCATTCTTCTTGCCGAGGAAGTGGAGTCTTTATCAGCAGAAACATTTGGTGATAACGAAGCTCTGGCAGAGAAATTCTGGGAAGTGAGAAAATCTGAAGAACGTTCCTCTCAAATGGGGCTTTACCCAATCTCTGCAGAAACGACCGGATTTTTGGAGAGAGCTTTTCAAGCGCTCGACCATTCATTTCCTGACAACTCTTGACCGCGTCAAAAGATCATATAATGTCTGCTTTTTTGGAGTAAATACGGCTGTTAGGATATAAGTAAACATGAGTCCATAAATGGTGATGCCAAGGATAGTATAAGAAACGGGCATTGGTGAATCACCAAGTAACACCAGGCGGTAAACGAGGAAATGCGAAAGCTCCCACGGTAGGAATTTCAAGAGGACCCTTATAAATGAGTGCAGAAAAGTGAGCGGTTGGCCATGATGGTCAACCGCTTGAATGTTTGTTTTTCTCTTTCCGAATGTCTGCCCGACAAGACGGGAGTCAGAGACAGCGAAGTATAGTGATACGGGCAAAGTGACGATCAGAAAACCGGCCAGCTGATTACGCCACGGCCCTCCGCTGAATAATGCTTCGATCTGCATAGGGAAAACAAGATACAAACAGAAGATGAGTACCAAATAAAATAGAATCAATAGATAATCCAACAAAAACGCTTTTCCTCTAGTCAGTATATTTACCGGCACATCATCACCTCATTTTTTCATGTAGTGCAGCATCGTAATCTGATTAAACTGTTCAACTTTAGTCAGCTTCAGTTCTGTAAAGGCTGTTCCATTTGGAAAAAGGGGAATCCCGCTTCCTAATACAACAGGAATGATGGCGATCTGAAATTCGTCAATTAATTGATGCTCAAGACAGTGCTTAACGAGTTCTCCGCCGCCGACAATCCAGACATCGCCGTTGTGTTTTTTCTGTAATTCCGGCAGTAATGTCTTCAATGATTCGGATGTAAAGGTGACATTCGGATCCTCTTGTTGTGTTCGGGAAAGCACATAAGAAGGACGGTCAGGATAAGGGAAATCATCTGTCATCTCCATCACTTTCCGGTAGGTGCGATTACCCATCACTACGGATGAAATACTATCATAAAACGCCTGATATCCATTGTCACCAAGACCTTCTGCTGCTTCAAGCCAGTCCAGTGAATCATCCTCCTTTGCAATCATTCCATCCAGACTTATCGCGATATATAATTTGTTTTTATGCATGATTGATCACTCCTTTTGATTTTAGTTTATACTTCAATTATGACAAAATGTGTCGTAATTGAATGGAGTTGAATGAAATGAATGAACGTCAATTGACGATGATGAGAATGCTGGATCCAGGCCGTTCCTTTACAGCCCGTGAGTTGGCAGAGAGATTTGATGTATCTGTCAGAACGGTTCAGCGTGATCTTGATAAACTGCAGGAACTTGGCTATCCACTGTACTCGGAGCCTGGCAGGTATGGTGGTTATCGTGTTTTACCAAACCGGATTATGCCCCCTCTGCAATTTAATGAAAACGAGGCGCTCGGTTTATACCTGATCATGAATACTTTTCAGCAAATACCGGACCTTCCGTTTGGTCAGATCCGTTCTTTTTTAGCAGAAAATTATTTCACTGAGCTTCCCGCATCGACACGTGAAAAGATTAGAAGAGTTGAGAAAAAGGTCGTGTTTAAAGCGTCCTCGGTAAACAGGGAAAGCAAATGGACGACAGTGATTTTGGAAGCAGCCCTTGAACAGCGAGAACTGAAGTTGACCTATGAATCAGCAAAAGGAATCTCAAAACGTTCAGTTTTTCCTATTGGTTTATATTTCGACCAGTCCTGGTATATGCCTGCTTTTTACCGGGAAAAAGTTTTGCTATTCAGAGTAGATCGCATTATCAGTGCAGAATGGGGAGAGAATCAAAAAGATGATTTGCCGACTTTGGTTGATTGGCTTACGTTTCCTGAAACACGTGAAGAGGTGAAGGTTGTATTATCTTTTACTGATGAAGGTGAGAGAAGAGCGAAAGCAGATCCTTTTTATCAGGATGTGAAGGATCGTCGATGGGAAGGGAGTGTGCCTGTGGAGGAGCTGAATTTTACGGCGGGTCATCTGATCTGTTATGGTGGGAATGTAAAAGTAGAGAAGCCACAGGAGCTTATAGATTTAGTCAAGCGGCGTTTACAGGATGCGTTGAATCAATATTAATATTGCGAGACTTTTCGATAATGAAACGTCAGATCAGGCTCTATCCTGATCCGACGTTTTTTCTTTTGTGTTTAATTCAATTTTAAGGTTGGTAACTTAACGAAGAGCTCTTTCTTACTTTACCCACTCCAATATCCCGCTCAAATCTCTATACTCAGCATCAGGCTCAAGCTGCAATTCTTCAACAGGCAGTCCATTACGGTTGATCCATGCTGTGTTGAAGCCGAAGCTTTTGGCACCTGAAATATCCCATCCGTTAGATGACATGAATAGCACCTCTTCACGCTTGACCCCGGCTTTTTGAAGAGCATGAAGATAAGCTGCAGGTGAAGGCTTATACTGTTTGATTTCATCTGCACTGATGACATCTGTAAAAAGCGGACCGAGTCCGGAATAATCAATTAATGGCTGCAGCATGTTGTCTGAGCCGTTTGAAAAAATGATCAGTTCTTTGCCCTGAAGCTTTTTTAATACATCTGACACTTCATCATAATGAGCAAGCTTACGGTACGCATTCAGCATCTGGTCAAGTGTTTCAGCTGATATGTTCTGCCCGTTTTCTTTTACGGCATAAATAAGCGAGTCACGCGTAACATGGTCAAAGGGCTTGTAGCGACCCATGATTTGTCTCATGAAAAAATACTCTACCTGCTTTTTACGCCAAGTCTGGCTGATCGCCTGGCCTTTTTCAGGAAAATGCTGCTCCAATTCCTCCATCACTGAATGGACATCAAATAATGTTCCGTACGCATCAAAAATAAACGCTTTAATGGCTGGTTTCATGTTCATCGCTCCTTTATCCGTGTTTTATTCCCGATTTTTTCAAAGATAACCCAATAGTCCCGAAACTTCTTTTAAATCATAACGTCTATACCTATAAGAGTACAAATGAAGGAGTCTATTATCAGCATGAGAAAACCAGTCATCATTGCCTTCGTCTTGTTTTTTGGATTAGCAGGAATCATTTTGGCATCAAACACCTTTGAAAAAACTAATACAGCCGTGATCCAGTATTGGGAAGCAGATCAGCAGTCTTACGGGGAAGAGCTGTCGCTCGAAAATCAAGAGGACATTGAAGAACTGACGGCCATTTTAAATAACGCAGATCATCGAAGCAGACAATCTGAAATGGCTACATTCGCTGACGTGAAGGTGACCTTTACATATGAAAATGGCGATCAGGAAAGTGTTTATTTATGGGAAGAAAGCGGACGCTTTACACGATTCACAAGCTCTGAACGAAACGGAACGTATACAATAAATGGCTCCAAAGCAAAAGACACATTAAGTGAGATTCTGCGTTAAAGGAGGAATCGGCATGTCTGTTAGGAAGCGTGGAATGGCAAGTATCTGGTTGGGAATTTTGTCGGGGTTACTGGCTTTAAAGGGATATCTGGTTATGCAGACGCTTAAAACAGTAGACGGAGCAGGGATTGGTATTACCTTTTTAGGATTTGAAGTGAACGATCGTGTTCTCACATCCGAGATCATGAGTTATGCTTATGGTTTCTGGATTGTGAGCGGAGCCGTTCTGCTGGTTGCCATGATCCTTGCGGGAAGCATCAAACCGCAAAAGCTTAAAGGAATAAAAACGCCAGAGTCTGTTTGATTTCATTTTGTTTTTTTTCCCTATTTTCCATTTGAAGTAACGATCTTGGAAATTAACAACAAGAGTGCCGGGAACATCCGAAGACTCCTGCGGCAGAGAAGCGACAGGTGAGACAACGTAGCGCGAAGCGCAAGTTGGCTCACCGCGCGGCCGCGGAAAGCGTAGGATGTTCCCGGCACGGTTTATGTCCAAACCATGAATTAATCAAAAACGCCGGAGTTCCGTTCAACTCCGGCGTTTCTTCATTTATCCTTCATTTTCATATACGAAGCAGCAATTGCAGCCATTATATCTCCGACAAATGTGAATAAAACTGCCAATTCATAACCCCCATTTTAAAATGATTTAAACCGGTTCTTCATCATCTTTTGATTTACTGGCGTATTGCCAGAGAAAATACACGATCCATGCGCCGATCACTGGAGACATCGCTAATAAGCTCCGGTTTTCGGGCAGAATATACAGCAGAATAATACTTAATATAAACGTCGGGAGTACGAGCATTAGATATTTCACTTTGGGATCCATCATCATGTTTCCTCCTCTTATATAAATTATTATAACATTTTGACAATGAGTTTGCGAACGTTGAAAAGTAAGCGTTTTCACGGAAAGTAATCTGTTATGAAAAAATTC